>DASVRN010000064.1:0-33100 GCA_036388595.1 Chloroflexia bacterium
TTCGACATCGACGCCAACGGCATCCTGAACGTGTCGGCTAAGGACATGGCGACGCAGAAAGAGCAGAAGATCACGATTACCGCGTCGTCGGGCCTGTCGAAGGACGAGATCGACCGCATGGTGCGCGAGGCCGAGTCGCACGCCGAGGAGGACCGCAAGCGCCGCGAGCTAATCGAAGCCCGCAACATGGCCGACAGCCTGGCCTACAACGCTGAGAAGTCGTTGCGCGACCTGGGCGAGCAGGTGCCGGCTGAAGTCAAGAGCGAGGTCGAGGCGAAGGTGCAGGCGGTGCGTGACGCCCTCAACACCGACGACACCGACAGGATCAAGTCGGCCACCGAGGAGCTGAACAACGCGATGCAGCAAATCGGTCAGGCTATGTACGCCAAGCAACAGGCCGACGCAGGCACCCGCGGCCCCGGCTTCGACGGCATGGGCGAGGACGGCTCAAGCCCCAACGGCACCGGCCCCGAAACCCCCCGCCGCGAGGCCGAGGAAGGGACCGTCGAAGGCGAGTTCCGCGAGGTGTAAGAAGGTTTAGGGCTGCGTAACTAATGAAGAGGGCTGAGTAGTATAATCTACTCAGTCCTCTTTCTTGCCATGTGTATTAGGGGATGTAAGCTAAAGTGATATTAGAGGTGGATTTGCGTGATGCTTGTTATTCTTGACACGAATATCATCTTCCAGAACTTCAGATTTGCAGGACCCCAGTTCCAAACTCTGTTTGAGGCGTGTTCAAGAAGCGAACTCACTGAGATATATCTTGCGATCCCCCAGGTAGTCCTAGAAGAAGTGAAGAAGAATCATCGTGAGCAATTAGAAGAGCACGCACTTAAGATGAGCGATATGTTGCGCACCGCCCATAAGTTAGTAGGCGAATTCGAGTACCCTATCAATAGGGACACACTAGACACTACGACAACAGAGTATCTTGACTATATTGATCATCTATTTGGTAGTATAGGCGCACGTATTTTGCCCCTTCCTGATGTGTCCGCCAAAGACATAATTGAGCGTGAAATGGCGGGTAAAAAACCGTTTGGTCGTAAGTCTTCTGGTTACAGAGATTTCCTGATTTGGAACTCAGTTCTGGCACAGTTAATCAAGAGTGACGCCACTGTAGCATTTATCACAGATAACTACAATGATTTCGCTGTAGGGCCCAAGGATGGAGAGAGAAATGCGTTACATCCTGACCTCTTGAGCGATTTGCAAGCTCTGAATATTGAGCCTAATAGGGTAAGAATATACAACAGCTTGGGAGAACTGAATCAGGAGGTAATTCAGCCAATACTAAAGAAGCTCGATAGTAGATCAATGAATGCTAGTATAGAGAGTCTCAGTGCACGCGTTGGCAGCATACTGCGCACGCTCTTGGAAGGATTGGAGCCGGATAATATCAAGATAGGATTACGTTATGAATTCGAGGACCCCAAGATAGCATCAGTTGAAGATGTAATGAATTTTGTGGTGAAGGATGTTCAGGTATTACCTTCTGATCAGCTCCTAGTGTCGTTGGAAGCTGATGCTCTGTGTCATCTCTTTGCGTTCGTTGATAAGGCAAATTGGGTGGAAGTTCTGGAAGAAGATGAGGCATCGCTTTCTGATTGGGAGGATTGGAACAAGTCATATAATTTTGTAGTGAAGGAACACATAATACATTTGAACATAAGTGTAATTGCTCTACCGATACCGGGGGCCATAGGCGAAATACTTGGTGTAGAGATTCAGCCCCTTAAATGAACATCTAGTAACGGGATACCTCCATAGCAGGAGTTCATGAGTTCTAGACCCGACGCTACAATCAAAGACCTCCTCAACTACCCCGATCACGGTAGGGCGGAGCTAGTCTGCGGCAAGATTGTCATGATACCGCCTATGACCGGGCGTGCATCTCGTGCGGTCCTGCATATTCTCATTAGCTTGAACGAGTACGAGAAGAATACACGTTTAGGTTATGCACTTCCCAGCAAGGTCGGCTACTTAGTGGACCTACCGCATCGGAAGTCATTTTGCCCCGATTGCTCGTTTGACCAAGGGCCGCTAACTCCTGGGCTTCCGGTGGGTGCTCCTCTCTTCGCCGTTGAGGTTTGGGACATCGGGGATTGTAGCTGCTTCATGGAAGACGAGTTTGCAGCCAAGCGCCGCGACTATTTTGCGACTGGTACAGAGGTGCTATGGGACGTGGACATACGCCGCGAAGATGTTGTGCGGGTATATCGCAAGAGCAGCCCGGACGAGCCTACAATGTATCGCAGGGGCGAAGTGGCGGAAGCTGAACCGGCACTGCCAGGGTGGCGCTTACCCGTTGACAAGCTGTTTGGAATAAAATAGAGTAGGCTGTCAGACACGATGTTCATGAGGAGCCTACGATGGTCGACCTGACCGACTTCCGGTTCGAGCCTGACCTGGCCCGCGCTGCCACCATGCCCGCCCGGTGGTACATCGAGCCGGAGTTCCTGCGGCTGGAGAAGGACAAGATATTCGCCCGCACCTGGCAGGCCGTGGGCCGTATTGACGAGGTGGCCCGTATTGGCGATTTCTTCACCTGCGAGGTGCAGGGGGAGCCGCTGGTCGTCACGCGGGGCACGGACGATGTGCTGCGGGCCTTCTACAACGTCTGCCGTCACAGGGCGGGCAACGTGGCGGCGGGCAAGGGCAACCGCAAGTCGCTGCAATGTCGCTACCACGGCTGGACCTACGCCCTCGATGGCCGCCTGATGACCACCCCCGAGTTCGAGGGCGTGGAGGACTTCGACAGGTCCTGCTACGGCCTGCACCCGGTGCGCGTGGAGACCTGGGGGCCGTTCGTCTTCGTGAACCTGGAGCATGACGCCGCCCCGCTGGCCGAGACGCTGGGCGTCATCCTGGCGGAGACAGCCCACATCCCCCTGGCCGAGATGCGCCCGGTGGAGAGGCGTGACTACATCATCGACTGCAACTGGAAGGTCTACATCGACAACTACCTGGAAGGCTACCACCTGCCGATTGCCCACCCCGGCCTCTACCGCGAGTTGGACTACGAGAACTACAAGGTGGAGACCCACCGCTACCATTCGCGGCAATTAGCCCCTCTGCGCCCGGTGTCGGGCAACGGTGCGGGCCGCCGCTACTCCGAAGTGCAGCCCGACGAAGAGGTGCTCTACTACTGGATATTCCCCAACTTCATGGTGAACATCTACCCGGATAACATGTCCTCCAACATCATCCTGCCCCTCGGCCATGACAAGACGCTCACCATCTTCGAATGGTTTTTCCACGAAGGGGGCGGGGGCGAGGCCTGGGAGGGCGTGCAACAGGCAGTGGCCTTCAGCGACGAGATACAGCAAGAGGACATCGTCATTTGCGAGAACGTGCAGCGCGGGCTGGCCTCGCGGGTGTACGACCAGGGCCGCTTCTCGGTCAGGCGGGAGAACGGCGTGCACCACTTCCATTCGCTGGTGTACGAGTATTTGACGCGCTGAGACTGCTCTTCTGGTCGTCGGAAAGGAACGTCGTCGCCCTCCAGCCAATTCAGCTAGGGCACGGTCATTATCGGCAGGAGACGCCCGTCGACTGAAGTCGAGGGCTACACATTGCAAAGTCCCGCTTCGGGGACTAATACATCTTATCAGGTCTCATTAGGTCCTGAAAGATGTACCAGTCTGCGGCATGCAGACTTTGCAATGTGTAGCCCTCGACTTCAGTCGACGGGCGTCTCCTGCCGATAATGACCATATTCTGTCCTTCCGCCCCGCCGTGCCTAAACCCCAAGGATGTATGATATACTGTAGTGAACTGCTAAGCCACTGCTCCTGTATGCTTTGTGCAGTCTTTCGTTCCGCCGTCCTGCAAAGACAGGGTATAGGAAGCTACCATGTTAAAGCTCAACGCCTCACAACTTGCCCTCACCGCTATTCTTGCCCTCGCGTTGGTGCTTGGGGTGGGCGTGCTGTCCACGCAGGCCAGCAGCAGGCAAGACGCACCGGGCGCGCCAAACGTACCCCCCGCCGTGCAGACGGCCCCGCCTCCTGTCGGCACGTACCCCGCGCCCGTGCCCTCTGCTTATCCCCCTCCTATACCCTCATATCAGCCCATAGGGAACATGTACGTCCCGCCGAAGACCCCCACGGGCGAACCCACGGCTAAACCCACCCGCGAGCCTGAACCGACGACAACACCTCACCCCTGGCTCCGCCACGTGGAGGTAGTTCCTGGGGAGCAAGAGTAGCAAGTCGCGTTGAGCAATTATTCGGCTGCTCTTTCCAAACGCAAGTGATACAAAGTGGCTACTCGCCCAATTGTTGCTGCCTGCTATAATAATCCTAAAGGCGTTAGTATTTGTTGTGTTAGGTGGAAAGTGAGGCCGCAAGCATGACTACAATCAGCGCAATGGACCTGGCAGGTCCGCTGGCCGAACTTGTGCGGCTCGTGCAACAAGGTGGGGAAGTGGAGATCGTAGACGCTACGGGGCGGGTTATCGTGCGCATTGTGCCTGGTGATGTGCCCGCAAACAGGCTAGCCCTTAGCAATGAGGAACCGGATGAGCTTGACCGGCTCATAGCAGCCATTGCTCCTCATGTACCCCCCGGTGTGGATGCTGTTCAGATCGTCCGTGACATCAGGGACTAGGTGACCTCCCCTCCTGCCCCTGGCCTACAGCATCCTGTAGTTGTAGTAGATGCTAGCGTTTGGGTCAGCGCCCTCTTGGCCGGAGAGTCTAACCACCCGGCAAGCCTGGCCTGGTTGCGGCGATATGCCGAGTTAGGTGGTGCTGTGATTGCCCCACAATTGCTTCTGGTAGAGGTCGCATCAGGGGTCGCGCGTGCCACACGGCAGCCAGCACTCGCACAACAGATAGTACGTTACCTTAACAACAGTAGCGGCATAGAGTTTGTGTCTGTAGACTCCGCCTTGGCACTGGAAGCGGCTGAACTTAGCAACACGCCTCTACATCAAGGGCGCTGACTCGGTGTACGTAGCGCTGGCCCAACAAAGGAACGTACCACTCGTCAGTTGGGATAACGAGCAACTGAACAGGGCCAAAGTAGTTGCCGATGGTTTTACACCACTCCTATTCCCCTTCTGAGAGAACGAACACCCCACGCCCTAGTTCTTACCACTGAGAAGGGATACAAAGTGGCTCGGTGGGCTATATTCAGTAGCACAGCGGGCCGTTTTGCTTTATACTCTCTAGCGACTACGCGCCGGTACGCACCCCCCTTGCAACGCTCTCTTATACTATATAGAGTGCGAAAAGTGGGACCCGAAACCGGCACATTTAGCGTACCACTTTAAGGTATAATATGGGATGCTATAGTGTGTGCTACGTGGTTGTTCTTGAGCCGTGCACTATTTCTTATAACTTCATCACATGCACTCAGTTCAACCCAGTTTCCAGGCTTAGATAGGAGTTAGGTATGCTGCTCACAGCCGCCGAGGTCAGACAGTTCAAGTCGATTGAGGACAGTGGCCCGGTTGAGATCGATCCCAATGTGACGGTGCTCGTAGGCCAGAACGAATCGGGCAAGACCGCTTTCTTGCAGGCGCTGCACAAGTCGCGGCCCGTGGACAAGACCGAGTTCAACCTGGTCGAGGACTTCCCCCGCAAGCGGCTCAACGCCTACGTCAGGGAGCACGAGGCCAACCCCGCCGTCGTCACCGAGCTTACTTATACACTTGAGCCTGACGAGATCGAGCAGATCAACCAGTCGCTGGGCTTCGACCTGCTCGACGAGCTTAGCTTCGTAAGGCAGCACCGCTACGACGGCACCTCGTCCGTGACCTTGCAGGTGCCGGAGGAAGGCTATATCCAGCACAAGGTGCGCCAGGCCAACCTGCGGGACGACCTCAGCAACCGCCTCTCCGAGGCCGGTAGCATCCGCCAGCTTATCTCCATGCTCGATGCGAGCGCCATCGACACCGACAGCAAGGCCCTGCTCCGCGACCTGAAGGACACCTTCGCCAAGGTGCCGGAGTCGTGGCCCAGCATGCTCAACTACCTGCTGTGGGCGCGTGCCATTGGCCCCCGCATCCCCCGCTTCCTCTACTTCGACGACTACTACCTGCTGCCGGGCAAGATCAACCTGCCCACGCTCCAGCAGCACGTCGAGCGGCAGAGTGTAGCCGAGGAAGACAGGACGGTGCTGAGCCTCCTGCGCATGGCCGAGGTAGACCTGACCCAGCTTACGATTGCCAACGGCTACGAGAGCGTCAAGGCCAAGCTGGAAGCCATCTCCAACTCGATCACCGACAAAGTGTTCGAGTACTGGAAGCAGAACCAGGAGCTTGAGGTCGAGTTCGACATCAGGGAGGACCCGCACGACGCGCCGCCCTTCAACCAGGGCAACAATCTCTACATCCGCATCCGCGACCGCCGCCACCGCGTGAGCGTGCCGTTCAGCCAGCGGTCGAGGGGCTTTGTCTGGTTCTTCAGCTTCATCGTCTGGTTCGACTCGATCAAGCAGCACCTGGGCACCAATGCCGACCTGATCCTGCTGCTGGACGAGCCGGGCTTGAACCTGCACGCGCTGGCCCAGGCCGACTTCCTGCGCTACATCGAAGACCTGGCGCGGGACCACCAGATCATGTACACCACCCACTCGCCCTTCATGGTGCCCACCAAGCGGCTCTACCAGGTGCGTACGGTGGAGGCCAGGGAGGAAGGCTCTGTCATCTCGAACAAGGTTGGCGAGTCGCAGAACAAGACGCTCTACCCCTTGCAGGTGGCGCTCGGCTACAGGCTCACCGAGAACCTGTTCACCGCCGACCGCAGCCTGCTGGTGGAAAGCCCCGCAGACATGCTCTACCTGAAGTACTTCTCGGCCCTGCTCGATAAGCAACGCCGGACGGCCCTTCGCAACGACGTTACAGTGGTGCCGATGGGCGGCCTGGGCAGGCTCTCCACCTTCATGGCCCTGTTGGACGCGGGAGAGGCCGAGCTTGCGGTCCTGTCGAGCAACACCGATCACGTGAGCGCGAACGCCAACGGCAACGGCGACACCACCGGCGGCGACCATTCGATGTCGGATACTCTCACCGAGCGGCGAGTGATCAGCTACGCAATGTTCCGACCCGAAGAGAAGGCTACCGGCAAGAGCGGCGGGAGCAACGGCGGCAGCAACGGCAGCAATGGCGCTGGGACTCTGACCGCCTCAGCGGTAGGCTCGACCACCAGCGTCGAGGACCTGCTCTCCCCCGGCCTCTACCTGAAGCTGTTCAACGCGGCCTACAAGGAGGAGCTTGGCGGGCAGACGGTAGACGAGCGCGACCTGCCGCCCGGCGAGGGCATCAGGAGCCGCCTGTCGCAGTACGTGCTGGAGAAGGGGCTGCAACTTAGCCAGTCGGGCATCTACGACCCCTATGTCGTCGCCAGCCACCTGGTCTCCAACCCCCTGCCCCCCAGCAAGATAGACGCGGGCACGCTCAACCGCTTCGAGCAGCTGTTCCAGGCGGTGAACGATCTGTACTCCACGCCTACCACTCGGTAGAAGGCAATAAAACAGGCAAAAGCAAGAGACTACTACGGTTAACAGCCCCGTAGTAGTCTTTTTGTGTCGCGATACTGAGGTATGGCACGCTTCTTGAGTTATAAACAGGCGGCAGTACGTTTTACAGACACGAACACTACCCACCGGACACGATTGATTAGAGACGTACAAAAGGAGAACTACAATGAGCGATGGTTTTGGTGACAAAGTACAAGGCGGCGCCAAGGAGCTTGGCGGCAATATTCAAGAGGGCGTAGGCCGAGCTACCGGCGACCGCGACATGCAGGCTGAAGGCACCGCCAACGAGGTAGAAGGCGCGGGCCAGCAGGCAGTAGGTAACGTCAAGGACGCTGCCGAAAACGTAGGCGATGCCATCAAGGGCGCTTTCCGCGGCAACGACTAAAGCCCCGACCACTGACTAGATTGGGTGCCTGAGAGCACCCGGCGAAAATAAGGAGGCTAGTACGCTCATGTACTGGCCTCCTCGTTATTTACTCTCTGACCCTGTTGTCCCGAATACCCGCTAGCAAGCGGGCTGCAAAGTGGGACACGACGACCATGACCGCCTTTGTCATTCTGAACGCAGTGAAGAATCAGGCGGGTAGGGATGCTGTTGAATTCCGGCCACCAAATTCGGCCCTGTCATTCTGAGCACAGCGAAGAATCTCGTCCTCCAGCACCCAAATACCACCTTTCTTCACGGGACACTCTCCCATTAGAAAGGCGGAACATCCCGGTGGAGGACGAGATTCTTCACTGCGTTCAGAATGACAAAGGGGGAGATGGTCCCACAATCCAACGGCCTAACTACCCACCTGATTCTTCGCTACGCTCAGAATGACAAAAAGAGCTTTTGACTTCCTATCCGAGTTTGCACCCGGCCTGTGCCCGCCAGAGGTTGAGTAGCTTTAGCTAAAGTTGTATGATATTGAGATAGAAACCGGTTGTGCGCGCACATACGGGCATGGCGGCAAGGCCGGGCAATGGCACATCTATTGCCCATCGGTAGCAGAGCTAGATAAAGAGTGACAAAGGTAGAATATGGCAGCGACAAAACGTGACTATTATGAAATCCTGGGTGTGGCCCGCACTTCTACCACGGACGAGATAAAGAAGGCGTTCCGCAGCAAGGCCCGCCAGCTTCACCCCGACGTGAACAAGGAACCCGACGCCGAGGCCCGCTTCAAAGAGGTGAGCGAGGCGTATGAGGTGCTCATCGACACCGATAAGCGCGCGGCTTACGACCGCTTCGGGCATGACGCGGTCAGTGGCATGGGAGGCGCGGGCGCAGACCCGTTCGCGGGCTTCGGCGGCTTCTCCGATATCTTCGAGACGTTCTTCACGGCCGCAGCGGGCGGCATGGGCACCCAGACGGGGCGCCGCCGACAGCAGCGTGGCGCTCACCTGGCCTATCGCCTCACGATAGACTTCGAGGAAGCCGTTTTTGGCAGCGAAAAGGATATCGAGGTGCCGCGCCTGGCTACCTGCGTGCGTTGCGAGGGTAGCGGGGCCGAGCCAGGCACCACTACCGAGACCTGCCCCAACTGTGGTGGTCGCGGCGAGATACGCAGGGCGCAGCAGAGCATCTTCGGCCAGTTCGTCTCGGTGGTGCCCTGCGAGCGTTGCGGCGGCGAGGGCAAGGTGGTAGCCACCCCCTGCACGGAATGCAAGGGCGATGGCCGCGTGCAGGAGAGGCGCAAGCTGGTGGTGACCATCCCGGCGGGCATAGACGACGGCTCGCAAATCAGGCTGTCAGGCGAAGGCGAGGTGGGACCCCGCGGCGCACCCCCCGGCGACCTGTATATCGAGGTGAACGTCAGGCCCCACAAGCTGTTCAAGCGCGACGACAACCAGATACTGCTCGAGCTGAACCTGAACGTCGCGCAGGCGGCCCTGGGTGCCGAATTGCAGGTGCCCACCGTGGACGGAGAGGTGGCTAGCCTCAAGGTACCGGCGGGCACGCAGCACGGCAAGGAGTTCCGCGTCAAAGGCTACGGCGTGCCTTACCTGCGCGGCTCGGGTCGCGGCGACATGTTGGTACGCACCAACGTACACGTACCCACCAACCTGAACGACGAGCAGAAGCGCCTCCTGAAAGAGCTAGCCCGCACCTTCGGGGAAGGCGACGGCCAGTCCGGCACCGAAGGCCAGCAAGAGAAAGGCTTCTTCGGCAAGATCAGGGACGCACTAAATGGCTGAAACGTGATGCGGCTTGTGGTATATGGTACGTGAATAGAGGCAGCCTCTGTTGCAGGACCATCTCGCGCCCTGTCATCCTGAGCGTAGCGAAGGATCTAAGCTGGTGGCGTAGGGATGATGTTGAACGGTATGAACAGAGTTGCTGATATTCGACTCTTGAGCAGGGTCAATCTCTGAGATCCTTCGCTACGCTCAGGATGACAGAAGGGGCTTTGGTCCCGCAAAGCAAACAGTCACCATTCACGTACCAAATACCACAAGCCGCATCACGTTTCACGTTTCACGTTTCAGAACTCTGTTTCAGCTTCTACATCCACCGGACCTACGTAGCTACATCTAGGGTCCGATGTTGCTCGGAAGAGCGCATGATACGATAATCAACGGCGGACCACAGCCGACCCTCAATTGCCGCCTGTTGCCTGTGGTCCGCCGTTCCTTTTAACCCCGAAAGGACAGGCTAGCACTTTGGAGACACAACTCGCTTTTACAGGGCGGCCCTATTGTGGCGAACCCGACCTGCCCCGTTTTGCCGAGCTTATCAACCATATCGGCACAGTAGAAAATCTCGACGAAAGCACGTCCCCCGACGAACTGCGCCAGTGGTTCTCCTCTCCCAGCGTAGACCCGCAGACGAATATTCGAGCCTGGGAAGATGGCGACGGCAGGCTTGTAGCCCTGGCGCTGGTCACGACCCTGGCTCCTACGGAGACCTCGTCTGACGGGCGATTGCTGTACTACATACACCCCGACGTTGCGCAGAGCGGTCTTGATGACGAGGTAATAACCTGGGGCGAAGGCAGGCTGCGTGAGCACGGGGCCGGGCTGGGCTTGCCTTGCAATCTCTATAGCGGCGCGTTGGAGAGTTACACGAGCAAGCGGGAGGCGTTGGAGCGCAACGGCTTTACTATCGCCCGCTACTTCTTCGTGATGCACCGTCCACTGGACGAGCCGCTGGAAGTACCGCAGTTGCCCGAGGGCTTCACGCTCAGCAACGTGGCCGAGCACCCGGACATCGACCGTTACGTCGAGATGCACAACCTCGCCTTCATCGACCACTGGGGCTTCCACCCGCTGCTGCCCGAACGCCGCGCTCACCTGTTGAAGGACCCCCAGTACAAGCCGGAGGGGGGCCTCCTAGCCATTGCCTCCGACGGCACGTTCGCCGCCTACGCAGACTGCTACATAGACGCCGGTCACAACGAGCGCGCAAACAAGAGCGAAGGCTGGATCGGCACGCTGGGCACCCGCCGCGGCTATCGCAAGATGGGCCTGGGACGCGCTATGCTCCTCGCGGCCCTCCACTGGCTCAAATCGCAGGGCGTCCAGACCGGCGTGCTAGACGTAGACGCCGAGAACCCCACCGGGGCCTTGCGCCTGTACGAATCGGTTGGGTTCCACACGGTCAAGACCGAGGTGGTGTACAGCAAGGAAGTGATGAGTAACGAGGACTGAGGACTGAGGAGGGCACCTGTGCAGGGCCTCTCATTTACTCAGTCCTCAGTCCTCAGTCCTCGTTACTCATCACTATGCTATAATGGACCCGCCGAGCGTAGGTATTCACAGGAGGACGGGATTGAGAACTCTGCTGGTCCGTTGGGCGGTGATTGTCATCGCGGTGTTCCTCATAGCGTGGGGCCTGCCCCGGTTGGGCTTAATGACGGAGCCAATCATACGCTACGACGATTGGGTAACGCTGGCGATCTTCGCGGCGGTGCTGGCCCTCCTCAATACCTTCATCCGGCCAATCGTGGGCCTCCTTGCGCTCCCCATAAACTGTCTCACCTTTGGCCTCTTCAGCATCATCATAAACGCGGCCATGTTCGCGCTCGCCGATGCCCTCGTGGAGGGCTTCCACGTGGCCGATTTCTGGGCCGCGCTGATCGGTGCGGTGGCAGTCAGTGTCGTGGGCGCGCTGGCGAACATGATCACCGGGACCCGATAGCCGCTACCATGCTCCTCGACCACATCGTCATCCTCGTGGACGACCTCGACCTGGCGAGCCGCGACTACACGGAGTTAGGCTTCTCGGTGGTAGTCGGTGGCAAGCACCCCGACGGTATCTCCCAGAACGCGCTCATCGCCTTTGAAGACGGCTCCTACCTGGAGCTGCTCAACTTCCTCTCTCCGCCACCGGAGGAGCACCTGTTCGCGAGAGGCATGCAGTCGGCGGAAGGGATTGTGTCGTACGCCCTCCTCCCTGACGACATCGAAGCTGATATAGCCCGCGCCCGCCGTCACGGCCTCCACATACGCGGCCCCAAACGAGGCGGGAGGCTGCGACCCGACGGCCTGGAAATCGCCTGGCAGTCCGGTCGCACCGACTACCCAGCGCTCCCGTTCCTCTGCTCCGACCTTACCCTCCGGGACCTCCGAGTACCGCACGGCCCCGCCCACAGGCACCCCAATGGCGTGACGGGCATAGCCGAGGTAGAAGTGCTTGTGGACGACCTGGACGAAGCGGCCCGGCTCTACGGCGCGCTCCTGGGTGACACGGCGGAAGTAGCGCGGGAGTACGGCCAGCACGCGCAAGATGTAGTGCGACTGAGGCTGGCGCGCACCACGCTAACCCTCCACCCCGCCCGCAACATGGCCGAACAACGCCGCCTGAAGTCGCACGGCCCCGGTGCCCACGCCCTAACTCTGCTGTCCACCCACCCGGACAATCACAGCCTGGACATTGCACGCACGCATGGAGTAGAAATCAGACTGAAACGTGAAACGTGAAACGTGAAACGTGAAACGTGATGCGGCTTGTGGTATATGGTACGTGAATAGCGTAAGGTTGGTATCAGGGGACTAAAGCCCCTCCTGTCATCCTGAGCGTAGCGAAGGATCTCAAGAAGGTGGTGTCGTGCCACTGCTGAATATTCGGGGCATGGTGCTGAAGGTTTAGCACATTCCTTAGGGCAACATCTCAGATCCTTCGCTACGCTCAGGATGACAGGGGGAGCTTTGGTCCCGTAAAGCCGCAAGGTGGCATTCACGAACCCTCTTTAGCAAACCGCATCACGTTTCACGTTTCACGTTTCAGAAACGGAGTGACCATGTCTACACCCTACCCGCGCAATCCCGACGACCCATACGCGTTCGTGCCGTTCAGCGAGGATCTGCTTGACGAAGTCGGCAGGGCGGCGGAGCGCAGCCCACGCAGGCGCAGCATCATCCGGCTGCACGAGCATGACGACACAATGCAGCGCATGTTCAACGCCATACGCACCGACAGCTACGCCCGTCCGCACCGTCACCACGACCCGGACAAGACGGAGGTGTTCATCGCCCTGCGCGGCACGTTGCTGGTGGTGCGCTTTTCGGACAACGGAGCGCCTGTGGAAGGCGTGCTCATCAGGGAGGAAGGGCCGGTAAGGGGAGTGGAGATACCCGCCGGGGCCTGGCACACCGTCGTGTCGCTGGACAACAGCGCGGTGGCATTCGAGGCCATGCACGGCCCCTACGACGCGAACAGCCACAAGAACTTCGCGCCCTGGGCACCCCCGGAAGACGACCGCAAAGCCGGACTGGTCTTCATCGCCAACCTGCGCGCCCATTTCGCCGCCACCATACCCGAAGTCGCCGCCCTGAACACCCTTGCCGAAGAAGACAAGGATGTGTTTTGAGTAACGCGTAACGCGTCACACGTAACGCGTAATTCGTGTGAATAAGTCACGTGAATGTTGCCCGCCTCTTGTTCGGGACCAAGCCCCTTCTGTCATCCTGAGCGTAGCGAAGGATCTCAAGAAGGTGAGTAGGGATGATGTTGAACTTTGAGCAACAAGGGTAGCACGCTAAAGGTCCAACACAGGAGTAAGAGGAGCATCTTAGATCCTTCGCTGCGCTCAGGATGACAGGGCCAATCTTGGGTGCTGCAAAGCTATAAGGCCGAACGACCATCCACTCATTACACGCATTGCACGACTCTTTCTTACTTCATCACGCAAGACTAATCGCGAACGGAGCAACGATCTTGAACGAGCAACCAGACTCAACCGGCAAAATGGCCGAGCGGTTCAGGCAAATCGCCAAAGAGCAGTTCGAGGGTTATTCACCCCTGTACGAGCGGCTGGCAGTATCAATTGCCGGCGACCCAGAGGTGCTTGATGTGGTGAGCCAGGTGGGGCATGGCAAGCCGGTGGTGCCGTTGCTCTTGCTGGGGTCGGTGCACTACCTGCTGCTCAAGGGGGCCGAGCATCCCCTGGCCGCCTACTACCCGAGCGTTGTCGGCTACGACCGCAAGCCACAGCAAGGCGACCCATATCCAGCCTTCCACGACTTCGTGCTGCAAAATCGCGGCGAGGTTGAGCGCCTGGTGCAGACCAGCATGGTGCAGACCAACGAGGTGCAGCGTTGCGCCTGTCTGCTGCCTGTGTTCGGGCTGCTCTATAGGGAGGCGCTCAAGAGGCCGCTGGCCCTGGTGGAGGTTGGTACCAGCGCGGGGCTGCACCTGTTGTGGGACAAGTACGGCTACAGCTATGGCCCCGATCTGCAATTCGGAGATGCCAACTCGCCCGTGCAAATCAGTTGCGAGCTAAGGGGCAAGTTCCGCCCTCCCATGCCGGAGCCATTCCCCCGTGTCGGCTATCGGGCGGGAATCGACCTCGACCCTATTGACGTGCGCGACCCCGACCAGGTCCTGTGGCTGCGCGCCATGATCTGGCCTGAGCACCAGGACCGGGCCGAGTTGTTGGAGCGGGCAGTGGGGATCGCCAGGGAGGAACCGCCCACTCTACTGAAGGGAGACATGTTCGACCTGCTACCCCAGGCGGTGAGGGACGCGACGCGCGGCACGGCCATCTGCGTCTACCACAGCTACACCATCGTGCAGCTACCGCAAGAGCACCGCGAACGCCTCACCTCGTTAATCGGGGAACTGAGCCTCGACCGCCCCATCTACCGCATCTCGCAGGAGTGGCTCGGCGGCGAGACCGCGCAGATAACGCTCATGCGCTACGCGGGCAACACCTACGAAGAGCAGCACCTGGCCGACTGCCACCCCCACGGACACTGGCTCGAATGGAAGCGCGGTTAAAGCACAAGACGGGACGCATAGCGCCCCATCTCGTGCGACCAGGAGGAAAGATAATTACGAATTACGAATTACGAATTACGAATTACGAATTGAAGAGGAACCTGTAATTCGTAATTCGTAATTACCATCATCTGTCCCGCCAGCTATCTACCATGTACTTGACTGAGGCGATGTAGCCGGTGGGGTCGTTGCGGTCGGCGGCGGGGGCGTACACGGGCACTATGGCGTCCACCGTGCGCAGGCCCCAGCCGTTGATGTAAAGGTCTTTGATCAGCAGGTACCAGTCTTCCATACCGGCTTCCCAGCTTGGGTAGCTGCGGTAGCCTTCGTAGCTCGCGTACCCTTCGGTCCAGCGGATGTTGCCCAGCGATTTGCTGAACCGGGCCACACCCTTCGTGCCGCAGCCGCTTTCGTGTACGAAGAAGGCCAGCGCATAAGCCGGGTTGATGCCGTGCTTGACCCCCAGGTTGTAGAGCGCCTGTCCCAGTCCCGCCGCGGGAGAGCCGTACTGCCTCAGCACCTTCTCTATCTGCTCGACGCTGATTGTGGGACCGCCCATCACCTCGTACGAACCGGCGGGTGCCTGGGCTTGCGCGGGCGGTGCGGGTTGCTCGCTGGGGGCCGCCCCGGAGGTCGTGTCGATTACCGGCGCGCCACCCTGGACTCCTATTCCGGCGACCGTGCCCGGCACCACGTCCCGGTAGCCACTGAAGCGAAGGCCGGGTGACCCATCTCTCGCCAGCACCGGCCCGGCCAGCATCAGCATCACGATCATGACTATCGCCAGCAGCGCCGCGAGCACCCCATTGCGCACCTGCCTGCCTCTGACCACACCCGGCGCGTATTCAGCTTCGTACACCGGGTACGGCTCGTACGCCAGTGGGAACAGGGTAGAGTAGTCGGGTTCCGGCTCGTACTCGACGTATTGCACGTATTGAGGCTGGACGTGTCGCTGCTCCTCGACAAGAGTCTGGCGAATGCGTGGAGCCAGCACGTAGAGTAGTTCTTGTTCTCCTAACAGGCGGTATGGCCCACTGTCCCTTTCAGTCTCCCCGAACAGCTCCTCTTCCACCGTGGAGTAGGCCACAGCCGCCGCCCGGCCCATTACTGGCCCTCCGGGGCGAGGCCCTGCGCGTCGTTGACGGGCGCGGCGGTGCGGGCGGTGAGCGCCTTGAATATGGCTGCCTGCTCCTCGGGGGTTGCCATCTTGAAAGCCGCTCCATCGTTCAGGTAAAGAAGCTGCTCGCTCTTGACCGACACTACCAGGTCCGGCTTACCATCGACATTCACGTCCTGCACGTTCAGCAGCACCGGGGTGAGGTCTTCGCCCTGCCCGAACAGGTAGGGGCCAACGATAGCCGTAGCCTTCGTGCTGTCGCCTCCGGGCAGTTGCAGGATGGTCACCCGCCGGTTGAGGTTCATGGCGATGAAGTGGGAAGGGGAGCCTTCCGCCTCGGCGTGCCCGACATACGCCTCCATCTGGGTGGTGCGCGGGCGACCGTACTGGAAGTCGTCCAGCTTCACCTGCGTCCAGTTTACCGCGGCGCTCACCACCACGTACAGCGCCAGCACCGCGATCATCGCGCCCACCGCCATCGCCAGGGCCTTACCCTGCGCCTTGCTGAGGGACACGCCTTCTCTCGGTGTCCGCTCGGCTCGCTCGCTCTGCCGCTGCTGGGGGTGGGCCTGGGTCATCGGCACGGCCGCGAGCACTCGCTGCGACATCGTGTGAGCGGCAGCCGGGTTGTACTGGCGAGTGGGGGCAGCCTGGGGCCTGCGGTTGTTGGGCATCGCCTGAAGCTGCGGCCCCCGTGTGTAAACTTCCTCGTCGCTTAGCGCGTCGAGCGGCAGCCAGTTGTTTTTACGAGGGCCGGGTAACCCCGCCGCCTCTTCCCAGCTTAGAGCTTCCGCGTTCGCGCCCCGTGTGCGTGTGTTTGCCATCTCTCTAGCCTCCAATCTATCTCTGTAAAACTCTGTACTAACTCAGCTCTCAAAAAACTAACGTGCGAAACTTGACAGTCTAGTTGTTCGAGGTGTAGGGTAGGGAAAGGAGCGCGCAGTGCGGTCGAAGCAGGCCGCCGATGAACGAGTCGGGATCGGCAATGGCGTCCGACTCCTGGCGGCTGGCGACGTACCACTCGTCCTCGTCGGGCATGTTGATCACCAGGAGAGCGGGGGTGTCGCGGCGAACAAGTCCGCGAGGTGCCGTGCGCTCGGCCCAGATTGGCGCGCTGCTGATAGGGTTGTGCCGGTTGAAGTGGGATTTCACAGTGTGCCTCCGGTATTTAGAACATTAGTTCTATCTCTGACAGGCACATCATATTTTAGAACATAAGTTCCTGTCAAGAGAGTTTTCCACAATTCCAAGAGCAATATTCTGCACAGGAATCAAGAGACACAACCATATATTGGGTGCGATTCGCACATTTGACGCCTATTTTGTGCCTGCGTGAGGCGCGGGATAGAACAGGTGTAACATATCGGAACTAGAACAAATCTTGCAGCCGAAGCCTCAATCCCATACAGGAGCCTCATGAAAAAGGTCGTCTTGTTCGACTTTCACAACACCCTGGCGACCTGCGATAGCTGGCTGGAATTGGAAATTAGAACATTGCCCGGCCAGGTTATGCTGCAACTCGCACGCAACGGCAGCATCGAAGACGTATCGCCCCGCATGCTGAACGAGGCGGAGGGGCTGTTCCACGAGCTACGCCAGGCGGTGCGGGACAGCGGCGTCGAGTTGAGCGCGGTGGAAGGCGCTCGCCGGGTGCTTGAGGAGATGGGCGTCCGCGTGCCCCAACCTGAGCTTGAGCACGCTGTCGAGACGTTGGAGTACGCCTGCCTGCCCGAGGTCGTCATGCTGAAGGGGGCCGACAGGGTGTTGGAGCGCCTGCGCAACGACGGCTACCAACTGGGGGTGGTATCGAGCGCGGGCTACCCTCAGTTCGTGGAACTGGCCCTGGAGAAGCTCGGCCTGCGCACCTTCTTCAGTGAGATCGTCACCAGCGCGGGGGAGGGCCTCTACAAGTCGAACCCCGAAATCTTCCGCATCGCCGCCCGCCGCCTGGGAGCCGAGCCACCAGAGGCCATCCACGTGGGCGACCACGCCGTCTACGACGTGCAGACCGCCAAAGCAGCAGGGTTGTCCGCCATCTGGTTCACCGCCCAGGCCCGCAGCACCGCCCGCCTGCACAACCAGGCGTGGGACCAATCCGCGCAGGCCGGGGCCACAGCCGACGCCGTGGTGGGCCACATGGACGAGCTATACGAGGCGGTAGTGGGGCTGGACGATAGATGATAGATGATAGATGATAGACGGCAGCACAGGACTTGGGGCCTTCCCCAATGCTATTGGCAGTCCTCTAACTTCTACGGCACCCTGCGCCCCTTTGTCATTCTGAACGCAGTGAAGAATCTCGTCCTACACCGGGATGTTACCTCTTTCCTATGGGACCCTGTTGCTTTGAGAAAGGTGTTACTTGGGTGATGAGGGACGAGATTCTTCACTGCGTTCAGAATGACAAGGGAGGAGTTGGTCCTGGCGATGAGAAAACGGGGCTGCACTACCAGTTCGTAGGGTGTGCCTTATTGCAATCGCGTCTTCTGTCCAGCGTCAAAACACCAGTGGGTAGACGTGCGGCTCCCTCATATCGAGGAAGTTCGCCAGCGCCCACATGTACAGACTCAGTGCCGCCAGCCCCGCTATCACTGCACCCACGAGCGCCTTGCGCCAGGTCCATCCACTCTCCGGCGTTGGCTGCTTGCCCTCCAGGAAGGCCGCCAGGCTGAGGCCCGCCAGGAGTGCCGTCGGCGGCCAGATGAAGAGCATGGGGCGGATGGGGAGCGCGGTCAGCAGGCTGACGGTAAGGAAGAGCACGCCCGCGAGCACCCAGACCAGCATCACCCACCGGAAGCGCTGCCGTGCCTCCTGCGATGCTTCAACGAGCGAAGCAACGTCGTTCGGCTCTGTGGCAGGCGTGGGCTTGCGGAACAGTAGCCACAGGCCCACCGGCACCAGCAAGAGGGGCAACAGCCCGTAGTCACCCACCACGCCGTGGTACAGAGTCAGCCTTATCATATCGAGCAATCGGTCCACGTCGCCTACGCTGGAGAGCGTATCGGTGAACTCTACTTCTTCCCCTCGTTCCACGGCGGCCTGCCCGAACGAGGCGAGATAGCGCGAGTAGTACAGCACGAAGGCCAGCACCCCGGCTGTCGCGAACGCGCCCGCAATCAGCAGCACCGACCTGTAGCTGCCGTTGCCCGCGAAACGCCTCAGCGCCAGCAGCGCCAGCACAATGCCCGTGAGCAGCGTCAGGCTCCACACCAGCACGCCTGGGTGCGACAGCAGCAGCACGAACGTGAGCGCCGCCAGCCCCAACCACACCCCCGGCCGGGAGATGCGTTCGTAGGCGGCCAGCACGCAGGCTACCACCGCCAGCAGCACCACCAGCCCGAACAGGTTAGTCTCGTGCGCCCACCAGATAACGAGCAGGTTGATCGGCAGCACCACGTACAGCGCCGATGCCATGACGGGTGCATATCTATAGCCGCTCGTGTATCGCTTCGCCAGGTAGAAGACGATGAAGACGGCACTGAGGGCGAAGAGGGTGGGGGCCAGGAGCAGCAGGTTGTAGGGGTCGCGCATCAGCAGGCTGAAGGGTAGGAGCAGCACGTACATCGCCGGTGGGTAAAACCCCTGCCCGACGCCCGACACCACGTAGTTCCCGAAGAAGAGGTTCCCGGCCTGCACCTCATGGAAGCGGTGCAGGTGAAACAGGAAGTCATGCGGCTCGCTCTGCGGGTAAAGCAGCCCCGCCCACCCCAGCAACAGCCCCAACGCGAACAGGCCAAACAGCACGCGGCCCTCTCCACTCCCGGACGTGAAGTCTGGCAAGCCCGCACGCCTGTATACCCACGTCACAGTTGGCCGAGCAAACGCCAGGGCGATAAGGGTAAGAGCTACCGCCAGGAGCAGGTCAGCCGTGTAGAAGGCGATAGCGGGCCGGGCGAAGGCGTACACCATCCCCATAGCCAGGATTGCGGCCATGCTCGATGCCAACCTGATGCGAGTGCCAATCCCAAGCAGGAGAAGCACCAGGTACAGGCACAGCCCTATACCCGCCACATAAATCAGATGGTAGGCGGGAGGCAGGAGTAGTCCCGTGATATCACCCGGCTCCAGGCCCAGTCCCGTAACCACCACCCCAAGCTGTCGTCGGTCGCCGGGGGGTTGGAAGCTCTCGGTGGTGATGAGCAGGTCGAGGTCGCCGGTGGCCCGGCTTACCAGTTCGGGCGCGACCGGCACCTCGAACCTGTCGATTGTGGCGCGCACGTCGAATACGGCCACCAACGCCCCGCGAGCCGTGACCCGCACCTGCTTTTCCGGCCTGGGATCGATGCTGGTGGTGCCCATGTGCATCACCAGCTTGAGCGGCTGGCGGCCCATAGCGGGGAACTTTACGGTAGCGTAGCCGGACATCCAGCGGAAGGGGAACTGCTCGCTCTGTTCGGGCTGGTGCCAGCCGTCGGTGAGGTAATGGCGGTCGAACGAGCGGTCCATGCTCACCGGGTAATTGGGCCGCGCCTGGTATGCCAGGAGCATCACCAGCCCCGCCCACACGGCAAGCGCCAGCACGGGGAGACCAAAGGAGGCAAGCGCCGAGAGGCGATTGGGGTTGCGGCTCATCGGCATACAGTATATACCATATACCGCCGCCCCCCACCGTACCAGCCGCTAATGAATCCCCAGCGGGGCTGTTGTCCATGCGTGCTAGCAGGACTCTATCCACCTGTCATCCTGAGCGCAGCGAAGGATCTCAAGAAGGTGGCACAGGGATGCTGTCGGATGTGTGGTGGATGGTGCTGAGGCTTCAGCGGAGCAGCAATGCCAGCATCTGAGATCCTTCGCTGCGCTCAGGATGACGAGGGGGAGTAGGGTTGCCGCAATTGAAACAGAGCCTACCCAGGCACAGACATGATGCGACTGCGCACGCCCAACGCGATAGCATAGGGTGCTGCCCGTGTGCCACCCTGAAGACTTATCGGCTTGCGAGGTCCAGGTTGAAAAGTTCCGTGACGTCACTTTCAAGCGGGAGGCTCACCTGCCCGTCGTAGGTGACGGCTCGGAGGGTGGTTTGGTCCAGGTAGGCGAACATGCCGGAGCCGAAGTGAAAACTGAAACCGCCGAAGGGCAACCGGTGCTGGTCTATAGGCACGCGATACTCGTACCTGTGCAGTACCTTTGCCGGGATATTCCCTGACTCCAGGCTGGCGAGTGGCACGGCGTACAATTCTACGGCCCTGAGTTGCGCCTGGCGGTTGTGGTTGTGGACCAGATATATAAGCTCCGACCCCCGCTGCTCCAGCCAGACGACCGAAGAGGTCCTGGCAATAGCTTGCCGCGCCACCACCGGCGGCTCACCGGGGCTAATTTTCACTCCCACCAGCGTTTGTTGCGCCGGAAAAGGTGGAGATACCGTGTTGACAGAGCCGATGCCCCACAACACCAAGTCCTGCCCTTCCGTGGACACTGCGTCCCACCATATCATGCCGTTGCCCGTAATGCTCGCCTCGGCATGTACCGCGTGGGGGCCGTCCAGGTCAACCACGCTGATGTAGTTGGTGAGCGATATCCACTGTGTAAGCAACATCTTCCCGGCGAAGGGACCACCCTCCAGTAATCGGGCCTTCATATACTGCTGGCTATCTACGAGCACGCCGTTGATAGCCCTTACCCCATTCTGCTGCATCACTACTCGCGCCGGCTCAGCCCCGGTCTTATCGATCATGATGAGTATGTGGTCTTCCAGCATACGAGCTACCGCGTTGTACGTAGTCAGGAAGACGTATCTCCCCTCCTCGCTGAAGCTGGCGTTTACGAAGCCTCCCTCATGGTTGTACAGCAGCTTGTTCTCGCCTTTGGTAAGCGAGTTGAGGTAGAGCGCCACTGTGAAAGTCCCATCTTCGTGCCGGGTCCAGTTCGCTACCAGCAACTCGTCCCCATTGCGGTTGTAGTCCATGAGCGCCACGTTCATGCCGTAGAAAGTAGGGTTCGTGCTACGCATTATCTTACTGCCGAAGGCATGGTAGGTAATCTGCTGGATGTTGCGGATCTTCTGGCGCACCGGGGAGGGGTCTATTACCACCTGGGCCTCTTCATTGCCTGAGCGCACGTCCCATAGCCGGATGCCCCAGACGCCATCCCGGTTCCACTCGAACCAGTCATAGTCGCTCAAGTTGAAGGGCAGTTCGCGATAACTTACACCCAGGGCATTGCCGCCGGTGTCGAACGTAGCCACCATCAGCTTACGCCCGGCCATTGATCTGCGATGCTCATCAAGGTCCGAGGGGTTGGGGCGACGGCTCGGTTGGGTGGGCGGCACCCAGCCTTCTATCGGCGCATCGTACAGTATATGCTCAGGGGTGCCTCGCCCCCAGGGCAGGCTCTGTTCGTCGCTATCCTCAAGCCACAACCAGCCAGATTCAGCCCTGTAATAGAGGCCCGGCGGGTCGGCCGTGGGGCGCATCACTACGGAGCCGAGCAAGGCCTCGCTATACACCTTACCCTCTGCCCGCTCCTCCATCGAGGCCGCGTCCAGGTAGCCTGGTTGCACCCCTCTGACAGCGCGTAACTCCTTGAGCGCGGCAGCCCAGCGCTGACGGTTGAAATGCTCCACGGCGAGGCTGTAGTGCTCGTCGCGCTCAAGCACGCGGTTGGCTGCCGCCTCGGCGCGCTTCCCGGCGTCCCGGTAGCCCTCGGCTGCCGAAAAGCGGGAGGTTGCCTCGTCCCAGTCGAACTGCCGCGCCGCCTGCTCGCCCAATCTGTAGTTGCTCTGCCGGTACTCGGTCTGCCACCACTGCCAGCCCGCGAAGGCCAGCACACCCAGCACCAGCAGCAGCCCAATCACGAACTCGCGCGCGTAAAGCGAGCCGGGCTTAGGTTGCGGCTCAGGGTCAAGCTCCTCCATCACGGAGATGCCTATGTCCTCGAAGTCCTCGAGGTTGTCGAAGCCGTCACCTTCATTGCGGTAGCGACTCATGGCGTCCCTCCGATTAACAATACACCCAAAGGGGCGAAGCAGTTCCGGTTCTGAAACGGGGTTTCTGAAACGTGAAACGTGAAACGTGATGCGGCTTGCTAAATAGGGTTCGTGAATAGGAGGCTACGCCTGTGCAGAACCATGCTCCCCTTGTCATCCTGAGCGTAGCGAAGGATCCGTAACCCGTACTTGGCTCTCCCTGTTGCACTACTAATCTTTCTAATGCCGCCAGCATCCAGTAGGTTGTAGACTCTCGCTTACCCACCTGATCCTTCGCTACGCTCAGGATGACAAGGGGGAGGAGTGGTCCTGCACCGTCGCAGTCTCACATTCACGAACCCTATTTAGCAAGCCGCATCACGTTTCACGTTTCACGTTTCAGCAATGATTGACGCTACAAGCCTACTTTTGCTATAGTTCGTGGAACTAACCCAATTAGAACGAGGTACAAGAGGTATTTATGTGCGCCAAAGCTGAGCAGAAGGAATTCGGGCAGGGCATAGCCGACTTCGAGACCGATTTTCCCCAGTGGTACATCGACGTGGTGATGAAAGCCGAGTTGGCGGAAGACGCCCCGGTGCGCGGCTGCATGGTCGTGCGGCCCTACGGGTTCGCCCTGTGGGAGAACTGCCAGGCCAACCTCGACCGCCGCTTCAAGGACACAGGGGTGGTCAACGCCGCCTTCCCGCTGCTCATCCCGCAGAGCTTCCTGCTCAAAGAGGCCGAGCACGTAGAGGGCTTCGCGCCTGAAGTGGCCTGGGTCACTCGCGGTGGCGGTGAGGAGCTAGCCGAGCCGCTGGCGGTGCGCCCCACCTCGGAGGCGATCATAGGTCCCATCTACTCGCGCTGGATACAGTCGTACCGCGACTTGCCGCTGCTCATCAACCAGTGGTGCTCGGTGTTCCGGTGGGAGAAGCGACCTCGCCTCTTCCTGCGCACCGCCGAGTTCTGGTGGCAGGAAGGCCACACGGTGCACGCCACCCACGACGAATGCGAGGAGCGCACGCGCCTCATGCTCGATGTCTACCGCGCCTTCCTGGAAGAGGAACTGGCTATCCCGGTGGTCCCCGGCCAGAAGAGCGAGAGCCAGAAGTTCCCCGGCGCGCTCCGAACCTACACGGTCGAGGCTATGATGCAGGACGGCCGCGCCCTGCAATCGGGCACCTCGCACAACCTGGGCGACCACTTCGCACGCGCCTTCGACATCATGTACCTCAACGAGCAGAACGAGCGGGTGTACGGCTGGACGACATCATGGGGCATGTCCACCCGCATCATCGGCGCGCTTATCATGGTGCATGGCGACAAGAAGGGCCTGGTGCTGCCGCCCCACGTGGCACCCTACCAGGTGGTGGTGCTGCCCCTCTGGCGCAAGGACGAGGAGAAGGCGGACGTCATGGCCGCCGTTGATAGGGTGGCCGCTAGCCTCAAGGCGGCGGGCGTGCGCGTGAAGGTGGACGCCGACGACAGCAAGACGGTCGGCTGGAAGCATAACGAGTGGGAGCTACGCGGCGTGCCCCTGCGCATGGCGATAGGCCCCAGGGACGTGCAGAACGGCACGGTGGAACTGGCGCGGCGCGACAAGCCCGGCAAGGAGTTCAAGGAGTACCCCAGCATGGACTCGCTGGCCGAGCGGGTGCCGCAGCTACTTGAGGAGATACAGCAGAACCTCTACCAGCGCGCCCTGGAGTTCCGCCAGCGTAACACCCGCCACGTAGCCAGCATGGAAGAGCTAGCCCATGCTATCGAGGAGCGGCAGTTCGCGGACGCCTTCTGGTGCGGCATGCGCGAGTGCGAGGACCGCATCAAGGAGGCGACCAAGGCCACCAACCGCTGCATGCCCCTCGATCAGCCGGGAGACAGCGGGCGTTGCGTCGTCTGCGGGATGGAGAGCAAGGTACACGCTATCTTCGCCAGGGCGTATTAGGGCATTTATGTAGGACATGCTCTTACAGGACCAAAGCCCCCTCTGTCATCCTGAGCGTAGCGAAGGATCTCAAGAAGGTGAATAGGGATGCTGTGGAGCATGGAATACACTGGTGCTGAAGGTTCAACATAGCGATAGGCTTGGCCTCTTAGATCCTTCGCTACGCTCAGGATGACAGGGTGGAACTGTGGTCGCCCGTGTCCGATGATTTGCGGACAGATACTGTAGAAGGCGTAACTAGAAACCGAGTAGCACATCTTGTTAGATAAGTCCAATTTTGAAAGCACAGGCAAGAGGGGTGGGACACAAGCCCGCCCCTTTGCCTTTCTTGCCCTCGTGGCTTGTGGCCTTTTACTGGTGGCCGGTCTCCTCCCGCGCTTCCCCTCCACCGCCACCCTCTCCCCGACACCCACTCCAACTCCGCAATCCAAAATCCAAAACCCAAAATCTAAAATCGGCCTGCACACCCGCCTGACCGACGAGCCGGACATGGAGGATATACGGCGGGAGTTCCGCGTGTTGCGCGAGATGGGCGGCAGCTACGCGGTCGAGTTCTTCCCCTGGGTATACATCCAGCCCCACGACCGCAACCGCTTCGACTGGGAGCACGCCGACCTGGTGGCCGACGCCGCGCTGGAGAACGGCATCACGCTGCTGGCGCGGGTGGACGGGGTGCCCAACTGGGCCAAGCCGGAGAACACCACCTGGCGCTATCTCGATAGCGAGCACTACGACGATTACGCCGACTTCGTGTTCGCCTTCGTGCAGCATTTCAAGGGCCGCATCAAGCACTACATCATATGGAACGAGCCGAACACCGCCGCCGAATGGGGCCAACGTCCTCCCGACCCCGAGGCCTATGCCGAATTGCTGAAGGTCGTGTACGCCCGCGCCAAGCAAGCCGACCCCGAAGCTATCGTGATGCTGGCGGGACTGGCCCCCAACACGGAGCCCGAGGGTAGCCCCAACGCCATGAGCGACCTGCTGTACCTGGACCGCCTCTACCGGGCCGGGGCCGCACCCTACTTCGACGCCGTGGCGGTCCACTCCTACGGCCTCACCTCACCGCCCGACGACCCCGCGAGCCCGCAGAAGGTAAATTGGGCGCGCACCGAAGAAATCTACCGCGTGATGCAGCAGCACGGTGATGGCGACACGCCCGTCTACATCACCGAGGGCGGCTGGAACGATAGCCCGCGCTGGTCATTCGCCGTGAAGCCCTTCCAGCGGGTGGAATATACGGTTGCGGCATACCGCATGGCCGAGGAGAAGTGGCCGTGGGTGCGCGCCGTCTGCCTGTGGGCCTCCCGCTTCCCCCGCCCGCAGTATACCTACTTCGACAACTACTCCTTCCTCACTCCCGACTTCATCCCCAACGCGGTGTACCTCGAAGTGCAGGAGTACGCTGAGGGCAGGAGCCGGTAATGGCAGCGCCGGAACGTACCCTCATGCGGGTTTACAGCCGGTCGATTTGGGGAGAGCGGCTTGTTAGTTGGGTTGCGGGCGGCGGCTACACCTATCGCCAGCGATGGCTGAGGCAGGCTAAGAGGCTCACGTGGACGGTGAGTAACAGCGGCAAGGTCTACCTGTGGGCCGGACCTTTCAAGGGCCTGGCAGGCTGGGTGTACCCGAACGGCAGCATCTACGACCGCTACCTGCTGAACTATGACAATGAGTACAGCAACAGGCCGGGGCTTTCGGGGTACGTAACCCCCGAAGGTCAGGACTACAGGCTGGGTCTGATAATGCAGAAGCATGTCGGGAGAGTAGAGGGGACCGAGGACATACACATCATGGGTGGCCTGGCTCTCCTGCTGGTGCTACGAAGATAACCGCGCAAATATGACACGTTTCTTTCTCAACATAGCCCTTGTCCTCACTCTGGTCGCCTTATCGGCGCTGGTGTGGCTGGGGCAGCAAAAGCCGCCCGACCGCTACCTGGAGCGCATCCGGCAGAGCGGCACCCTGCGCGTGGGCATAGACCCCACTTACCCGCCCTTCGATATGTTGCGTGAGGGACAGGTCGTGGGCTACGATGCTACGCTGGCGGAGGCGATTGCCCGCGACCTGAGCGTCAAGGTGGAGTTCAGGACACTGGCGCTCGACACGTTGTACGACTCGTTGATAGCAGGCAACGTCGATATGCTGGTCTCGGCGCTGCCACCTATACCGGAGCGGCAGGCCGACGTGCGCTATTCGGTGCCCTATTACCAGTCGGGGCAGGTGCTGGTTGTCAGGGCTGGGGAGAACGCCATTAGCTCGGTTGAGGGATTGGCGGGGAGGAAGGTAGGGGTCGAGCTAGGCTCCAGCGCCGACACCGAGGCCCGCCGGTTGCAGCGCAGCACCGCGCCCGGCATGCAGCTACAATCTACCTACCGCTCGCCGGAGGAAGCATTGGCCGTGGTCGTTAGCGGGGAGGTGGACGCCGCTATCACCGACAATACCTCCGCGCAGACCTACCTCGCCACGCACCCAGGCAGCGTCACCGTTCTCTCACCGCCGCTGACGGATGAGCCGTTCGTGGTGGCCGTGCCCGCCCGCGCAGATGCCCTCGCCGGTAGCGTCAACGCGACGATACAGCGGCTGCGGAACTCCGGCGAGCTTTCGCGCATTATGGGGCAGCTTCCGAAGTGATCCTGGCTTGGCTTTGCTCTACACTCCCAACGATGCTAGGGCGAACGAGCAGGACCAACACCAACAGCCAGAGCAGCAACCCTCCGTACAACCGGGGATAATGCAACAGACTGGCCCAGCCGTCCACACGTGCTACGTTGTATTGCCACGGTGCTCCAAGCAGCGCCATGCCGAGCACGAGGCCCGCTGATACGACCGGCAGGCCCAGCGACCAGTCGCCACCTTGCCACAAAACCACGGTCAACTGGTGCCGCCACGCCTCGAACGTCACAGCAGTTACAACCAGGATGGGGAACAGACAGAGCGCGTAATGATACCCTTCGGCTATGGGCGCAAGGGCTGAAGCTAGGGGGATGGGCGCGCAGGGCGCAAGTAATTGCCACGCGGGGCTATGCAGTTTTCTTGCTGCCCGATGCGTGCCGGACCGCCAGAGGGCCAAAATGGTCAAGCCAAGGGTGGAAAGGGTAACCAGCCACCAGAGAGATTCGGCCAGCCACGGCAGGTCCGCCACCGGAGCCGGGTTCCACTGCGCGTCATAGCGAAACAGGCGCGCCACCAGGCTATGCGTGGTCTGGTACGCCGTTTGGGCGGTCTCAGGCCGCTCCCTCCAGGTCAGCGACAGGTAAATGGCGCGCTCCCATATACCCATTCCCCAGGCCAGGACCGTGAGCAGGGCTGACACGACAACCACCAGCCCCATCGAAGCCAGGTATATCCAGCGCCGCTTCACAGCAGCAGACATCGCCAGTACCAGCCCATAGTAGAGCTTGAACACAGCCGCCACACCCAGGAGCAAGCCTCCTAGCACCTGCCGCCTTACCGTTTCATGCCGCACGGCAGAAGTTGCCGCCGGTAACGTTAGACTGAATACGGCACTTAGCGTCACCAACGAGAACAGCACCAGGTATGCCTGCCCCCTGATGTTCTGGCTGAAAGGCTCGAAGAAGGGCAGGGCAGCAGTGAACAGCAGGGCTACCAGGAGAGGCAATCGCACAGCCCGCAACAGGACCACCCAACCCAGCCCAAAGCAGGCGAGACTGACCACCGTCCAGACGCGAAATGCCTCAGCGATTGGCAGCAGGGCCAGGGGCAGAAAGGGCAACAGGGTAGCAGGCATGTTTACTTCAATCATGTCCCCGCTCACGTTCAGCCGGCCGATCTCTTGTAGGTAGCCCGACCCTTCCGTATAAACCACGTCTGCGCGCCCTTCAAGCGCGAGTCGGGACGCTACCCAATACCCGGAGTAGGGCCAGGTGTTCTCTTGCACCTGAGGTGTTATCACATGCCGGGCGAACCAGTCCCAACTAATCAGTAGCCAGACCAGCATGGAAGCATGTACGAGCCAGCGCAACCATCTTGACAGCAACGGCTGCTCCATAGGTCCGGCTTGCTCTGAGTTTCTGTCGTCCGTAAGGCGTGACATAGTTGTCTAATGATAATACACCTTGCAATACACGAAGGTACCTGCTTTTCCATCTCCCCTAGCCTTGACGGCTCCCTTACATCCTTCATATAATCGTAACGCAGAATACCGCGCGCTTCTTCTTTCCGCCGTATTCCGGCATGCCCTACTTCGGCCCCCTATTTGCTTGTGAGGCTCGCCATGGATGTCGCCATCATAGAAAAGGCACGTAGCGGCGACGAAGAGGCTTTTGTGCTCATTTACGAGCATTTTGCCCCCCAGATTCACCGCTACGTATACAGACTCGTCGGCAGCCTCGAACAGGCCGATGACATCACCCAGGACACCTTCTTGCGGGCCTTTCAGGGCATAGCCAGGATCGCCGTCGATTCCAATGTGAGCGCCTGGCTCTATCGCATCGCCTCCAACGCCGCTTTTGACGTGCTACGCCGCCGCAAGCTCATTACCTGGATGCCCATTCTGGAGGAGAGCGACAAGTCCAGCGAGTTCACTTACGAGGACTTCTCACCCCAGTTGATCGAGTCGGAGATCGTGCGGCGCGCGGTGACCGAGATGCCTCCCGCGCTCGCCGTGTGCCTGGTGTTGCGCTCGGTGGAGGGGTTCTCCTGCGAGGAGATAGCCGAAATCCTCAAGATACCCAAGGGCACGGTGTTCAGCCGCCTCGCCCGCGCCCGCGACTCGTTCCAGCAGATCTATACCGATTTGGCGCGGCACGATGGCGGAAAAGGCAAGCAGGAGGGTAACGGGTGAGCTGCGCGCGCTACCGCCAGCTAATCTCACGCTATATCGACGGCGAGGTCACACCACGCCAGCGACAGGAGCTGGTCGCGCACGTCCAGACCTGCCGAGATTGTGCCGCCTGGCTCTCGAAGGCGCGCCAGACCGACGTGCTGCTCAAGGGTCTCGAAGACGCAGGCCCATCCGACCGGGTGCGTAACGCCGTGCTTGGCTCTGTGCTCAAGAGGGAAGCTGCAACTCCCGCGCCCACCTTGAAGCCGCCGCCTACTCCTCAGCGACATACGCTCGCGGGCGGCTTGAGGCTTGGGGCCGCCGGTCTGTTGCTGCGTCTCGACCCCAATCCCCGCGCCATCGCTCTTACCGCCGCGGCTACGTTCGTGGCGATGCTTAGCCTGGGTTACTACCTCAACGTCCTGCCACCTATTTGGGGCTATAACAAGATCGGCTTCGAGCTACCCGATGGCGAGCGCGCCGCTTCGGTGGACGTCCAGCCGCTACCGGCGTACAACGGCAACGGCAGCGGCGTTGGTGGCAGCCTGGCCGTGCCCAACCCCGTACATATGCTACCCGCCACAGGCTCGGCCAACGTACCGACCGGCTCGACACTGCAACTGCTCTTCGACCAACCCATGGACCGCGCTTCGGTGGAAGGGGCGCTCTCCATCGATCCGCCGCTCGCCGGTACGTTCGAGTGGTCCGCCGATAACGAGGTCAGCTTTGTGCCTGTGCAGCCGGGCTTATTGCGTGGCGTAGCTTACACCGCCGTACTCAGCCCCAGCGCTCGCTCTATGTCGGGTACGCCAATCGAGAAGCCGCTCCAGTGGTCGTTCAACACGAGGGACCATCACATGGTGCTTGCCACCGGCAACGCCGTGCCGTTGTCCCTCACCGGCGCGTTGAGCCTCACTTTTGACGCGCCGATGGACCGGGCAAGCGCCGCCGAAAGGGTGAGCTTGCACGGGCCTTCCGGCGAACTGCTGGATTCAGACCTCGCCTGGGACGCGGAGGGGCGCACCCTCACCGTCTCGCCTCGCTCCCCAATGCCCGAAGGCACCATCTCCCTGCGGGTTGGGGCAGCCGCTCGCACTTCCGCGGGCGACACCCTGGGTAAGGCGTATGAGTTCACCTATAAGGCCACGCACCCCGGCGCCCGCCTCCGAATAGCGGGCGACCGTGTGAGGGTCGTGCAGAGCGGCACCCGCGCTATGGTTGAATACGCGGGAGTGGAAGACGAAACGGGCGCTCTCTTGCAACGGGCTACCACGGTAGCGTACAGGCTGCCGGGGGAAAGGCTCTCGGAGTTGGGCGCGCAGGCGCGACATTGGCCGGTGCAACCGCCGGAGGGCCTTCTGTCCAGCCTGGAACGTGTAGGGATATTGCGCTCGGTATCGCCGGAGGACGACACCACGTCAGAGCCGGTCGTGCTTGAGGGCCTCGCGCCGGGCACCTACCTGTTGCACGCTCAGGCGGCCACCCCACATGGTAAGGCTTCCGACTGGCAACTGGTGGTGGTAGCGGATAGCAGTCTCTCCAGGCTGGACCCACGGCATATATCGGCGCTGTGGGCCGCTGACGAGGCCGGGCGTGCCTGGGGCGGGGCCGAAATCTCGCTTTATTCGCAGGACGGCAACCTCCTGGAGAAGGGCGCGACGGGCGCGGACGGTCTATGGCAGCCCGGCCCTAACTCGGTGGGCGCGACGTTGGCTATAGCGCGTGACGTAGATGGCAACCTGGCCGCCCTCGTTCTCGGTCCGCAGACGTGGGCAGAGCCGGCGGACGCGCAGGACCAGTCTACCCTCGCCGCCTCCGTCCAGACCGACCGGCCGGTATACCTGCCCGGACAGGCCATCAATCTCCGCGTGCTGTTGAGTGCGTACGCGTCTGTCTCCTCCGGCACTCCCGCCGTCGAGCAGGATGTTCTGGTGCAGCTAAAGACGCCGGAAGGGGCCACGGTGTCGTCTTTGACGTTACGACCTGATAGCGTGGGCGGCGTAGCCGGTATTTTCACGCTCTCGCAGCACGCGCGTCCCGGTACATATAGCTTGCAGGTGCAGGCGAACGGCGCGCAACGTAGCTTCCCCTTGCGGGTTGGGGAGCCTCGCGCCGGCACACTGAGCGTATACATAGCCCCGGCGCGGGAATATACCTCTCCCGCCGCGCTGGCGATTACCCGCACCGTGAGCGTTCTCGCGGCCGGGGGCCAACCTGCCAGGGGCGCGGTCGTATCTGCCCGGCTGGGTATTGAAGGGGATAGTTGGACCTCGGAGTCGGTGCTCGCCACCGTCGATAGCAGCGGGCGGGCTATTTTCACCTTGCCCCTGCCGGAATGGACGGCTCTTTATAACGAGCCGGGCCTCTATTTGAGCGTTGAAGCCAGCCTGGACGGCACCAGTGGGTCGGCCCGGCAGTACCTCGACTTCGCGCCTGAGGACACGCCCCGTATAGAGCTACCCCAGCTTGTAGCCCCTCTCATGGGCCTCGCAACCATAGCAAGGTCGCGGCAGGACGGCAGCATCGCGGTACGCCTGGTGCAGCTTGACGGCCAGCCGGGTGGCGCGGCGGGCGACCTGTTGGTATTGGCGCAATCGCCTGGCGCAGACCGGCACGTCGAAGTTGTGCCCCTTGCCGAATTGAGAGACGTGACCGTCAACTTGCCGGGCAGCTACGCTGGGGGCAGCGTTGTCCTGGCGCGGGCGGGGGCTGGTGCAACTCGACACCTGCAACTTAACGTGGAGCAGAGTGGAGATGTGACGTTGCGGGTACTATCACCTGAGACGGTGTCGCCCGGCGAGCAGTTGCCCCTCCGTCTCTTCCTGTTCGACTCCGAGGGGCAGCCTACATCGGGTGTGGCCTCCGTGTGGCTGCGCAGGCTGGGCGGCGACGAGTCGCACGCAGCCGCGGGTTGGGAACCGACCCTCAGCATCCCCGCTACTGACGCGGCCTCAGCCACTCTGCAAGCTCCGGCCGAACCGGGCCTCTGGTATGTCATGGCCGAGGCCGCAACACAGGACGGGGCGTACAGCCATGCCTCCTCCGTGTTGCGTGTGGTGCCAGGCCCTGCGCTGCAACTGCCTCCCGCCCCGCAGATCGAGAAGGGTAAGTCGCAGACGGTATCGGTGGTGTTGCACAACCCGACAGGCGAGCCGGTAAGCGCCAGTCTCTACGCCGGTGCTGGCGGCGGCCTGGTGCGGGAAGGCCCCGAAGTGCAGATTGCCGGTATAGTTCCGGGCGGGTGGAGCAGGTTGGCGTGGCGTTACAGGGCGGTCTCACCGGGCGTCTCAGCCCTCGGCTTCAAGCTGGCGACCGGCGCGAACGCCTCAATTGCAAGCGCCTTGCCGGTGCGGGCGACTACAGGCAGCGCGGACACCACGACCCACTTTTCCGGGCTGTTGTCGGGCGAGCAGCAGGTAGAGGTGCACGTACCCTCCGGGCTGCGGCAGGACAATGTGGCACTGGAGATTCGCGTGTCCACTTCCTTACTTTCGGCCCTGGCCCAGATCGCCGGGGAACTACCTGCCTCGCCGGAGGAACCCGCACAGGGAATTGCTCTGTCGGCGGCTCGCCTGTCGTCGGGGCCTGCGGTAGACGCGGCTTTCCGGCGTACCCAGGGCGCGGGCAGGGCGCAGGTTGCGCAGACGGACCTCA
>DASVRN010000065.1:0-14231 GCA_036388595.1 Chloroflexia bacterium
GCTCTTGTCCCTGTTACCCATAATTTCTCCATTTGGGAATTGGGATTTCGGATTTCGGATTTAGTAGATATCCAGGCAAATCCGCAATCCGAAATCCCAATTCCCAAATGGAGAAATTATGGGTAACAGGGACAAGAGCGACATAGAGTACGAGCCGAACTGGCCCGTCAGGCCGGATAGGCCGCGCCCGGAGCAGAACCGGCCCAGGCTGGATCCGCCGGAGCCGCAGGCTGATGCCAACCAGGGCGGGCAGGGGCATACGGTGGGCGGAGGTAGCTTCGGGGATACCGAGATACAGCCCTCCAAGTGGACTTCGCACCCGACTTTCCACTCGGGCCAGCAGGAGCCGCGCAATAACGCTGGAGACACCAGGGAGACGCAGGTTATCCCGGTAGTGGGGCCTTCGCGGTTCGACAACGGCAGGCCGGCACCACCTCAGCAACCACCTCAGCAAGCGCGCGTCACACAGCCGCCACAGGGTAGGCCCCAAGCGCAACCCCAGCAGCCACAGCCACGCCCGCAAGCTATACGCACCCCGCAGCCCAGCGGCTCCATGCCGAGCGCGGCTCCCAATCAGACCCCGGCAGGGAAGCAGCCGGTGCCTCCACAGCGCGGGCAGCAATACGACGATTTCGACTACGCACCTACCACCACCTACATCCCCCCTGATAGCTACGAGGGATATGACGCCTACGATCCTTATGAAGCGGACGGCTACACTACTCCTCATACGCGCCAGCAGGCGGGACAGCGCAGGCCCGTGCCGCCTAGCCAGGCAAGGGGCGGCAGACAGCCCATGTCCCCGGTGCCCGGCTTTGCGCTCAAACAGGAAGAAGTAAAGCGCAAGCCGAGGTGGCGCTGGATTGTCTGGGCCTTCACGGGCGTGCTGGCGATTGCGGCTATCATCGTGGTGGCCGTGTCGCTGGCCTGGCAGGGGCAGTACGCGGGCAAGATTTACCCCGGCGTGCGCGTGCTCGATGTAGACCTGAGCGGGAAGACCCAGGACGAAGCCCGTAAGTTGCTGGACGACCACGTAAAAGCTTTCGTCGCGCAGCCGCTGGTGCTCAAGTGGAACGGCAAAGAGTGGAGGCCGAGCGCCGAGCAGATAGGCTTGAAGGTGGATGCAGGCTCCACGGTGAACGAGGCGTTCCAGGTAGGGCGCAACGCCGACTTCTTCGGCAACGTCGAGCAGCAGTGGCTCTCCTCCCAGGCGGGTTACAAAATACCTCTCAACGTGCAGTTGAGCGAACCTGCGCTCCAGGAGTACCTCACCGAGGCGGTCGCCACCGAGACGGACCAGGAGCTTTTCGAGGGCGACGTGCGCCTGAACGGCACCGAAGTAGTGGCGCTGCCGGGCGTGGAGGGCCGCCGCCTGGACGTGTATGGCACTATACTTGCGGCCCGCGAGCACCTGGCTAAGCTGGAAGCGGAGGCCGTAATCGACCTGCCCGTGGAGGTGACCCAGCCAGCCGTCAACGCCAACGAGGTGGAAGAAGTCCGCAAGCTCCTCACCGTGCGCGTCAGCAGCCCCATCACCGCCACCGCCGCCGACAAGAGGTTCACCCTCGAACCCGAGGCGATGGTGCGCTTCACCGTCATCGAGCGCAACCCCGACCGCACCGCCGCCCTGCACGTAACGTTAGGCTGGAACGACCGCGAGTTGAAGATACTAGCCGACAGGTGGGCCGCGGAAGCCAAGCGCAGCCCGCTGAACGCCAAGTTCGACTGGCAGAACGGCGCGGTGAGCGTGGTGCGCGAGTCTATCGAGGGGCTGGAAGTGGACCCCGCCGCCGTCGTCACCGCCATCAAGGAGCACGCCGACAAGCCCGATGGCCGCGAGTTCCCCATGCCCGGCAAGGTAATCACTCCCACCGTGTCGAGCAAGGACATCGGGGCGCTCGGCATCAAGGAGGAGATAGCGTCCGGCACCTCCACCTTCAAAGGCTCCTCGCCCGAGCGTGCCACCAACATCAGGGTAGCGGCCGACCTGCTCAACGGCACCGTGGTGGCACCCGGCGGCACCTTCTCGTTCCTGGAGACGATGGGCGGGATTGACGAGGCGCACGGCTTCGTGCCCGGCTACGTGATCGCGGCGGAGCGGACGCAGCTAGGCGTGGGCGGCGGGGTGTGCCAGGTATCCACTACCATGTTCCGCGCCGCCTTCTGGAGCCAATTAGACATAACTGAACGCAACCAGCACTCCTACCGCGTAGGCTGGTACGAGGCAAATGGCGAGCCAGTGGGCTTCGACGCGGCGGTGTTCGACCCCGGCGTGGACCTCAAGTTCGTCAACACCACTCCCGGCTACATACTCATCAAGGCAGGGACCACCACCGACGCGTTGGTCGTGACCCTCTACGGCACCAAGATGCCCGGCGAAGTGAAGCTGGAAGGCCCCGCCATCAGCAACCGCGTCCCCGCCCCTTCCGACGTCTACGAGGTGGACCCGCGCCTGCCCGCGGGCACCAGGAAGCAGGTGGAGACTGCACGTGGTGGCCTCGACACGGTAATCACGCGGCGTATCATCGTACCCGGCCAACCCGACAAGCTGGACGAGTTCCACAGCCACTACCAGGCGTGGCCCAACTGGTACGTAGTCGCGTCCGAGTCGCAGGTACCTCAGGGCGCGCGCAGGCCGGAGGTAGCGCCCACAGCCGCACCCTGACGCGCCAGCCCGCTACCACGCGAAAGTAGGTAAGAAATGCCTCACAGATTCCGCTTCAGGACTGCTAAAGTCGCCAGGCTGTTCGGGCTGGTGGCGGTCCTCCTGTGCGTCGGTGTGTTACTGCTGATGGGGTGGCGGCGCGCCATGCTGGCAACGTCAGAGTTGAAGCAGTTGCCCGTGTACCCAGGCGCCATGTCGGTAAGCTTCGGTACCAGGGCTGGCTGTATATCCAGCATCGAAGACATGGCAAGCGTGTCGAGTTTCGCTGACCTCACCTTTGACACCACAGACGAGACGGACAGGGTAGTCGCGTTCTACGTGCGGGAGCTTAGTAAGAGAGGCTGGAATTGCAGTCTCAACGAGGGCTACCGCGCCTCTATCGAACCCCTGGCCGAGTGCGGCAAGTCGGGCAACAGACTACCTCAATACAAACTGTTCAGTTGGCAAGAACCCAGGTCCGCGGCGCAAGGGTACGGTCTTAGCGCTTCGCAAGTGTCGCGGCGCGTTAGCATATACGAGCAGGAACGGGCTAGCGGGGCTGAGAGCAAGCGCATATCCCTATTCTATTCCTACTTTCGGTTCCGCAGGTAAGGCATATCGCTGCCGAACAGTTACCCGGCGTATGGCACGGCCTCCCCTAGAGGAAGCCAGGTGAGATATGTTACTTAAGTTCCGCTCCAGGGGTTGTCTAATTACAGCGTTTCTAGTCGGGCTGATGGCGCTACTCTCCTGTGGCGGGCTGTTCCTGCTTGTAACGCCACGGCCCGCGCCCGATGCCCTGGCCGAACTGAAGCAGGTACCTCTTTACGCAGGGGCACAAGAGGCAAGCTACTCTCCAGTTAGGAGAACCCCTGATAGTCCCAATGAGGAGGTTAGTGCGGCCGCTCTGTCCTTTGATACCTTTGATGACCCGCAGAGGGTATTAGACTTCTATGTAGGGGAACTCAACGAGGTAGGTTGGAGTTGTTCCTTCGGCGCTATGGGTGCGGTTATATCCAATACCAGTAAAATTTGCAGAAGGGAAGACCAGGGCTTTTCCAAGCTAGTATTTAGGGGCTTTCAACCTGCGCAACCTTGGGTTGAGATAAGCACACCTATGATCTTTCGAACTGCCTTCATAGACGCTTATAAATCTAAACAGGGGAAGGCAGAAACATATGTCAGCATTGATTATTTTTTACTCATCAGGTAAGCAGCAGTTTCTTGTTCCGGTAATTACAAGCTTATCCAGAATTGAACAGTTGCTCCGACAAACTGTCCGCGCAAGAAGATCGCGCTTCAGAAACCGGGCTTACATAATGCGGAAAACCCCGCAGGCAGCCTCGTCTACGTAGCATAATATTCCAACAATACGCAAAAAGCATTAGAACCCGCGGAGATTTCAGGCGTTATAATAATGTTACCGCATCCGAGAGCATGCACTACCGTAGTATGCCCACAACTACCTTGAGGTAATTGGCGTTTCCATTTGCCCTCGAAACGCCTGCGTTTTCCCAGCACCTGGAATTAGGAGGAGACACTTGGACAAACAGAGGATCGTTAAACTTGGTGGAGTCGCGCTGCTGCTCGTAACCTCCCTACCCGCAGCAACGTACGTGCCCCCCGGGGTGGAGGCCGCGCCGGGCACCGTAGTGGCCCAGACCAAGGCGCGCACCAACCAGGCCGCCGACGTGCCACCCGACACCACTTCCTTCGCTAACGTATGGAACCGCACCGACGCGCTGGTCGCTTCAGGCGCGGTCAAGCGGTCGTGGCTGTGGGGCCCGCAGCCCTTCTGGACCACCCGCGAGCTTTACGTGGACGACCCCACCAACACCGAGTCACGCCTGGTCCAGTACTGGGACAAGAGCCGTATGGAGATCAACAATCCCAACGGCAACAAGAACGACCCCTTCTACGTCACCAATGGCCTGCTCACGGTTGAGCTTATCTCCGGCAAGATGCAGACCGGCAACAACACCTTCGAGGACCGCAAGCCCGCCCAGGTGAACATCGCAGGCGACTTTGACGATCCCGCCGCGCCTACCTACGCCTCGTTCGTGGGCAAGGCCAACGCGGGCGGCGACCGCCCCGACTCGAACAAGATGGGACAGAAGGTCACCGCGACCATCGCGCGCGACGGCACCGTGGGCAACGACCCCGCCAGGGCCAACGTGCCCGGCATCGAGGTCGCCTACTACGACGAGGTGACCAAGCACAACATCCCGAAGGCTATGTGGGACTTCCTGAATGCCTCCGGCCCCGTGCGCAACGGCAACCAGACAGTGAACGAGCCGATCTCGACACCCTGGTTCTACGCCACCGGCCGCCCGATCTCGGACGCCTACTGGGGCAAGATCAAGATCGCGGGCAGGCCCACCGACGCGCTCATCCAGGCGTTCGAGCGGCGCGTGCTCACCTACGTGCCCACCAACCCGGCGGGCTTCCAGGTGGAGTTCGGCAACATCGGCGCGCACTACCGCGACTGGCGCTACCTGAGCGCGGGCAAGCTCAACGAGAGCTTCCAGAAGGGGCAGCGCCTCGGCTACGGTTTCAACGTACAGCTGTACTACACCGACAAGGACAAGGTACACCAGGTATCGCGCGAGGCGGGCTTCAACTGGGCGCGGCAGCAGGTTGCCTGGCAGGACATCCAGGGCAAGAACCTCCTGTTCGCCTGGGGCGAGCTAGACTCGGTAGTGGACTCGGCGGTGCGCAACAAGCAGAAGATCCTCCTGTCTATCGCCAAGTCGCCGTCGTGGGCCGCTCCCAAAACCGGACATGGTATGCCTGAGAACCCGCTGGACTTCGGCAACTTCATGTACATGCTGGCCCGCCGCTACAAAGGCAAGGTGCAGGCTTACGAAATCTGGAACGAGCAGAACCTGGCCGGTGAGGTGGGTGGCCCGGTAAGCGTGGCCCCCTACGTGGAGCTGCTCAAGTACGGCTACACCGGCGTCAAGTATGCCGACCCCAACGCTATAGTGCTGTTCGGCGGCCTCACGCCCACAGGCGTCATGAACGTCAACATAGGGCTGGACGATGTTGAGTACCTGAAACAGGTCTACGCGTACCAGGGTGGCGTAGTGAAGAACTACTACGACGTGCTGGGCGCGCACCCCGGCTCCAACGCCAACTCGCCCGACCAGCTTTACCCGGATAATCCCGGCTCCGGCAAGTGCCCGCCCAAGTACGCTTCCGCGGAAGGTACCTGCTGGCGCAACCATCCCTCGTTCTACTTCCGCCGCATCGAGCAGCAATATGCTGTCATGAGCGCCAATGGCGAGGGCAACAAGCAGATGTGGCTGACCGAGTTCGGCTGGAGCACCTACAACGTTGCCAATAATTACGAGTACGGGCAACTTATCAGCCCTGAGCTGCAAGCGCAGTACCTGGTACGTGCCCTGGAGAAGGGCAAGAACGACTACCCGTGGATGGGTGTGATGTTCGTGTGGAACCTCAACTTCAGCACGCTAGGGTTGCCTCCGGAGGACGAGAAGGTGCCCTGGGCGGTGGTGAACCCCGACTGGAGCCCGAGGCCCGCCTTCACGGCCCTCAAAGAGATGGCTAAATAGGAAGGCTAGCGGCGACCGGTAGTGAAACGCTAACAACAATGAAGCAGGGACTGCCTGAGGGGTCCCTGCTTCATTGTTGTTAGCGCTATCTGATGGAGGGGCAACACGCGGACCAAACAAAGAGCTAATCAACCCAGATACAACTCTGTTATCTAGCATGTATCATATGGAACAAGATCAATTTTATAACTTATTTTGTTCACTAAAGATTCTACTCCAACGCAATCCAAGTAAAATAACTATGCGTATAATATATGGATTTGGGCTATAGAACAGTTGCATCACTCTACTTGGTCACTTTTATCAATTTTTGGCACTGTTAACCCTGTTCAAGCAGCTTAGACTATGATATAATCTTAGTTGCTCGAGTTCTCATCCCTCTGATGCGTCCCACCTGTAAACTCGAAGTCCGATGCGTGCTAGGGCTCACATCCTATTGCTCCACTGGGCGCTGGACAATATGGCTCCACTATTCTCATCCGAGCGTGGAATCCCCTGAACTATGGCAAATACCAAATTTTGAGAGGAAAATAAATGATTACGACCATATCGGCGCGCGTCCTCGGACAGCGTATCCGACAACTCCGCACGCGTAGAGGTTTGACGCAGCAGGACCTTGCTGGGGAAGATTATTCCAAAAGCTATATATCAGCTATAGAGCAAGGTAAAACAAGACCGTCTCTGGAGGCCCTGCAAAGAATCGCCTCCCGTTTAGAGGTAGCCGCGGGCCAACTGCTCGACCCCGACGCTCCCGGCTTCGTGCCCGCCGACCCCGAGTCGATGCCGAGGCGCGTGAGGCGACGGCGCGGGGTGCGCGCAGGTGAGAACCTGGGCGTATTCGACCCGGCTTACCAGGACCTCCAGATCTCGCAGGCCGAGCTGTACCTTCACACCGGCCGCCCCATCCAGGCCCTTGAAATCCTGCGCCCGATGCTTCCCGAAGAGAACGGCGCTACGGCGACACAAGCCGCTCCCAGCGGCCAGCGGCCGCTCGATACGCAGCAGCAGCAGAGGGCTTATTGCCTCGCCGCGCAAGCTGCCGTGCATTCCGGCAACGCTACCGAGGCGCTCGCCTACGTACAGAAGGGTATCCAGCTTGCCACCCGCCTAGGCGACCGGGAGGGGCTTGAGCAGTTGCGCCTGCTCCTCGGCATGGCCTACTACCAGGCAGACCAGCCTCTGTCGGCCCTGGAGCAGCACCGCACGTGCCTCGAAGCCGTAAACAACGGTGTCGTGCGCGACCCCAACTTCAAGCTCAAGGTGTTGAGCAACATCGCCGCCGATTACTGGGCGCTGCACGACAACGACCGCGCCTTGGCCGCCTATAGGAGCGCGCTGGAACTGCTCGGCCAGGTGAACAGCGTCGAGCGCCAGGCCGCTATCTTCTGGGACATGGCGATGGCTTACGGCGAGGACCGGCACTTCAGCGCGGCCAGGACCGCCAGCATACGCGCCTTGAGCATCTACGAGGCGCTGGACAACATGCAGACGGTCGCCAAGATGGAGAGCCGCTACGGCAATATCCTGATCGAGATGGGCGAGTCCGAGGCAGCCGAGGAGTACCTGCGGCACAGCCTGGACCTGGCCGAGCGCCTCAACAGCCAGACCGACAAGGCGCTGGCCCTCACCAACCTGGCACGTCTCGCGATGACCAGGGGCAACCTGGACGAAGCCCAGGACATGGCCTCCCAGGCCGTGGAGACCAGCCGTGCCGCTGCCCAGTCGGCCAAGCAAGAGGGCCGGCCGGAGAACGCGCAGGTCATCACGCAACTCCCGGACCACCTCCAGGGCGAGGCCGACACCAACGAGGTGCTGGCGAGCGCCCTTGCGCTGTCCGGCGAAATTGCCTCCCAGCGGGGAGAGGCCAAGCAGTCCGACTCGCTGTTCAACGAGGCCATAGGGCTTTTGGAAGCGGGTGAGGCGGCAGGCAAGGCGAGCGATATCTATCAAAGATATGCCCAGGTGCTCGCGGGCAGGGGCAAGCACGAGCAAGCCTCCCGCTACTTCGAGCAGGCTTACAAGGCGGTCACCAAGCGCACGCGGTAGTCACGGGAGCTAAACGCCAAGACGCCAAGACGCCAAGGACCACGCCACAAGGACCACGCCAAGAGTATAGAGGGTAGAGAGTACGAGAAGGACCAGAGTACAAATGTCGTACTCTGGTCCTTTTGCTTCTCTAAACCTTATCTAACTTGGCGCGTCCTTGGCGTCTTGGCGTCTTGGCGTTTAGATACAAAGCTAACGGGATTTGGGGTGGATGCCGTGCTGCTCAAGCCAGCTAATATCCAGGGTCCAATCGTGGTTGCTGCGCTGCGACCAGACCTCGAAGGCTACCTCCACGTACAGCCGGGCGTCCTCCACCGACCAGCCGTTGACCCGGGCGAGGTGGCGAAGGGCCTGCTCCTCCCGCCCGCGCGAGATAGACAGCCCAATGTGCTTCACGCCGTGGCAGTCGGGGCAGAGAGCGATGAGGCCGGTCAGCTTCTGCACGTGGTTCCGGTCGTCGTAATCCCAGACCTCGTGCGCCTCTACCGGCCACCTGGGACCACGCCCGCCGCAGATTTCGCACCTGTTGCCCGCCGACGTGGCCGTCATTCGCTTGAGGGTGTCCCAGTCCGCGGCGCTCACTTCCGAGCGGACGTTCTTGAACCAGCAGGTGCGGGGCACAAGCTCTATCGTGAGGAGGGTTGGCATAAGCTCCAATCTACCAGCAAGATTAGAGCATAACTATACAGGCTATCAGGCGCCCTTTGCCACCGGCGTGTAAGGCTGCAAGTGTAGATTTTGCGACTATTTGGCACGCCATTTGCTCCATTTAATCGTTGACTGCAACCAGGGAAGTCGTAGTCCCGAGTCAACCGAAAGGTAGAGGAGGGATTTGCCGATGCACCACGCAGTAGACAATTCCGCGATCTTCGGACAAACTAGAGCCGGCGCGTAAAGCGCCTCCGCAAGGGTCAAGGTTAAGGTTAGTTCGCAGAGGCGCGGTAAAAGTCAAACGACAGGCCCCACGGATTCTCGTGGGGCCTGTTGCTTCTTCATGTGATTTAGCATATCGAGGAAGAGTACCTCAGTGCAATCATGGATTTCCCCTTCAAGGGCGAAAATTTGGCTGACTGGAGTCAGCCAAATGATGCTTGACTGATACACATTTCTTGTGTAAAATTTGTGCATAGAAGACATGTTCAAAGTTTAGGAGGGCTGAGGGTGTCATCCAATTCAAAAGGCAACTTAAAGAGGTACAATTTGGTGTTGCCAGAAGCATTGTTCGATGAAATACAAAGAATCGCGGATAGCAGGCAAACTACAATGGTTGATGTTCTTCGCCAATTCATAAAGCTAGGCATCGTAGCTGATCAAGTAGAACGTAGCCCTAATATGGCTCTGGTCGTCAAGGAAGGTAATTCCGAACACCGGATTATCTTGGTCTAAAGGTAGCGAGCAGCTACTATTGATGTCAGTAGAGCGGCAATGAGTCTGAATATGAAAGGAGACAACAATCATGGCGCGTGGTGATTTAGCTGGAGAGGTAAACAGCTTTGGTACATACCTTGAGGCTGTAAGAAACTTACGAGAGCAAGGGCGGGTTGATGTGGTAGCCCCAGACCAAATCACGCCTTATTCTTTGAAATCTACATCCCAGCCGCGACCCCGACCGATACTGAAGTACCTTGCTTCTTCAAAGAGCCCACAGTCTTTGGCGGAACTTATGGAGACAACCAAGATGAGGTTCACAGACTTTACTAGGACAATCGAATTTCTGAATAACACGAACATGATCACTATATCAGAGGCTGGAGGAGATGAGGAAGTACAGATTACGCCACTTGGCCGTGAATTCTTGATGTCCGAATAATCACTCTCGAAACTGATGGATAATGACTGTGGACTGGATTACCAATAACTTAGATTGGTTCCTTGTAGCCCTTCTCGGTATATTAGCTGGTATTACAGACATCATTACTCGTTACAAGGATGAGCCACGGCGTGCCCTTTTCACACCGCCAGGGGTTCTCCTCCTTGTAATCAATGCTGCGGCATCTATAGTTGCTCTAGCACTCATTCGCGTTTTTGGTTGGGTTGCTGTGCCAGATGGCACCCCGTCTAATAATGCTAGCTATTGGCAACAAGTGATACCTCAAGTCGTGGCAGCGGGACTCGGAGCCATCCTGATCTTGCGAAGTTCCATAACCGTTAAGATGGGAGAGCAGTCCATAAACGTCGGTCTCTCCGAGGTCGTTGAAAATACTCTCGCAGCTACTCAGAATGCTCTAGATAGGAAGCGTGCCGTCCAACGGGATGCAAAGATACGCAAGATAGTAAACTCGAACATACGTAAAGCACAGGATTTTTCCTTTGAAAAGGCCTATGAGGCACTGCCTGCATATGCACTAGGCCTTATGCAGAATCTCTCTGATAGTGAGAAACTGAGGTTCGCAGAGCAAAATGAAGTCACATTTCAGGCTAATATGCCTCAGAGCGTGAAGATGCGGTTACTGTTGCTTTCTGTTATGACTGCAATGGGAGAAAGCGTGCTCGAAAAATCAGTAGAATCACTGGAACAAGAGATTACGGTTAGGGTTCCCATAAGGGAAAATCCACAAACAGGTGGATCGGAGAACACTGTCTTACCCCTTGATAATACTAATGAAGATACGGCACCTGCGCCAGTGACATAGACTATCCAGCTAGCAGGCTCAGGTGCACCTCCTGGTCTACTCCAGAGGCCCTTGGATGCTACAGTAGATAATTCCGAATAGATAACACGATAATGCCAAGCCTATCTCATATGGGGAAGAGAAGTTAAAGACCTTACGAGCAGTTCAGGCATCGATTATGGATATTTTCGAACTATCTGCGTAGATAAGCATTAGATGATTTCAGGTAGAATGAACGCAGTGTCTGCCTGAGGTATAAGATACGCAAAATCAGGAGTTTACTCCGGAACTCCACTCAGTCCTCCTACCCCAATGTGTTTATTGAAGCATGAGAGATAGGCCATGCACATTAGCCAGGGTATAGTTGAATCCCACCACCTGCACTACTTGCGCGTAACCACCATCGTGCCGATAGGTGCCCAGTCGTACAGCCACTTGGCGTCCTGAGGCGATAGATTGACGCAGCCGTGGCTCTGCGGTGTGCCGAAGTTGTTGTGCCAGTACGCGCCGTGCAGGGCGAAATCGGAGTAGAAGTACATCGTATAGGGCACGTCGGGTATATCGTAGCGGTCGGCACCCTCGCCGCCGCGCATCCTCGTCTGCGCGTACTTGGCATAGACGCGGAAGGTGCCCTCGACCGTGGGGTAGCGGGACCGGCCGGAGCTTATCTTGGTGGAGTATACGGGCGTGTTCCCCTCGTAAGCGGTCAGCGCCTGGGTGCTGATGCTCACCTCCACCCACTTGGGGCCGAACTCGCCCATCGGGGGCTTAGGCTCCGCGGGGGCCGCCCTCGACCTGGAAGGCGAGTTGCCGGTGGAGCTTTGTCCGGGCTTCACAATCGTCAGCACCTGGCCCGAATAGAGCAGGCTGGGGTTGGCTATGTTATTGGCCGACATTAGAGCCTCGACCGTCGTGCTGTACCTGGAGGCGATGCCGGACAGGTTCTCACCGGGTTGAACGGTGTGCGTCTGCGGCTTGCTGGGGTCGGGCGTGGCCGTGGGCACCAATGACGTGGCGGTGGGAGGCACGCGAGTGGCCGTAGGCTGGGCGGGCGGGGGTGGAGGCGGCTGTTGCTGGCCGCCCGGTATATTGAGCACCTGCCCCACGTACAGGAGGGCGCTCGGAGAGATGCCGTTGGCCGCCGCCAGGGCCTCGCGGGTCATGCCGAAACGTTGCGCGAGCACCGTCAGGTTGTCGCCCGGCTGCACCACGTAGGTCGAGCCGTTCGAGGGCGCGGCGGACTGACCCCCGCCGGGAGAGCCTGCCGAAGGGATCACGAGGGTCTGCCCCGCGTAGATGGTGCGGCTGGGCAGGCTGTTGGCCGCCACAATCGCCTCAACGGTGGTGCCGTAGCGCACCGCTATGCCGCTGAGCGTATCGCCGGGCTGCACCTTGTAGCTGGTATCGGCAAAAGTTTTGCCCACCAGGCCCAACAGCAGCACAGCCAGCAGCAAGCCAGGTACGAGCCACCTCGCAGCCCCTATGCCTCTGCCCCGCACGCGCGCGATATAAGAGGCAATATTAGCGTGCAAAATCTATCCTCCAGGTCATTTCAAGGCGGTTTTCCACAATGGTTGGCCTTCAGCCTACCTGGAATCAATGATAGCATCCGGGGATGTGCGCGTCAATGGCCCTTTATGTCTACTTATCCACAATTGAGAGTACTGGGGTGTTGCCGGATGACCAATACTTTCAGGACCACTTCAAGCCCGTACTCGAAACCTAGGTTCTTGAGTTTTCACAGTAGAAGAAGGTTAGTTGGGGTAGCAGGGAACATCGGACTCAGGGTTATACCTACCAGGGAGCGGTCGTTCTCGGCATGAGACGCCCGTCGATTGAAATCGAGGGCTACACCCTGCAAAGTCCCCTTCGGGGACTACTACACCTTACAAGATATCCTAAGATGCTTTGAGATGAACAAGTCTGCCGCATGCAGACTTCGCAGAATGTAGCTCTCGATTTCAATCGACGGGCGTCTCATGCCGAGAACGTCATGCTCAGAGTTATACCTGCCCTTACCCGTCCACAACGATGCCCAGCCCCTCGTCTACCTCGCCAACCTCCCACAGCGGCACCCCCGAGTCTTCAAGCCTGGCGCGCACCTCGGCTAGCAGGGCAGGGGGCACAGCGGCGAAGAGGCCGCCGGAGGTCTGGGGGTCGAACAGGAGGGTCAGGCTTTCGCGTGGGATGCCAGGGTTGAGGCGAACGCGCACCTCGGTCTGGGTGCCTGTGGGGTGGGCGGCTTCGGGTTCGCGGTCCGGCTTGATGAGGTAGTCGCGGTTGCGGCCCGTGCCGCCGGGTACCTGCTTCTGGCGCACGTAGTCCAGCGCACCGTCGAGCACAGGCACCGCCGACGCGGAGATGCGCATGAGCACGCCGCCCGCCTGGGCCATCTCGGAGGCGTGGCCGAGCAAGCCGAACCCGGTTATGTCGGTGCAAGCCTTGACGCCAGCCTCGACAAACACGCGCGATGCCGGGCCGTTGAGGCGTAGCATCCAGTCTACCGCGCCTTGCAGGTGTGCGGGGGTGGCGCGGTCGTTCTTGGCGGCGGTGGTGACTACCCCGGTGCCGAGCGGTTTAGTCAGGAGGAGGCGGTCGCCGGGACGCGCCCCCGCCTTCGACATGATGCGCGCGGGGTCGGCCAGGCCGGTGACGCACAGGCCATACTTGGGTTCCGGGTCGGTGACCGTGTGCCCGCCCGCGATGATGCCACCGGCTTCGTGGACCTTGTCGAGGCCGCCCTGCAAGATGGCGGTCAAGATGGCCTTGTCCAGGTCGTTCGGGAAGGCCACGATGTTGAGGGCGAGCGCCACCGTACCGCCCATCGCGTACACGTCGCTCATCGAGTTGGCGGCGGCAATCGCCCCGAAGGTGTACGGGTCGTCCACGATAGGTGGGAAGAAGTCGAGCGTCTGCACGAGCGCCTGCGTGTCGTTCAGGAGGTAGACAGCGGCGTCGTCGCCGGGGTTCAGCCCGATTATGAGGTTGGGGTGCGTGTGCACCGCGAGAGGACGCAGCACCTGCGCCAGGTCACCAGGACCCATCTTGCTGGCTCAACCCGCGCAAGAGGCCAGGCTCGTCAGGCGCACCACGTCCCGCCGGTTAGGCTCATCCACCGCTATCACCTCCCTTCGCGTCAGTCTGCTTCCATTGTACACACCTGAACGAAATCGCACCAACGGGGTAGGGGAAACGTATTGGAGACGGAAACGCCAAGACGCCAAGACGCCAAGGCCGCGCCAAGTTTAGCATTGTTTATTCACCGCAGAGACGCAGAGAGCGCAGAGGCTACGCAGAGAGATTGTAGTTGTTTGTGTACTGCAAGGGGCAACATCTTACTGTACGATGTTGCCC
>DASVRN010000066.1:0-8216 GCA_036388595.1 Chloroflexia bacterium
CGTTACCACGGCGGCGCGTTGGAGGAGATAGACCTGGAGAGCTACAGCCGCAAGCGCGATATCGTACGCAAGCACGCGGCTGAAGCGGGGCGCGACCCCGAATCTGTGGTGCAAAGCTTCACCATCGAAAATGGCCGCCTACCCGAATCGCGGCAGGACTCCGACCATTGGATCGCCCAACTGCAACCTCTACTTGACCTGGGGGTGCGCCAGTTTATACTCGGCTTCGGCCACGTCACCGATGCCGGTAAGGTCCGCCGCTTCGTGGAAGAAGTCATGTTGCCGATCCGCACGGGCGTTAGCCGGTGAATGGCTTCATGGCGCTCTAAGACTTTCCAGGTGTTTCGATCCGGACGCTCGTCGCCCGTAAGCAAGCTGGTCGCAGGCTGATCGAGGTTTATCACAACACGCCCGCCGCATTCTGGGGTTGGCCGAAGTTAGCAAGTCCTTTACCGAAGAATTACGCGAATTGCTTTAGCCCACAAGCACAGGAGAAGCGATGGAAATCCCTGCCAGCATCGAAGAGCTACTCACAATCGGGCCGCTTGTCCACCTGACCACACTTAACCCCGACGGCAGCCCGCAGGTGTCCCTCGTATGGCTGGGGGTCGAGAACGGGGAGTTTGTCTGCGCGCACATGGTCGAGGCGCAGAAGGTGAAGAACCTGCGCCGCGATCCGCGCGTTGCCCTATCAATGCTTGGTCGGGGTCGCAACGCCATGGGGCTGGAGGAGTACGTCGTGGTCTACGGGCGGGCGCGCATCACCGAGGGGGGCGCGGCGGACCTGCTGCAACGGTTGGCCCATATCTATCTAGGTCCCGATGTCTCCTTTCCGCCCGAAGCGGTCCGGCATCACACCGGCTTTATCACGCGCATCCGTCCTGAGCGTATCACCGGCGTCGGCCCCTGGAGCGCTGAATAAGAGATGCGCGCAGGTCAGGTGTGAGCAATAGCTCGAGAGTGGACACTGGTGGAGGGCGGCCCGGTGCCGGGCTTAACAGCTGCGGTTGTTCTACCTGCCTCTTCCATGTCCACTGGACCTCTGTTCTTCTTGCCCGAGCAAGCGCCGGTAACGTCCTTTGGAACGAGGCTCAAATGACAATTAAAAAGCGAGTGGCTGTGGTTGGCGCTGGACATAATGCTCTAGTGTGTGCTTGCTATCTCGCTCGTGAGGGGCACGAGGTAACGGTCTACGAGCAGCGTTCTCGGGTGGGAGGTGCCGTCAACACCGAGGAGCTATGGCCGAGCTACCGGGTGGACACCTGCTCGGTGATGCACATCCTCATCCACAAGACCCCCGTCATAGAAGAACTGGGCTTGCACCGCTTTGGCCTCGAATACATGCAGATGGACCCCTGGGGGTTCGCACCCTTCCCCGACGGCTCCCACATCCTCTTCTACAAGGACCTCGACCGCACCTGCCAGTCCATAGCCGCTATCTCGCAGGCTGACGCCGAGCGGTACCGGGCCTTCGTGCGGAAGTGGCACAAGTTCAACCAGCAGGTGTTCGAGGTGTTCGCGCGGTCGCCCTCGCCTGGCGCTATGTTCGGCGGCATCGCGCGGCGCACGGCTGTCGCCCAGATGCGCGGCGAGCACGACCCCTCTATGACCGGGGCCGAACTCTTGCGCCAGGTGCTTGGCAGCTATGACAAGATGCTCGGTGAGACGTTCGAGAGTTCCCAGGTCAGGTCGGCCGTCGGCTGGATGGCCGCCCAGAGCGGACCGCCACCCTCGGAGGTAGGCGCGGGTGCCCTGGCCGGCGCGCACAGCCTCTATCACGACGTGGGAGCTACCCGCCCCAGGGGAGGCTCTGGGATGCTAGCCCAGGCATTGGCCCACTGTTTGGAGCATCACGGCGGCACAGTGCGTTGCGATGCCACTGTGAAGAGGGTGCTGCTCGACAGTGGGGGCAAAGCCGGTGGCATCGAGCTTGAGGGTGGGGAGAAGGTAGCAGCCGACCTCGTGGTATCGGGGGCGCACGTGCAGACCACACTGCTGGGGCTTGTGGGGCGGGAGCATCTACCCGGACCGCTGGTGGGCAAGCTCGAGTCGTTACGGGTAGGCAACGGCATCGGTATGACCCTGCGTTGCGCGATTGACGAACTTCCCGCCTACAGTGCTTATACGCCCTCGCAGCAAGGGCACGCGGACTGCCACCACGCCATGCAGCTTATCTGCCCCAGCTTGGATTACCTGCAACGGGCTTACGACGACGCCAAACGGGGCCACCCCGCCCGGCAACCGGCCCTGGTGGCTATGACCCCTTCCTCGGCGGACTCCACTATCGTGCCCCCAGGTAAGCACTCTCTGTACGTCTGGGCGCAATACCAACCCTACGAATTGGCAGGTGGCGAGAGTTGGGACGGCATACGCGAGCGGGAGGCGAACCGCTTGCTCCGCACCCTGGCCGAGTACGCGCCCAACGTCCCCACGGACGTGCGAGAAGTGGCGCACCATTACATACAGACCCCCCTCGACCTGGAGCGCAACGTCGGGTTGCTCAGGGGCAACATCATGCACATCGACATGTCGCTCGACCAGATGTTCATGTTCCGCCCCCTGCCCGAGCTTGCTTACTACAGGACGCCCATAGATGGCCTGTACCTCACAGGGGCGAGCACTCACCCTGGCGGTGGAGTGTCGGGCGCTTCGGGCCGCAACGCGGCACACGCGGTGCTCTCTGACCTCGCGGAGAAGCGGCGGAGCTGGCGCGGGATAGCCCTGGCGGGGGTAGGTCTGCTGGCGGCGGGCGTGCTGGCGAGACGTAGCAAAAGGCGGAAAAGAGAGGTGGTCTGACTGTTGCTATGCTTAGCGGCTATAATGGAAGTGGATACCACAAACGAACGGCACGGCAATTCTGCCGCCTGCCAAATAGACAAGCCACATTAAAAGGATACGGACCAAATATGCTAATCGACCACACTGCCCCGCCAGCCCTCCCGCCAGCCCTTCCGCCAGCGCGACCCCTACAGGCCACAGAGCCTGTCGATCCCACCCACTATGCGACCTCCGCTCGCTTGCAGATGCCAAACGCCCTGGTAGGCATGGCTTTCCTAGGTCATACGCCTACTCAGCACCAGGTGACGCTCGATGTAGACACACAATTCGGTGGGGCCAACGCCGGGCCTGAGCCGCTCGATTTGCTGCTCATCGCCCTCGGCTCGTGTACGGGCATGGACGTAATCTCCATCCTGCGCAAGAAGCGGCAGGCCGTATCCCACTACAGCATCAACGTGTTCGCCAACCAGGCGCAGGAGCACCCGAAAGTCTTCACCGAGGTGCTGGTGGAGCACGTGGTGGAGGGGGAGAACGTAGACCCTAAAGCCGTAGCCCGCGCCCTGGAACTGTCAATCGACAAATACTGCCCCGTCCACGCCATGCTCTCCCGCGCCGCCAAAGTAGAGCACGTATACCGCGTCCTCGATACCACGCCCGCTTCTTAGGAGACGGAAACGCCAAGACGCCAAGACGCCAAGGACTCGCCAAGATATTAAGGTTTGGAGAGTAGTAAAAGGACCAGGGTACATTATGTCGTACCTTGGCCCTTTTGCTTGAGCAACAATCCTTAACTTGGCGCGTCCTTGGCGTCTTGGCGTCTTGGCGTTTCCGTCTCCTAACCACACTAAGGAGCCTGGCAGTTGGGATAGAAGGTGTTGGCTACTATCTTGGCCGTCTGACCCCTGGTGACGTTCGCGCCGGGGCGGAAGTAGGGGAGGTCCTGGTCGTCGCAGGGTTCGCCGGGGCTGCCGCACGGGTAGCCTGAGATTACCCCCTGCGCTGCCAACCTGTTGACCCACTCGAAGAAGGGGCTGCCTTCGGGCACGTCGGTGAATTGCTGATCTCCGGGGTCGCCCGTCAATTGTGCCGTCTCGCTGACGATCTTGGAGAGTTGGCCCCTCGTGGCGTTCGCGCCGGGGCGGAAGTACGGCTTACTGTCCGTGCCGCAAGGTTCCAAGGGCACGGCACCGCAAGGATAGCCCCCGATGTAGCCCGCGGTCGCCAGTTGCTGCACCGGGCCGTAGAAGGTGCTGCCGGGCGCCACGTCCTCGAACACCTGCCCCCCGGTGGGTGCGTCCAGGCCGGCGGCGAGGGCCACCATCTTGGCGATCTGGCCCCTGGTGACGTTCGCGCCGGGACGGAAGTACGGCTGGGTGCCCGAGTTGCACGGTTCGGCAGGCCCGCCGCAGGGATAGCCGCCCACAATGGAGCGACACGCCAGGCACCTGACGAAGCTATAGAACGTCGAGCCTTGGCCCGTAGACGGCACGTCAGCAAACTGGATGGTGCAGCCCATAGGGGTGGGCGATGCCGAAGTAGCTGTGGTTGTTGGCGTTGCAGAGGGCGGGGGCGGGGGCGGACAGGTACCGCTGGGCCTGTTACCTACGTTGCTGCCCAGGCGCACGTCTACAATGCCAGGGCAGGGTGTTGGCGAGTTGACAGGTTCTAACGTGGCGGTGCGTGTGGGGGTAGGAGAGCTTATAGCCGTGGTGGCGCTTGGCTGGCTTGTTGCCGCACTTGTATTGCTGGGGACGGCTATGGAAGTCGCGGTGCCGGTAGCAGTAGCGGTGGAGGTAGCGGTAGAGGTAGCGGTAGAGGTAGCGGTAGAGGTAGCGGTGGCTGTTCGCGTCAGTGTAGCGGTGGCGGTGTTTGTAGGCGTCGTCGTGGGGATGGTGCACGGTTCAGAAACGTTGATAGTACCCGCCATGTTAGGGTGCAACTTGCACTGGTAGCTGTAGGTGCCGGGCGTGTTGAATGTGTGACTGAAACTCTCTCCCGGCGCAATGTTCCCGCTGTCCCAAAGACCCGTGTTGCTGGTACTGGTGTGCGTGCTGCCTTCGCTCGTCCATCGTACGGTGCTACCCGCCGGGATGGTGATATTCGCGGGCGCGATTTCGCTGCCTACGTACAGGTCCTGCGAGGTAGTCTGGCAGTAGGCGTGCACCGCTGCGTAGGCATCCACAAGGCCGTAACCAAAGGCGTTGTTTGGAACGGTGCTGTTCGGTATGCCGCCGCAGGAAGTTGGACCACTGTTGACGGTAATATTCGGGTTGGCTGTGTCCTGCAGTAACTGCTTGGTAGTCGTTATCTCTCGCTGTAGTTCAGGCCAGACGTTCCAGAGTAAAGCTATGGTGCCTGCGACGTGTGGGCTGGCCATCGACGTGCCACTACTGAAACCATAACTGCTATCGCTACCGGCCGTAGAAGACTGGACGGACGCCCCAGGCCCTACTATATCAGGCTTGCGTCTGCTGGAGCCATCCGCAAGCACTGGCCCACGGCTGCTAAAAGATGCCAATGTGTTGCTGCTGTCTATGGCTCCGGTTGCGAATGACGCAGCATAGATACCCGGCGGGCCTGACTGGGATTCATCGTCAACAGTAGCACACTCTGGACCTGCGTTGCCAGTGGAAGTTACTACAAAGATCCCGGATGCCTGTGTGTTCTCCACAACCGTTTGCAACGTAGTGGCGGCGCACCCCTCAGACGGTGGGCATCCCCAACTGTTGTTGACGATGTGCGGACGCAACGTCGGGTCTGCCCCGGAACCATCCAGTTTCTTTGGAGCCATGAAGAATTCGAAGCACTCGGTGTAGGTCTGAGGGGAGCCTATACCCGTCCTCATGTTGCGGCAGCCTATCCATTTAGCGCCGGGCGCTACACCCACTTGGTTGCCGTTGCCATCGTCACCCACGATACTGCCCAACACGTGTGTACCGTGCCCGTTGTCATCGCATGGTGCCTGGAGGTTGGGCGCGCAGGAGGAACTACCGCTGTGTATGGCATCCCACCAGTTGTAGTTGTGGTCCGCACTATCGCCGTCCCAGCCCCGATAATGTGGCTTGAGGGCGTTATGCGTCCACCGCATGCCCGTGTCCTGTATGCCAACAACTATTCCCTGACCGGTGTAGCCCAGGGCCCAGACTTGCGGAGCGTTGACCTTCTGCACGCCCCATGCTATTGCCTGTGGGTTGAGTGGCGCAGATTCGGCTTTGGTACTGACGGGGTCACTGATCGCTAGCATTTGCGCGTTCGACTCGATCAGCTTCACGTCACCGCGGGCCGCCAGCCGCTCCACCAGGGCGCGGTCGCCTCGCGCGAATATGACGTTGGCTATCCAGAAGGAGTTGTAGCTTACACCCAGCGCATCAAGCTCGGCGCGCAGCCCCACTTGCGTCCTGTCGGCGTGGGCCTTGAGAGTGTTGTAGACATAACGCCCTCGCGCGTCCCGGTCGGCCATGCCGTAGGCGGCGCTCACGTCTGCCTGGTCGACCAGCAGGATGGCTATGGGCGCGACCTGCCCCGCATCAGTGGCGCGCACTACGCCGGGTGAAATCTTGCTCGCGGGTTGGGCCGCGGAGACGCGCACCGGCACCCCCGCCGAGGCTAGAGGTCCACTCGCTAGCAGAGACCCGGAGGCCAGCACCAGGGCGACAGTCGCTACGATCCTCGCGACTACTTTTGCGCGCACGGCTGTATGCAATTTGTGCTCCTTCCAATGCGGTTTGTTTATGCCTGTACGGGTGCGACCCTGCCCGGTCAGTCCCCGTTCTTGCTCTGGTACTCTTCGACGTACTGCTCGCGCTGGGCCTCCAGCTTGTCCCAGGTTGCCTGGGGTACCAGGGCCTTGACGGCGTCATACAACCTGGCGGCAGCGTCTTCCTGGAAGCCTTGCAGGTGGGTGGGGATCTCGTACGTCTTGCCGTGAGCCGTGATTTCCGCCCACTGCACGCTGCCACCGACGGGCGGGTCCTGCACGTTGCCCCAATTCTCCCGGAGCAACTTGCGGTCCAACACCAGGTCGTACAGGTCGGCTAGCTGCTGCTTGGTCACGGTCACCGGCTCGGTCCACCTGGGGACGCCGTCAGAGTCGTAGTCGGGCTGGAACACGATCTGCCCCTCGGTGCCCGGCCCGATATGGATGGAGTACTCGTAGTGGTAGGGGGGAGGCATGGTGCCAGCCCGCCACTCGTACGTGACGCTGAAGTCCTCCGGCTGCGGCTTCATCTTGTCTCCTGGGGTCCTGGTGGGCCTGGTCTGCGCAGAGATGGTGGCGACAGCTGTGCCGGAATCACCACCCACCTGGTTGCAGGCGGATAGGGGAATAACGCTTAAAGTGGCTGCTGCTAATACGACCGCCCGGAAGGGTATAAGCTTCAGCATAGCAAATTTGCTCACATAGTCTCCGTGGGGCTACCTGCGGCGTCGAGGGCGTGCCTGTAAGGCTACTGTACTGTAAGCCTTCCGAGCGTGTCAAGGCCGCTTTGCTGCCCCAAAATCGTGCCGCAGACCGATTGACGCAGGCACCAGGGGCGTGCATAGTAACTGTGTGCTATTGCGTGGATTATTATTCACCGCAGAGACGCAGAGGGCGCAGAGGTTACGCGGAGATTATGGTTGTTTGGGCTTATGGCGAGCTAAACATCATACTGTACAGTGTTGCCCCTGCAAAGAACACCTCAACTAATCTCTGCGTAATCTCCGCGTCCTCTGCGTCTCTGCGGTGAACAATCATGCTCCAGTATGGCACAATGTTGCACACCCGGACACAGGAAAGGAGGCAAATACGATGGACAACAACATCGAACAGCCCGAAGAGGAGCACGGCTTTTGAGCCGATGAGCAAGCGACGGCGCGGCTACCCATCCGAACGGGCGGTCAAGCGGGGCAGCCGGGTAGTGCATGGGCACAAGGAACTGATGGAGAAGCTGGGGAAAGACGACCTGTGCCCCTGCGGCTCCGGGAGGCGCTTTCATGCGGTGCTGCCGCAACTCAGGCCACTACGACGGCTCCGAGCGTGACTACTACTTTTAGAGAATAGCAGAAGGGGCGTGCAGCGGTTGCACGCCCCTTTGTTTCAGCAGACTCAGCCAGCTTAGTGCTTACGTCTGGATTTCTTCCCCCTCGCCTTCTTCCTCTTCTGAGCCACTACCATCGGTCTTCGGGGCGGTCGCTTGCCACGTCATAGCATGTACCTCCTGTGCGCTAAGAAACCAGGCTTCCAGGCACCGTTACCTGGAATGGCGCTAGTATAGCACAGCATGTAGTAAGAGCGGTAGTAGGATTACAGATCGAACAATCCAAAGAAGAAGGGGTCGTGCTAGCGATGCACAACCCCTTATAAATCTACTCAGAACTCAGAACTCGGCACTCGGCACTCGGCACTCGGCACTCGGTACTAGCTCCGGCGTGGGTCGTCGGCACCGCCCTTGTTGCCT
>DASVRN010000067.1:0-10612 GCA_036388595.1 Chloroflexia bacterium
GGACTATTACATCCAATTAGGTCTATTTAGCTACTCCAAGATGCACCAGTCTGCCGCAGGGCAGACTTCGCAAGGTGTAGCCCGCGATTTCAATCGCCGGGCGTCGTCTTTGCCACAGTGCAGGAATCCTCAAACCCCATCACTTTGTCAGGAAGCATACTCCCACCGCGCCCGGCCCCAGGTGCGTGCCCAACACAGCTCCGATGTGCCCCACAACCACCAGCTCCGGCGGGTTGAGGCTGTCGCGCACCATTTGCAGCAGTTGCGTAGCGCCCTCCTCGTTGGCCCCGTGCAGGACGGCTACCGCTTGCAATTCGCCCTTCTCCTGCGCCAGCTTTATTATCCGCGCCAGAGCCTTCTTGTCGGTGCGCACTCGCTCCAGGATAATGGCCTCCCCGCTGGGCTGTACTGTGAGCAAGGGCTTGATGCTCAGCATATTACCCACTGTGCCGGGTATCTTCCCCACGCGCCCGGAGCGAATGACGTACTCCAGGGTATCGAGCACGCCAAAAATGAAACTCTTAGATACCAACGACTCGGCCAATTCCTCTATCTCTTCCCTGGACTTACCTTCCTTTGCCGCTTCCGCGCAACGTATGGCTACCCACCCCTGCGACATAGAGATGCTGCGTGAATCGACTACGCTGATTGCCTCGGCCTCGACGCCGTCTCCTGTAGACGCCATCAGCGCCGCATTGAAGGTGCCGCTCAACTTGGAGGAGAGGTGGATGCTGACGACCTCATAGCCGTCGCGTGTGAGGCTGCGGTACGCTTCCTCGAAGGGGTGAAGAGGGGGCAAAGAGGTAGTGGTGACCCCGCGAGCTCCCTGAAGCTCGCGGTAGAACTCCTCGCCGCTCAGGTCCACGCCGTCCTTGTACGTGCGCCCGCCCATGTGCACCAGTAGCGGAATAACAGTTATATCAAGGTCTCGCGCCAACTGAGACGGGATGTCGGCGGCGCTGTCTGTAACAATCTTTACCTGGCGGGAAAGTTGGGGCATCGTTGCTCCTGGTTCTGAAACGTGAAACGTGAAACGTGAAACGTGAAACGTGAAACGTGATGGGGTTTAGGTAACAGTATAACCCGAATGGGCGGTTGTTTCGACTGCTGGACCCTGTTCCCCTCTGTCATCCTGAGCGTAGCGAAGGATCTAAAGAAGGTGAGTAGGGATGCTGTTGAATTATGGAACTGACTTGGCTGGTATTCGGCTCTTGAACATACCCCGCATCTGAGATCCTTCGCTGCGCTCAGGATGACAGGGTGGGGCTCTGGTTCCGCCAAACATACACTGTCGTATTCACGAACCAAATAACACAAGCCGCATCACGTTTCAGAACCTACTCCTCACCCTCCAGCACGGCCACACCCACCGCGTCGGGGCCGAGCCAGGCAGTGACGGTCGGGCCTGCGGGTATGACCGTGACGTGGTCGCGGGGGTAGATCGCGCCTATGCGGGTAAGCAAATGCTCCACGTCGAATAGAGCGCCGGTATGCAGCACAGCGATGCGGCCGATCTTGGGGAAGTCCTCCACGAAGTTGTAGAGCGAATCCCTGGCCTTGGGGCGCGTGCGGGTGCGCTCGTAGACCATCAAGTGCCCTTCATCCAGGTGCAGCAGCGGCTTTAGAGAGGATAGACCTTCGGCGTGGCCCTGCAAGCGGGGTACGTGCCCGGTCTTCAGCAGGCCCGCCAGGCTCTCGGTAAAGAAGGCAAAGTGGGTGGTCCCGGCCATGCGGTTGGCTACCGTCGCCAGTTTCTGCAACTCGATGCCCGCCTCTGCTGCATCGTACATAGCTAGCACCAGCCAACCCAGGCCCATCGAGAGCGACATCGAGTCGATTACCGCGATGGGAAACGGCCCGCCATGCCCCGACCGCCCGAACGCCTCGCGGGCCTGTAGAGCGTTGGTGTAGACCTCGCTGAGCCTGGAGCTAGTGTGGACTGAGAGGATGCCGTCGCAGGTATCGCGCATCGTGCGGTAAAGCTGGGTGAAGTCCTCCACATCGGGCGCAGCGACCGTGGGCCAGGAGTTCGGCCCACCCTCACTCTTCATCTTGCGCGACAGGATTTCGCCCCCACTCTCACCTTCCACCGCGAACACCGAGTCGCCCCAACTAATAGAGTGGGGTACCACGGTAATATCCAAATGCCTCAACAAGGCGTCTGGTATGTCGCAGGCGCTGTCTGTGACGATACGGATGTGAGGCATAAGGTTCTGAAACGTGAAACGTGAAACGTGATGCGGTTTAGGTTGCTTGGCCTCGCATAAGCCGCGATGGCGCTTATTGTACCATCACGTTTCACGTTTCACGTTTCAGCTTCTACTCCGCGGAAATGATATAGTCGTAAAATGGTTGGCCGCCGTGTACAAGCTCTACTTCGGCGTTGGAGAAGTGGTCCTGCACTCGGGACTGGAACTGCTCGGCGTCGGGCTGGCCGACCTCACCGCCCCAGTAGATGGTGATTAGCTCGCGCTCGTGGGCACCCATTTTCTCCAGCAGGTCCCAGGCTACCTCTTCCCGGTCGGGGCCGGTGGTCACGAGCTTGTTGTTGAGCAGGCCGATTATCTCGCCCACCTTCACCTCGATGCCTTCGACTTTGGCGTCCCGCACCGCGCGTGTGATCTCTCCCGTTTCCACCTGCTTGGAGGCGGCATCCATAGCGCGCACGTTCGAGTCGAGGTCTGCATCGTAGTTGAAGGCCAGCAAGGCACCCATGCCCTGTGGGATGGTGTCGGTGGGCACCACCACTACCTTCTTTTTGGTGAGGCTGACCGTCTGCCGGGCCGACATGACGATGTTGCCGTTGTTCGGCAGGATGATGACCTCGTCCTGCGGCACCCTCTCTATCACCTTGAGCAGGTCCTCGGTGCTGGGGTTCATCGTCTGGCCGCCCTCAACAATCGCGGTTGCCCCCATGCTCTTGAAGGTGTTCACCAGTCCCTGACCGGAGGCCACCACCACCAAGGCTATGCGACTCTTCGCCGCGTCGGGGTTCTCGACGGCATCCGCAGCATCTCCATGCATGGTGGAGGCGTTGGGCAGGCCGTGTCCCGCCAGGAAGTCCTCGTGCTGCTCCTGCATGTCGGTGATGGCTATCTGGCGCAGTTTGCCGAGGGAGGTCGCGTAATCGAGCACGGTACCGGGCGTCTCGGTGTGGATGTGCACCTTCACCACGCGCTCGTCGCCCACGATAACCGCCGAGTCACCGAACGCCGCGATACGGGCGCGCACCTCATCGAATTCCCAGCCGCCGCCCACAAGGATGAAATTGGTGCAGTAACCGTACTCGCCGTGCTCCACCTGCACCGCCGCCCCATTCATTTCAGGCGCTACTACCACAAGCAGGTCGGCGCTCTCCGCTTCCAGGTCCTCGCCCTCCGCGTAGCGCCGAATGCCGTCAATGAGCATGTACAGGCCCTGCCCACCGGCGTCTACTACCCCGGCGTCCCGCAGCTTGTCCAGCAAAGTGGGCGTGCGAGCGACGGAAGCCTTGGCAGCCTTGCTCGTCTCGTCCAGCACGTAGGCGTACGAGTTCACATGCCCCGCCGCAGCCTGCGCTGCCACCCCGGTATCCTTGATGACCGTGAGGATGGTGCCCTCTACAGGTTTGAGCACCGCGCGATAGGCGGTAGCGGTAGCTGCCACCAGGCCCTCCGCGAAGTCTACCGCCGAAATCCGGTCCTTGCCCGCAATCCCCTCGGCAAAGCCGCGCCAGATCTGCGACAGGATAACGCCGGAGTTGCCCCGCGCCCCCATGAGCGCGCCATGCGACAGCCCCGCCGCGATTTCGGCCGCCGAGTGGCTGGGCGACTCCGCGACCTGCTTCACAGCCGCGTGCATGGTCAGGGCCATGTTGGTGCCGGTGTCGCCATCGGGCACGGGGAACACGTTGAGCGAGTTTATCGCCTCGGCGTTGCGCGCAAGCCAGGCCGCACAAGCGCCAACCGCGCGCTTGAGGTCCTGCCCGCTCCAGGTCTCCCCCGGTCCGGTCGGCAAATGATGGTGAGGCTTCTCGGCGCTATCCCTCTCGCCCTTGACCTGTCTTGCTTGTGTCATAGTGGTTATTTCGGATTTGGGAATTGGGATTTCGGATTTGCTCGGATATCAACTAAATCCGCATTCCGAAATCCCAATTCCCAAATCACTTACTAACTCTTATCCCCTGGACGTTGACGTTCACCTGTACCACCGGCACGCCCAGGGCGGTTTCGACGGCGAACTTGGAGTTGCTCATGATGTTGCGTGCCACTTCGGAGATGCGGGTGCCGTATTCGAGGACCACGTACAGGTCTATGATTACCTGCCCGTCGTTGATGGTTACATCGACGCCCTTGTAGACTTCGTCGCGGCGTAATAGTTCCGCCCAGCCGGGCCGGGCGTTGCGCGCGGCGAGGCCCACCACGCCATATGAGCGTTGGGCGGCGCGACTCGCCAAGTGCGAAATCGCTCTTGGCGACACCTCTATCTTGCCCATGCCGGCCTCCTGCTCGGTAAGATGCTCCGTGTGCATTTCGGCGGCAGCACCGTTGCCCAACTGCGTGGTGTTGAGGCGGCCCGTGAGCGAGAGTGGAGCCGTATTCAGGCTGTAGTGGTCGTGGTCTTTGCGGTTACGGGAAGTCATGGAGGCAACAACCTTGCCAAACGCAGGCAGTTATGGTAAGATTGGCGAGTATGGCCTGCAAATGGGCCACTTGAAATGTTACGCATTACTATACTGTAAATGCTCGTTTTCGTAAAGGGGAGTAGTCATGTCGGTAGTATGTGATGTGTGTGGCAAGAAGCCCCAGTACGGGCACAACGTCAGCCACGCCAAGAACCACACCCCGCGCCGCTGGGTGCCCAACGTCCAGTCGAAGCGAATACTTGTCAAGGGCGAGATGCAGCGCGTTCACATATGCACCCGCTGCCTGCGCACCCTGAACAAGAAGCAGGCGGCCGGCGCGTAACTCGTAACTCGTAAGGCTGAATTCCTTAAGTGGGGTAAAGCAAGGGGGCTGTCCCGGTGAATGGGGCGGCCCCCTTGCTTTGCCGTTAATGTTGGTTGCAGGTTGTGTAAGATGCGAACCGAATGGCAGGAATATTGCTCCAGATGGTCCCCGTTGTGCGGCACAATTCAAACCGCCGCCACAGACCCGGCAAGCACAAATCTTCGGCTTGGGTACAAGTCTCGTGATATTAAATGCTATTTAGAAAACGTCTACATCTTGGGCCGGCAGTTGCCGGCGCGCTCTTTTACTTCAGCTTCTACGGGGCCGCTGCCGCCTACATACCTTTTATCAGCGTCTTCTACGCAGAACGTGGCCTGTCGGGCAGCGAGATTGGAGTGCTCGCCGCGATAGGGCCGTTGATGGCGTTGCTCGCGGGTCCCGGCCTATCGGCGCTCGCGGACAGGCGCGGCTGGAGGGTGCGTTACCTCGTTTTGTCGCTGTTGGGCACGGCGCTGGCCTTGCTCGCGGTGCCTCTGCCCGGATCGTTTGCGTGGCTCCTGCCTATTGTGGCTCTGCTGGCGATTGTGGGTAGCGCTTCAATCCCGGTGGCTGATAGCATGGTAGCCCGTACGGCGGCACGCAGGGGGCTTTCTTACGGAAAGATGCGGTTGTGGGGGTCTGTAAGCTGGGCCGTGGTGGCCGTGGTGTGTGGCACCCTCTGGCAAGAGGCCGGCTTCTTCCTGATGTTTCCCATCGCGAGCCTGCTGTTCCTCGCGACGATATTCTCCGCCACGCAATTAGAGGAAGACCGCCCCACTGAGGCACAGGCGCGGCCTCCTATCAGGCTCGTAATCGCTGACAACAGGCTCCGGGTTGTGCTACTAGCCACTTTCGCGCTGGGAATCGCCATGTCGTCGGTATTCACCTTCTCGGGCATCTACCTGGACAGCCTGGGCGGACAGTCGCTCGTGGGCCTATTCGCCGGTGTGATGGCAGCCAGCGAACTACCCGTGATGCAGTGGAGCGAGCGAATCACGCGACGTTTGGGAGGCCCGCAGACCCTGGTGCTGGCCTACTCGCTATTCGGAACGGGGTACCTGGGCCTCGCCTTCATACCGTGGCCTCCCCTGCTGTTGGGGGTCGCCCTGCTACAAGGGCTGGGCTTCGGCCTCTTTCTGCCGACCACCGTGCGCCTCTTTGCCGAGTGGGCACCCGCCGAATGGTCCTCGACCTCGCAAGGCATCCTGAGCGCGGGGATGTGGGGGCTAGCACCGTTGATCGCCAGCCCCCTCGCGGGACTAATCTATGACAGCGCGGGAGCCGCAGCCGTCTTCCTCACTAGCGCGGCAGTAATAGTGCTCGCAGTGCTCGTGCTGGTCCTGGCGCAGTTGGCGGGGGTGTTTGGAGTGAAGCAGGTGCTGAAACGTGATGCTGAAACGTGAAACGTGAAACGTGATGCGGCTATAGACATTGTTACAGGGAAAGACAAGAGGGTCGCCTGATGTTAGTTGGGCGGCCCTCTTGTTGTAGCGATTTGCGTTCTGCTGGTGTACAGGCTTATTTAGCGCCTTTGACGTGCTTGTCGATGAACTCCAGGAACTGAGTGGCGACGCCGCCGCGCCAGGCACGGTCGCTGAACAGGTGGTTCTCGCCCCTGAGCGGCACGAAGGTAATGTCTATGCCCGCCGCCTTCATGAGGTCAGCCGAGCGCTGCGACCACTCGAAGGGGGTGTTCGTGTCGCCCGTGCCGTGGAAGGAGAGCACCGGCCCCTTGGTGGCCGCCTCGTCAAAGTGCGGGCCGACCGATAGTCCCTCATAGAAGGCGGGGTTGTCCTCCGGGAAGCCGTGCCGCGCCTTCACCTGGACGGCCTGTTCCGAGCGGGGCCGCGTCCAGCGATTGAAGTTATCGGCGTAATCGGGCGAAGTGGCGGCGAACAGCACGAACGCCTTGATGTCCGGCTGGCGCTGCGCCACCAGGGCCATCATGCTCACCTGCCCGCCGTTCGAGTGGCCCCAGTAGCCGATGCGGTTCTTATCGAGGTACGGCAGGTTGGAGCGCTTCACCGCATCCACCAGGTTGAGCGAGTCGTCGGCCCAGCCGAACGCTGTGAGGTTCTCACTGGCGTTCTCATCGTCGTCTGAGGTGGCGTAGTTGCGGAAGTCGGGGTGAATCGCCACGTAGCCGTTGGAGGCCACGAAGGGCGACTCCCGCCGCGAGTCCATGCCCGTGACGTAGTCCTCAATCGGGATGAAGCCGTGGTTCATAATCATCACCGGGAACGGCCCGTTGCCCTTCGGCACGTACATCTGCCCGCTGATGCGCAGGTTGCCGCTCCTGTACGTGATGCCGTACTGGGTGTAGGCTGCCGTCTCGTTTGTGGTCCGCTCCACGCGCAGGTCGCCACCCCAACGCTTCATCCCCTGTAGGGCAGCCATTGACACGGGATAGGGAGTAGCGGGAGGAGGCGGGGTGTTGCCGTAGGTACGGTTGTAGAACTCTCGGCCCAGCAAGCCAAGCTGTATCTCGCTGGCCGTGCCCCTGGCCTCCGGGTGATGCTCCAGGCGGTTGCGCTCGAAGTACTGCACCGTGTAGGTCTTACCGTCGGTGGGGCTTTTCTCGCTAAAGGCCTCAGAGACGGGGAAGCCGAAGACGGGCAGGCCGCCGTTGCGCTGCCAGTAGGTGAGAAACGGCTCCTTGAGGGTGTGCCCGCTCTCCCTGAACCAAGTGCCGCTAGACGGTTGGTTCACGCGCCTGAAAGCGGCCTCGTTGCGGCCCGCGACCAACTGCGTACCCAGGAGGCTTAACTGCACTTCGTATGGGGTGTCGCGGTGCTGCTCGTGCAGTTCGAAGCGGGCGCGCTCGGTATACTGCACGGTGCGACCGCTCTCCTCCAGTTCGTCCGTGACGGGGTAGCCAAACTGCGCCACACCGCCGTTGTTCTGCCAGTAGCCGAGGAAGACGCCGTGCATGCAGCGCCCGGTCTGAGGGAAGCATTTTTCGCCGCCCGTAAGCCGCACGGCAGGTTTGGGCGTGGCAGCCGCCCCGGCGACGTGCGACCCGCCGACGAGGGGTAGAAGGACTGAAATCAGGAGAATAGAGGCGACCGCAACGAGGCGCGCCGATCTTGCTGGCATAATCGTGCTCCAAACAGGTCTTTGTAGTTGTACGCCGCCACGGTCTAAGTGGAGTATACGGGGAAGGTTTCGGTTAAAGCAAAAGGACGCCATGTTAGCGTCCCTGACCGGGTGTCTATTGGGTGCGCCAGAAGGGATTCGAACCCTTACGTCCTTGCGGACACTAGCTCCTAAGGCTAGCGCGTCTGCCATTCCGCCACTGACGCATTGCGTGCGAGTAATTATACCCAATCCTGGCGAGTCGAGACAAGACGGTTGTGCCTGTATCTCAACACTGCACCGCTCTAGTGACCTGTCGCTATTGTGGCGACCCTATTCCCCCTGTCATCCTGAACGTAGTGAAGGATCTCAGATGCTCCTCATGCCCCTCTACTGAGCGTTCAGCACGATAGTCGTGGTGTTCAACAGCATCCCTACCCACTTTCTTTAGATCCTTCACTGCGTTCAGGATGACAGGGGGCACTCTTGGGTGCTGCTGTGCTGCTGTGCTACTAACGCGGCACTTCTACACGCGCCAGTATGCGCTCCAGTGCGCGGTCGGCGTTGAGGCCCTCTATCTCGGCTTCGGGCTTGAGGATGATGCGGTGTCGCATGATGGGGGGCACCAGCAACTTTATGTCGTCGGGCACCACGTAGTTACGGCCCTGCAAAGCCGCCATCGTCTTGCTCGACTGCAAGATGGCGATACCCGCGCGGGGCGAGCCGCCAAGCGACAGGTCGGGCGAGCGACGGCTCTCCTCCACGATGCGCTGGATGTAGTCGAGCACGGCTTCGGCCACCTGCACGCCTGCGATCTCCTGCCGCGCCGATTTAAGTTCGGCCTCACCAGCCACCGGTACTATCCCGGCCTCATCCAGCCTGCGGGCGCTGAAGCCTCCCTGGTAGTTGCGCAGCAGTTGCAGACCCTCCTCGCGCGTGGGGTACTCCACCACCACCTTGAAGAGGAAGCGGTCGAGCTGGGCCTCCGGTAAGGGATATGTGCCTTCGTATTCTACCGGGTTCTGCGTGGCGATCACCATGAACAGGGCGGGCAGCGGGTTGGTCACGCCCTCGATAGTGACCTGTCGCTCCTCCATCGCCTCGAGGAGGGCCGATTGGGTCTTGGCGGGCGCGCGGTTGATCTCGTCGCCCAGCAGGATGTTGGTGAAGACGGGGCCGCGCTTCAGCGTGAAGGTGGAGTTTTGCAGGTTGAAGACGTTGGTGCCTATCACGTCGGAGGGCATCAGGTCGGGGGTGAACTGCACGCGCTTGAAGTCGGCCCGCAAGCAGTGGGCGAGGGTGCGCGCCATGAGGGTCTTGGCGACGCCGGGCACGCCCTCCAGCAGCACGTGGCCGTCGGTGAGCAGAGCCACCAGCAGCAGATCGAACGTCCACCGCTGGCCGACTATGACTTTGCGGCGTTCGGTGTCAAGGGCGCGGTATAGGTCGTTAAGGGGCAATTGGGTCTCCTTAGTTCAGGCTGGCTACTTCGAGATTATGATGGATATTCTGCTTCTTGTGAAATGCACCGGCAACTAACCAGGGCCTCTTCCAACGCGTGCGCGTGCGAGTCTTCATCTCCAAGCCATTTTGCTCTTAGCTTCAGCAAAGCAGGGCACAACCTCGAATCAGAAAGCTCAGACGCTGCTTCAAGCACCAGCAAGCCCAAGCTTTCGTTATGTAGCTCCTGGACCAATGGCTCCAATACCCTTTCGTCCCGCCTTTTCGCAAGACCCGCGAGGGCTTCACAGCGCGTGGTGTAGTCCGTGTCTGCAATGCGAGCAAGGAGAGCCTCGCGGAGGGCAGGTGTATCCAGATCCGTCTGGGACCCCAGGCCGAACGTAGCCCAATCTCTTACGTGCGAGTCTATGTCAGTAGAAAGAGATATCAACGCTTCAATGGCACGTGCATCTTCAGTTTGCGACAGGCTGATAGCCAGGTGATAGCGGACTTCATGATCCGGGTGATCCACCAATCTGAGCAACGGGCCGATTCGCGCCGGTGTGCCAATTCTGCCCAGGGCGGAAATTGTCGCACTCAGAACGTTCGGGTCCTCTTCAGTGGCGAGAATTTGTAAGAGGATGGGCACCTTCTCGGCAGGAAAGTTCTTATCCCACACGAGGCCCTGTCCAAGCAAGTCTGCGCCAAGTTCCCTGTCCCTGGCGTTGTCGCTCCGGCAAAGCTGCTTTGCAATCTCGAATACCTCCGAAGTGCCACGATATTGCAGTAAGTAGACCGTGTCCCAGTAGTCCTGGTTTTCCGGGTCTTGCGTCAATGCTAGAGCCACAAGTTCAGCGACAGATTGATTATCATTCGGTCCAGCCACGTTTGATCCCCAACCCTTTATTGGTCGCAGTCCCGCTATGCGCCTTGCCCTTGCTCCAACACACGAAGGAAGTCGGCGGGAGATAAGATGCGGATGCCCTCGTACTCGCCCAGGCTTAGGAGGTGTTTGTCACCAGAGACGATGTAGTCAGCGCCGCCTGCTACGGCGCATTCAAGGAACTTGTTATCATCAGGGTCGCTGGCAATAGCGTCTATTGGTACAGTGGGATGTACAAAGATGGCGA
>DASVRN010000068.1:0-20715 GCA_036388595.1 Chloroflexia bacterium
GGGCGGCAGAAGGCTTCTTGCGCATCAGCAGCCACGTACCGCAGAAGTGGTTCGTCGCCCTCCTCGAGCGGGGCAGCACCAATCGGGTGCGGGTGATACCCATCGACGCCAACGGCAACGGCAGCATCACCCTCTCCGGCCTCGGACGCGGCACCCAGGCCCGTGACGCTATCCTGGTAACCTCCCCACAAGCCCCAAAGACGACGGAGCAGGCGAACTACACGGTGACGGTGAAGAAGCGGTAGTTCTGAAACGTGAAACGTGAAACGTGATGCGGCTTGCTCCTCTCGGTACGCGAATTCGCCTCCGTCTCTTACGCGAGAACGCTGCTCCCCCCCGTCATCCTGAGCGTAGCGAAGGATCTAGGATGCTGGCTGTGGCGAGGTACCGGATATTCAGCAACATTGCCAATGTGCTCAACAGCATCCATACTCACCTTCTTGAGATCCTTCGCTACGCTCAGGATGACAGGGGGAATGGAGTCCTGTAGTAGAAAGTGTTAGGCATCCACGAACCCTATTGAGCAAGCCACATCACGTTTCACGTTTCACGTTTCAGAACCACGTTTCAGCCCCCACTCGCCGCAGGTCGCTCTCCGTCACGTTGTAGCCCGGCCAGCTTTTGCCGAGGAGATGGCACAGCACGTAGTGGGCGTCCTTCTGGATGCGGGCGTTTCCCGTCTGGCGGTAGAGGGTCACCAGTTCGGCACGGTGGGTGGTGTCGCCAAGCAGGGAGAGGGCCAGCACCGAGTATGAATAGCGGCCAAGCTCGCCCTCCATGCGCCACCACGCGGACCAGTCGCTCGCCTTCAGGGAGGCACCCTGGTCGCCCTCAAGGAGGCGCAGAGGGTTCTCGCCTTCCGGCACCTCCGCCATCTGCCGCAACTGCGTGAGCAGAGTCTCGTCTCGCCTGCTGCCCTCTATCGTGGAGTAGCGCGCAGAGCCTGCCACGCCCAGGATAGCCAGGAAGTTGCCCAGCCAGGCTTCGGGGCTGCGCTCGTCCATCATGGCGAGGGGGCTGATTTGGAGGTCGTCTTCTACAATTTCGTCGCTGTCGTCAGCCGAGGAGTAGCTCGACGATTCGCCGGAGCCGCTCGGCCGGAAGATCTGCATCAGTTTTGATAACGCCTGTTTCGGGGTCCAACTCGACATCAAGTATCTCCTCAAATAGCTCTTGCTTGCGGTAAAGCACGTCCAACACGCGCTGCTCGATGGTGTTCTGCGCGATCATGTTGATCACGTTCACGGGCTGGGTCTGGCCGATGCGGTGGGCGCGGCCGATGCGCTGCTCGACGCGGGCGGGGTTCCACGGCAGGTCCAGGTTGATGACGAACGAGGCCGCTTGCAGGTTCAAGCCAAGCCCACCCGCGTCGGTCGAGATGAACACTGCCGTCTGCGGGTCTGTCATGAACTGCTCTATTATCCGCTGGCGCGCCCTCATGCCCAGCCCACCGTAGAGCCGCACCGTCTTCACGTCTAGTCCCGCCAGGGCTTGTTCGGCCAGCCGGGTCATGCGCTTCCACTGCGTGAAGATGAGCATCTTGTGCCCCTCCAGCGCGATTTCCTCCACCAGGGCCGGTAGCTCCTTTAGCTTGCGCGATGAATGCACCTCCGGGTTGACCAGTTGCGCTGCCGTGGCCGCCTCCCGCAACAAGGTGATGAGGCGCAAGGCCATCGCGCTGGCAGCCGCGTCCCACTCGGGCAGGCGGAGCAAGGCGGTTAGCTGCTTCTCCAACGGGCGGTATAGTCGCTCCTGCTCCGGTTCTAGCTCCAGCCAGAAGTCGTTGTCGATGCGCGCAGGAAGGTCTTGCAGCACGTCGGCCTTGCGTCTCCTGAGCAGGATGGGAGCGATTGCCCGCCGCACGCCCGCAAGGTCCTTGTAGCCGATGATGCCGCCCCACTCGTCCTTGACGACGTGCTGCGCCATGAACTGCCATGGCGGGCCTAGCAGTTTCTCGTCCAGGAACTCCACTATACTGTAAAGCTCCTCCAACTTGTTCTCAAGCGGCGTGCCCGTCAGCACGAAAGCGAAGGGGTGGGGCAACTCCTTTATCGCCTGGCTGGTCTTGGCCCTCCAGTTCTTGATACGCTGGGCTTCATCGAGGATGACGAGGTCAGCGTTGAGGGCGCGGATGTGGTCGAGGTCGCGCAACACCAGCTCATAGTTGATGATGGTGAAGGTGGCACCGGTGGCGTATTGCTGCTCCCGCTTCTGCTTGCTGCCGGTGACCACGACGTAACTTTCATCCGAGAATCGCTCTATCTCGCGGCCCCACTGGTACTTCACCGAAGCGGGGGTGATGACCAGTACCTTCTTGATGCCGTGCCATTCCTGGAGCAATTTGGCGGCGGCTAAGGCTTGTGGGGTGTTGTGGGTGACGATGTAATCATCAGTTACATAGAGTTGGTCGGGGGCGTCAGTTGCTATACACTGGGCTTCCTTGCGGCCAACGTAGGTAACCGATTTCATGGCGCGAACCGGGGGATACTTAAGCCTGGGATGATAGGTGTTCGCCTTCCGCGCAAGCCGGAAAGGACGTACCTGGGAGGGTACCGCGATGGACATTCGGTAGGCTAGACGGCCTTCTCTATGCTCGCCACCATACGTATAAGAGGTTCGCTTGGGCCGCAAGCGCGCGGTTCCACCCAGCGACTGGACCAATTCGATAACATCTAAGGCCAACCGCAACGAGGTTGATGTGAACTCGATATTGTTGTCCGAGGGACGCACGTGTCCATCTGTGTCCAGCAATCCTTGTAGCAACGACTCACGGGTCGTTGCCGAAGCATACTTGTAAATGTCGGGAATAAATTTCTGGTCCGACCGGTGCCCCATCAAGCCCAGCGAACGCAAGGCCATAGTCACAGGATTAGCCCTTGAGGTCCGGCCCTGACTCAACGACCAATCGTAACCACCCTTCTTAGCCAGGACAACTCCCGACGGGAGCAACCGCTGCACTTCCTCCAGGAGGTCAGGGTCAGCGGATGACAGCTTGGTAGAGTGGTTGGTTAGACCTCCGTCACCTATTAGGACTCCTACTAGGTAAGGATGCAAAGGAAGTTCGACTTCATCAAACTCCACCGAGTGAACCATGGGAATGAAGTGCCGTCGATTTCCAACAGAGTCATGCAAATTACTGCGCAGCTCTCGCAAAGGTTTCACACGCGGAGCTGAACCACGGCGTCTACGGACAGGAGTGTTTACTTGCCAAAGATGCTCATCACAACATTGGGTAGCGCTTCCATCAGTGAATTCAACCCGGTATATGTCTTTGACCCCCTGTGGGTAGACACCAACTACACTAGAGACCCCACCCTGGGAGTTGATTACCTTGTCCCCGATGTGCATGTCACCCATGTACTTCCAACCTGTAGGTGTAAGAACCTTGGCGTCCAAAGGTTGAGCTTTCCCAAGCCCCATATCGTCGGCCAGCAGCGCCTTCTCGGTGAACGCCAGGAACAGCGTGCCCACCGCCTGGTAGGGGTAAAGGGGCAGCTTCAGCAGGTCCAGCCGCGCCTCCCCGGCCTCCACCCGGTCCATCAGCTCGCGGCGGCGGGCGTCGCGGGCGTTGCGCGTCTTCACCTGCTCGGCGTAGTCGTACACCTCCGGCTCTACTATCACCTTGCCACCGAAGTCGTCCACCTCTTCGATGAAGCGTTGCATGCGCTTGAGGAAGGCGTCGGGGTCGTCTTCCAGCACGGCAAGGTATGGCAGCAGGTAATGGTTGATTAGACGCAGCATGCCGGGATCGAGCGCGTGGTCGTACACCGGGGCCGCCGTCCAGGTGCCGTCGCCCACGTAGCGCAGGGTGACATAGACCGTCAGCCGGTTGATCTCCAGCAATTTCGGCTTGGCGGCACGGAGCTGCGAGGGGTGCTTGCGGCGTATGTAGCCCAGCACCGCCTCTATGTGCTTGCAGGTGCCCAGGTTGTTCGACTCGTAGTCGAGGCAAACGCAGCGATTGACGTGGTGCTCCGGGTTGGGGTCGCGCACCAGCACGTCGTACTCGCGCCCGCTTTCGCCCGTCACACGGTACATACCCAGCACCTTGCTCTCCGGCTCGCCCCTGCGCGAGGGACTTACGTGCTCGATGCGGAAGAACTCGCGGCGGGCGCGCGCCCTCCTGGCCTCCACCGCCATCTCGCGCGCGATCATCGTGCCGAGGCCGCCGTAGTCGTACTCCGGCCGGTCTTCGGGCAGGTCAGCCGCTTCTTCTGCGTCTGTGCGTCTTCGTCCGGTCATGTCTGTTAGTCCGGTAGTTTGCCAGCTCTAGTCTGATTCACCAAAGGCACTACTTACGTCGGGCTGCAACAGGTAGTAAACAATCCCGGCAGCAATAGCAAGGCGGACGAGCACCGAGATGGTGAGCGCCTCATTGAAATTGGCGCACAGGGTGAGACCCGCACCGCCAGCATATACAACGAACGCCATGGTTCTCGCCCACGGACGCAACCTCCACAAGCCGATTGCCAGCGGCAGGCAGATGGCCGCACCTATCATTCCCGTAACCACAATAGCCGAAATCTGACTGGCCCTGGATTGCTCCCTGAGTTCGCTGAGGAAATCGCTCCCCAAGTCCTGGCTGTTACCTGACATGAGCAACGCCACCGCAACAAGGACCAGCAACAATCCGGCGCCGATGAAGTTTAGCACGGCAAGGACCGTGACCCCTGTAGGGCGCTCTTTGGGAAACGGAGGGATAGGTGGCAAGCCTGTTGGACGTAGGGTCTCCCCAATGGGAGGTAATGGAGAGCCAGGGGGCAGATTATAGGACATCACGTTCTCCGATATTGTGCTAACGAGTCCTCAGGGGAGATTTCCTTAGCCATTGGCTATTCAGTGAAGGCTGCGCGCACTTCCGAGCGACACAAGTAGTAGAAGGCAGCCCCACTCAACAATATAGTGATAATTGCGGAGCCGGACAGATGGCGCGAGCCAATCATCGCGAGCACGGCCACCCAAATAACCAGGCCAAGGAGTACAAGCGCCGCGCCCCTCCCCCAACCCTTCAGCCTCCAGAGTCCGACCCCCGCGATGAGGGTCGCGGCTATTCCAAGCTGGAGTGGAAACATCTTTATTGGCCGTTCCTCCATAATCCTGCTTTGTACGCTCCCGGACCCATAGGCAGGCTCTGGCGGATAATAAATGAGAAAATACACCGACAGCAACAGCAATCCAGTACATGTAAGGTAAAGTACGGCCAGGACGGTGACACCTGGCGGCCGCACCTTCTTAGAACGTGTTCCAACGGAGCGGGAACGCCGTAGCTCACGTGGCCTCCGGATGTTTGTGATGAGCTAGGGTTCGACATGGGCTCCTCCTTTCCACTGGCAGACCCCTGCTACGCAACTATTCCCACGCTGGTTTATAATGGTACTTCTATTATCCCATAACTTGCACAACATAGTACGAGAACATGCAGGAGGCGTACCTTTGGCGGAGCCTAGATACAACTTATCCATCTATAACACCCTCTCCCGCGAGAAAGAGACGTTCGTGCCGATGCGGCCCGGCGAGGTGGGGCTTTACACCTGCGGCCCCACCGTGTACAACTTCGCCCACATAGGCAACCTGCGCACCTTCATCTTCGAGGACGTGCTGGCTCGCGTGCTAAGGTACGACGGCTATGAAGTGAACCACGTCATGAACATCACCGACGTGGGCCACCTCACCTCAGACGCCGACGAGGGCGAGGACAAGATGATCAAGGCGATGCGCCGCGAAGGCAAGAGCGCCTGGGACATAGCCGAGTTCTACACTGACGCCTTCTTCAACGACACCGAGCGACTCAACATCGTGCGCCCCACTATCGTATGCAAGGCCACCGACCACATCCAGGAGATGATCGACCTGATACAGTGCCTGTTCGACAACGGGCACGCTTATATAATCGACGATGGGGTGTACTTCGACGTGGCATCCCTCCCCTCTTACGGGAGGCTGTCGGGGCAGACGCTAGAGGAGCTTGTGGCAGGGGCGCGCATCGAGGTGAACACGGAGAAGCGCAACCCCGCCGATTTCGCCCTGTGGAAGAAGGCCGATCCCAACCACGTCATGCACTGGCCGTCGCCGTGGGGTGAAGGCTTCCCCGGCTGGCACATCGAGTGCTCGGCCATGTCGATGAAGTACCTCGGTAAGACGTTCGACATGCACTGCGGCGGGGTGGACCACATCCCGATACACCACGAGAACGAGATTGCGCAATCGGAGGGCTGCACAGGCGTGCAGTTCGTGCGCTACTGGCTGCACGCCGAGTTCCTGCTGATCAACGCGGGCAAGATGAGCAAGAGCGCCGGGGCCGCCGGTGAGGACCGCGACATGGGCGAGGGGATAGCCCCCCTGAACCAGTCGGGCGGGTTCCTCATCTTGCAGAGCCTGATAGACCAGGGCTTCGACCCGCTTGCCTACCGCTACTTCTGCTTCACGGCCAAGTACCGCTCGCAAATGAACTACACCGATGAGGCCATGCGGGCCGCCGCCAACGCGCTGCAAGGGCTGTACGACTTCGTCTTCCGCGGCTCCCAGATGCCCCCCACTGACGGCATGGGCAGCGACGAGTGGCAGCAGGCATACAAAGACCGCTTCGTTGCCGCCATCAACGACGACCTGAACATGCCGGGCGCGCTCGCCGCCGTGCATGAGCTTATAACGGAGGCCAACCGCCGCGAGCAGCCCTCTGCCATTCTGCCAACCTTGTACGACTGGGACACCGTACTCGGACTGCGGTTCAAAGAGCGCGCTCAGGAGAGGCTATTGGACACGCTGCCCGCCGAGTTGCAGCAGTTGATTGACGAGCGACAGGCCGCGCGCAAGGCCCGCGACTTCGCCCGTGCCGACGCGTTGCGCGCCCAGCTTAGGGAGGCCGGCATCGAGATAGAAGACACCGCACAAGGCGTGCGCTGGAAGAGGGTCTAGCATGAGGATACTCCTTACCAACGACGACGGAGTCACCTCGGAGGGCCTGCTGGCGCTACACACCGCGCTTGCCCCTGAGCACGAGGTCGTGATTATCGCGCCGGACCGCAACTGGTCCATCTCGGGGCATAACCGGACGATGGACCGACCCATCCGTGTGAACGAGGTGACCCTGCGAGACGGCACCGCCGCCTACTCCACCGACGGCTCCCCAGCCGACTGCGTGGCCCTGGCCGCGCTCGGCTTCCTCCCGCAGAAGCCTGAGCTGGTTATTTCCGGCATCAATAACGGCTACAACCTGGCCGACGACATTACTTATTCGGGCACCGTGGCCGCCGCGCTGGAGGGCATCATTTCCGAGATACCTGCCATTGCGGTATCCGCCGACACGCACCCGGTGTGGCAGATTGAGGTCGCGGCGGGCGCGGTCGCCAGGCTGGTGCAGCAGGTAGCGTTGCGCGGCCTCGACAACGACATACTGCTCAACGTCAATGTGCCAAGCCGGACTTTTGACGAGATCAAGGGTCTACAGGTTACCCGCCTCGGCAAGCGGGTCTACCAGGACAAGCTGCTCGAGCGACTGGACCCGCGCGGCCGCAAGTACTACTGGATGGGCGGCACGGAGGTGTTGAGCACGCACGAAGAGGGCACCGACGCTACCGCCTGCGACCAGGGCTACGTTTCTATCACACCCATCCACCTCGACCTTACCAACCACAAGCTACTCGACAGGCTGCGCTCCTGGGATTTGAGGTTCTAACGTGCCCGCAGACGCCAACACCACTGGCACGGCTGATACCACCAACCCCCGCGTCAGCAACAGGAGCGACAGGGCGCGCCTCTTCGTTGCAATAGAGCTACCGCAGAACATCCTGCAAGTGCTTGAAGGCATCCAGGCGCAGACGCGTGAAAACCTGGGTGAGGCTGCCAGCCTGATGCGCTGGTCGCGTTCCGAAGGCATACACGTAACCCTGCAATTCCTGGGAGATGTGCCTGCCTCGCGCGTGCCGGAGATTACACAGGCGTTGCAACAGGCGTGCGCTGGAAAAGCCCCGTTCGCGCTGGAAGTGGGCGGCCTGGGCGCTTTCCCCAACGTGCGCAAGCCTCGCGTCGTGTGGGTCGGCCTGGGAGGGGATACACCGGCAGCGGTCGAGCTTGCAGAGGCAGTACAGGAGGCGCTCGGCGCGTTGGGCTTCAAGCCGGACAAGCCCTTCAGCCCCCACATGACCATAGGCAGAGTGCGCGAAGGCATCGGCATTGGTAAGCTTGCACCCCTATCGCGAGTGCTTTCTCTGACGAGCACCATTCTGCCGGAGGAGTCCAGCTTCCAGGTGAACGGGGTTAGCCTGATGCAAAGCTTCATGCAGTCCGGCGGCTCGGTCTACAAGCAAGTGGCCCACATCGCGCTCACCCCCGGCGACTTGGCAACGGCTAGCGACTAGAGGTCTTGCCACAACGCGCAATTCAGCGCCGGTAGACCGATCTATGCAGGCAACGGTCCCTTCCCAGCAGGACTGATGGCAATCGAATCCAGGCGATATACTACTTGCGCGCGCTCTCCATTTAGCGGATAATTGCTTGCAAAATAGCAACATGCTCGGTCTCTTATGAGACCAGGAGACTCGCCGTTCCTGCATCTGAGGTGAGGGCGAACCTTTGATGACATGGCGAGTGGAGCCTGCTGCCTATCCCATATACTTTGTGTAGGAGAGACCGGGCATGACCAGTCCAGTTTCACAGCCTGCCGGTTTCGAGCGGGTCCCAACCGGCATTCCAGGCTTCGATGTGCTGCTGAATGGGGGCTTCCTAAGGGGAGGCATGTACCTCATCAGCGGGCAGCCCGGCTCCGGGAAAACCGTGTTCGGCAACCAGATGGCGTTCAACCACGTTGTGAACGGCGGCCGTGCGGTCTACGTGACCCTACTCACCGAGACTCACGCGCGCATGCTCACGCACCTTAGCGCCTTCTCCTTCTTCAGGCCGGAACCCATAGGGGATAGCCTCTACTATGTGAGTGGCTACCAGATGCTACAGGGTGGTGCCCTCACCGCCTTGCTCGACCTGTTGCAGGGCGTTATCCGAGACCAACGCGCTACGCTGCTCATAATGGACGGCCTGGCGGCTGTGGACGAGAGCACCGACTCGGACGTCCTGGTGAAGGAGTTCCTGCAACGGCTGCACGTTTACGCCGAGGCCCACGGCTGCACCACACTCTTGCTCACTCACTCCGACCCCGGCACCCGCTCGCGACCCGAGTTCACTATGGTGGACGGCCTGGTGGAGATGGCGGCGAGGTACATCGGGTCGCGGACGATCACCGAGGTCGAGGTAAGCAAGCTACGCGGCAGCAAGCATCTCAGGGGCAAGCATAGTTACGAGATTACCGATGAAGGCGTTGTGGTGCATCCGCGCACGGAGTTGGTGCTGCGGGGCCTCACGGCAGCCACGGGGCAGAACCGTAAGCGACTCGCCTTTGGCGTCGCCGGTCTCGACCAGATGATGCATGGGGGAGTGCTCACAGGTTCGAACACGGTCCTCTACGGCGTCCCCGGCACGGGCAAGACGATGCTCGGCCTACATTTCCTCCAGGAGGGGGCGCGCAACAACGAGCCTGGCCTCTACTTCGGCTTCTATGAGACCGCCGAGCGACTGATTAATAACGCGGAAGACCTAGGGTTCGAGTTCGCGTCATATGCCCGGAAAGGGGACATCGAGATTGTCTGGCAGCCGCCGCTAGAAGGCAATCTCGACCACCTGGCCGAGAAGCTTCTCGCGGCGGTGCGCAGGCGCGGGGTAAAGCGTCTCTTCTTGGATGGGTTGAGTGGCTTTCAAGAGGCAGGCTACCCGGAGCGACTCGGCAGATTCACTGTAGCCCTGACCAACGAGCTACGGTCCCTGGGAGTAACTACGGTGTTTGCGGTCGAGTTACTGGATGTCTTCGGGCAGGCCCTCAACCTGCCTTCGGAGGGTGTTTCTTCGAGTTCTGAAAACATCGTATTGTTGAGGTTCGTCGAATTGCACTCGCAGCTATACCGGATAATCTCCATAGTCAAGATGCGAGAGAGTAGCTATGATTCGTCGGTGCGCGAGTTCATGGTCGACAGTAGCGGCATAAAAGTTGCGGATACGTTCAGAAGTGCTGAAGCAATTCTCACGGGCGTCGCTCGCCCCCAGGGCCACGGGCAGGCGGAGAGAGACGACGAATACGCGCGCGAGAGCACGACTGACGGGTAGGGATGGCAACAATTCTGGTCGTTGACGACGAGCCTGCGATAGTAGATATCCTACGCGCTATACTCGAAGAAGAGGGTTACGACGTAGTCACGGCGGCCAACGGGCGGCAGGCCCTCGACTTGATGGTGGCCCAACGTCCCGATGCAGCCATCTGCGACATCATGATGCCGGTGCTGGATGGTCGCGCCTTCTGCCGCGCCGTGGGAAAAGACCCTCTGCTCCAGGGTGTCCCCATCGTGCTCATGAGCGCGGTGCAAGACCTCATCAGAAAGAGCGATTGCAAGTATACGGCCTACATCCAGAAGCCGTTCGACCTGGACACGGTGCTGAACACGCTCGCCCGCGTTCTGGGTGAAGAACCGGGCATAGGCCAGGCCGCTTCCTAACCCCACCTTTCTACCTTCCATCTTCCCGTAGGGCACAATTCACGGTCCCTATGTTGGTGTAGCCCCTCTGCGCCAGCACCAAGATCCAAGCCCCACCCTGTCATCCTGAACGCAGTGAAGGATCTCAGATGCTCCTTGTACCCTCACGCTGAACTACCAGCACTATGGTCTATAGCGTTCAGCAGCATCCCTAGTCAGCTTCTTGAGATCCTTCGTTACGCTCAGGATGACAGGGTGGGGCTTTGGTCTTGCGCAGGGGAGCATCGAGGAATAGGGCACTGGCAGGACACGGCACACTAACCACTCCTGTACTCGCCTAACCCTTGCCCGCACCCTCTTTCGTGCCGGTGAAGCTCTCCTGGTGTATTTCGTAGGCCGACCTGATGCCCGACTCGATGGCCCCCTGTATCCAGGCGTGGCACAGCGACGTGTGCTCCCCCGCGAAGTAGAGGCGTCCCTCCGGCGCGCTGATGTGGTCGTGCAGGAGGCTCTGCTGCCCTGGGTCGAAGAGGGCGAACGCCCCGCCCGCGAACTCGTCGTCGTGCCACATCTTCGAGGTGCCGACCTCGAACTCCTCCCTAATCTGAGGGTGTATGCAGGTCAGGTTCTCAAGGGCTTGCGACACGCGGTCCTCGGGCGATAGCGAACCCCAGCGTTGCGCGTCCTCGGCCCACGTATAGCTTGCCAGGATCACGCCCCTCCCGGTCTCGCGGCCGTGGTCGGGGTAGTAGACCGTGCGGATGGGGAGGTCGGTCATCGTGCCGCCACCGAAGATGCCTTCGTCCTCCTCCCAGAAGCGCCGCTTGCACTGGAACAGGATTTTGGCCGAAGCGTCGTAGTGAAGCTGGCGGATGGCGCGCTGCTTATGCCTCGACAGTGGTTTGAGCATCTCCACGTGGCGGAGTATAGGGAAGGGCACGGTGATGATGGCGTAGTCGCCCACCTCCGAGAAGTTGCCCGCTCGCGTGCGGTAGTGTATCGTCACCTGCTCCGGCGACTGGTCAATCGCTATCATCTTAGCGCCGAAGCGTATGTGGTCCTTCAGCGCGGGCAGGAAGGCCCTGGGGAGGTTGTCCATGCCCCCCTCGATTTCGACCATGTTGGTGTAGTAGTTGCCCACTTCCTCCCGCAATAGTTCCAGGAACGAGGAGTTCATCAAGGCTTCCTGGTTCGCCAGCAGCCCGAACCGCTCGATAGCCCCTTCCGACCACTTGAGCGTCTCGAGGAACTCGCGAGTGGAATACTGGTCGTACTCGGCCACGAGGTCGGGCCAGCAACCCTCCCCCTCCTCCTCCAGGCGCTTGGCAAAGGGGCGCAACGCCTCGGCCCACAGGTCGTCCAGCGACTTGCCCTTCTCGTGCTCGGCCACCTCGAAGCCCAGGCAATCGGGGTCCACGTCCGTGTCCTTCACTCGCCACTTGCAGCCGTTGATGAAGTAGTAGGCGTTGCGGTTGCCCATTGTGAAGTCGGTCACGTTGATGCCGAACTTGTTCACGTAGCCCATCGTAAGCTCGTGGGCGCGGGGGATGCGCATGGCCCCGCCCTCGGCGTAGAGGCCCGGCGCGAAAGGCTCTCGCAGGGTGTAGACGCGGCCCCCAACCCGGTTCTGGGCCTCCAGGATGATCGGTGTGTGCCCGGCGCGCAGCAACTCGTACCCCGCCGCCAGCCCGGCCATGCCCGCGCCCACGATGATTACCCGCCTGGGCGAAGGGGTCTCGCCTTCCAGGCCGGCATCGATGATTTTGAGCATATCTATTTCAGGTGAAGAGGCCATGCACAGTACCTCCATGCAGCAGATGGTGCGCCCATGATAGCAAAGTTTTCGGAGTAAGTAAATCGAATCTGACACTCTAACAGTGTGCAGGCATTCTCGGCATAGGAACGCTAGAGGTTGCATAGGACGACGCCCGTCGATTGAAAGCGAGGGCTACACTCTGCAAACTCCCCGTTCGGGGACTGAGACATCTTACAGGGTCTTGGAGGATTGTCTGAGATATACCAGTCTGCGTCAGCAGACTTCGCAAGGTGTAGCCCTCGATTTCAATCGACGGGCGTCGTCCTATGCAACCTCTAGCGTTCTTGGAACCTTGAGCGTTCTCGGCAACCTGTAGGGTTCTTATGCCTACCCGTTCCACCCCTTCCCTGCATCTCTTCAAAGAAGCATGACCGCACGCTGACACACTAATTAGCCGTCTGGCATAGGGCTTGCACTTATTAGGTAGTAATCAACAACGGGGGACGTGCCTCCGTGCAGGCTGCCCTGACCAATAGGCAGTACATGCTAGCGAACTACTAGGGTTATTGGAGGGGAAACAGTTATGGACCAGCGAGACCAGTATTCCGAAGACAGCACCATAGACGGATTCGCGTCAGGCAGCGACGGCGCGACCATTCAGTTCGACGCGGTTGAGTCGAACACCGGTGGTTCCGGCGCGGGCCAGGACATAGGGGGCACCGTCAGCGATACCGTCCAGCAGGTAAAGGAGACGGCAGGCAACGTCGCGGGACAGGCCCAGGAGACCGTAGGCAGGGTAGCGGACCAGGTGCGTCAGACCGCCACCACCCGCATCCAGGACCAGAAGGACCGCGCGGTGGAAGGTATCTCCAACGTGGCCGACTCAATGCGTGAGATGAGCCTCAACATGCAGGACCAGGGAGCCGTAGCCGAGTACATGGACCGGGCCGCCTGGCAGCTACAGCGCGTCTCCGACTACTTGCAGGAGAAAGACCTCCGTGACATAGCGATTGAGGTGGAGCACTTCGCCCGCCGTCAGCCGACCATGTTCCTGGCCGGTGGATTCCTGCTTGGACTGATTGGGGCGCGCTTCATAAAGAGTTCGGCCCGCCAGGTACAGGCGCAGGGTGCCACAGGCACACAGGGAGGGAGCGCCCGGCCGGAGATAGTGCACTTCACCACCCGCGGCGATTACACGGTAGAAGGACGGTCGGGTGAGGGGCTTGAGGAGATAGGCGCGGGGTTCGATGATGAACAGACGTTCCGGTCCACCCACGTGTTCACTCCGCGCGATGGCGGCTCGGAGGGCTAAGCGATGCAAGTAAACCAAGACGACCGCTCGCTAGGGGAGCTTTTCGCCGACCTTGCCAAGGAATCGAGCGTGCTGGTCCGCCAGGAGGTAGCTCTCGCCAAGGCGGAGATGACCCAGAAGGCGGGGCAGGTCGGCAAAGACATCGGCTTCCTTGCGGTTGGGGGCCTTGTGCTCTACGCCGGGCTGCTTGCCATCATCGCGGCGATTATCATCGTGCTCGGCACCATAGGCGTGCCCTGGTGGCTGGCGGCCCTTGTCGTGGGCGTGCTAGTGGTAGGCGTGGGCTACTTCCTGGTGCAGAGGGGCTTGCAGGCCCTCAAAACAGAAAATCTCGCCCCTAAACAGACGATTGAGACCTTGAAGGAAGACGCCGAGTGGGCGAAGGAGCAGGTGCGATGAGACCTTACGGAGCTATGGACGATGACGATAACCGCGACGCTACGCAGCAAAGCGGCGGGGAGGACTCCAGCGTAGTGGTCTACAGGCCCTACGCCCCCGACGACCAGCCTGCCGCCACGTACGGCGGGACGGATGCAGGGTACGGCGGAGCAGACGCGGGCGCGGCGGACGCGACTTACAGTGCGCAAGCGGAAACGCAGCCCTGGCAGCAGATGCAGGACATGCCCGACCCGGTGCTGGAAGCCGACGAAGCGATTGTCACCGATGTGGACTCGGGCCGCGACCTGGGGCAGGACACGGGCGACGACTGGATAGCGCGGGTGCCGGTGAACCCACCGATGCCCGTAGTCCCGGTACCGCACATCGCGCCGGTGACCTCGGTGGCCCAAGTGCTCGGGGCTGACGATACAACTTTCACATTGGACGTGGATGCCGACGCGGGTGCGTCTGCAAGCGACGACGTGATCATCCCGGACGACCCGGACGCGATCAGGGCTGGCATCGAGCAGACCCGCGCCGAAATGAGCAATACGATCAACGCCATCCAGGATAAGCTGAATCCGCAGGTGTTGATGGACCAGGCCAAGGACACGTTACAGGACGCTGCCAGCAATATCATCAACACGGCCAAGGACAGCGTTCGGGAAGCAACAGTTGGGAGGGTTGAAGACATGGTAAGCAACGTTACGGACACGGCGAAGGATACCGGGGGTAACTTCGTCCAGATGGTGAAGGACAACCCCATTCCGGCGGCCCTGGTGGGCCTCGGCCTGGGCTGGCTCTTCACAAGAAACAGCGGTTCCTCCTCAAACGGGGGCCAGAACTACGGCTATTATCCTGACTACCCGGACTACGACCGGGGCTATCGGGGTGGTGGAGGCTACCAGCCTCAGAGCTACGGCAGGCAGGGTTACTCCTATGGCGGCTCCAGCCAGGGCGGCCAGGGTTCGAGCGGCATAGTAGAAGGCGTAACCGACCGCATCAAGCAGAACCCGGTCCCGGCGGCGCTAGCGGGCGCGGGCCTGGGGTGGCTGCTCATGGGCGGCGGTGGCAGTGGCAACCAGCCTTCCGGCGGCCGCTCCTACTCGCAGTACGGCGGCAACTATGGCAACTATGGCAGCTATGGCTCCCAGGGCAGCCAGGGCGGCGGCATCGGTGACGCGGTGGGCCAGGTCCAGAATAAGGTCGGTGACGTGGCGGACGAAGCGCGCTACCGGGCACAAGAGGCAGCCAGCACCGTAACCGACACCGCTGGCGAAGTCGTCAACAGAGTTGGTGAGGTCGCTGGGCAGGTACGTGACACGGCAGGCGACGTAGCTGGCACGGTGGCTCACACCGCTGGGGACGTGGCGGGGCAGACCGGCGACGTGGTAGGCCGCTTCCTCAGGACGCTGTCGGACAACCCGGTACCGGCGACACTGGCGGGGCTGGGCCTCGCGTGGCTTTTCATGCAGAGCAACAGCCAGGGCCGCTACAGGTTGAACGAGGCCAGGCACGTTGCCGGTGACGTAGCATCCCAGGCGGGCGACACGGTAGGGCGTCTGGCCGAGACCGCTGGTGAGACGGTAGGCGGAGTGGCTGAAGGGGTCAAGTACCAGGCTTCCGAGACCCAGAGCCAGTTCCAGCGCATGCTGATGGAGAACCCGCTGGCGGTTGGCGCAATCGCAGTAGCAGTAGGCGCGGCGGTCGGGCTGGCAGTGCCGGAGACGCCCCAGGAGCACCAGTTGATGGGTGCGGCCCGCGACAAGCTGGTTGACAGGGCGCAGACGGTGGCCCAGGACACCATCCAGAGGGTCCAAGAAGCCACGGGCGACGCCATGCAGCGCGTAGAGGAAGTAGCGGGCAACGTGCAGAGCACCGTCGAGGACCGCGCCTCGCAGATCGGCCAGGCATAGTCGCACTCGAACGCTAAGCCACTTGAATAGCGAAGTTCAACAAGCCCCGTCTTGTAAATGATGGGGCTTGTTGGCGTCTGCCCAATGTGATACGCTCCCATTACGACGGCCTAGAGATGGAGAGCAAATGATACGGTTCAAAAGGTCATCCGCGCCGAAAGGCAAGCCCGTAGTTAGTCTAATTTGCCTGGTGTTCTGCTTGCCCCTGCTTGCGAGTGCGGGAACAGTGCGTGCGGCTTTGGCCCCGCTACAAGCCCCACCGGAAGGCTTCGCTCACGCCACTATCAAGCAGACGTGGGAGCGAGACGATGCGGTGGTAGCTTCCGGCAGAGTGACAAGGCCCTGGATGTGGGGTCCAGGCCCCTTCTACACCAACTACGAGCCTTACGCCGGGACACCTGGGGCCAGCCATTTGGTGCAGTACTTCGACAAAGGCCGCCTTGAGGTCAACGACCCCAGCGCCGACCCGCGCTCGCCCTGGTTTGTCACCAGCGGACGCCTGGTCAGCGAGATGGTAGCAGGTGAAGCCGAGGTCGGGGGCGGGCAGATGTACCGTCTTGGCCCCGCTAACCTGGCGGTCGCTGGCGATGGCGGCAACGCTCAAGCCGCCTCTTATGCAAGTTTTCGGGGCTTGCTGTCCGGGGTGCCTGCCGCTGAGGGTAGAGGAGTAGATACGCTGCTCGACGCGTCAGGCAAAGTCAGTACCCTGGGCGCGCCACCCTCGAAGGTCACGCTCGGCCGACGTGAGGCAGCTACGGGGCACCACTGGGCCGATGTCTTCTGGCGGTTCGCCAACTCCCCGGACCGTCCCGCTCGCTTTGACTGGCTCTACACACTCGGCTACCCCATCACCGAACCATACTGGGTGCAGGTGCCCGTATCCGGCAAGCCCCAGATGGTGCTGGTGCAGCTATTCGAGCGGCGCAGCCTGACGTTCAACCCCGCCAACCCCTCCGCGCTACAGGTGGAGATGGGCAACGTGGGGCGGCACTACTTCCAGTGGCACTACTCACAGCTTGCTCCCGCAGACCTGGGAACCACTTACCAGGCCCGAATTGAGGTAGGTCCGAAACCAGGCCGGATCACACGCGTTCAGGAGCGCATCGAACTAGTGAACAATACGGGCGCGCCTCTCTCCAACGTAATGCTGCACGCGCCCTGGAACCACTGGGACGGTGCGTTTCGTCTGCTGTCCATTACTTCCGACGGTCAGCCCCTGGCGACCGCGTGGCGTGAGGAAATCAGCCTGGATGTGCGGCTTCCGGCCCCAGTGCCACCCGGTGGACGGCTGGCGCTGGACCTCAACATAGAACTGCACCCACGGCCCGTGGGCGGCCGCACCGGGTATGACACCGCCAACGATATCCTGGGCTTGGGGGATATGTTGCCTACCGTGGCGCCCTGGGAGAACGGGGGCTGGTCCGTCTACCCGTACTCGGAGCTTGGCGACCTCGGCTATTACACCCACAGCGACTACAAGGTTGACATTAGCTCAGCGGGTGGTGAAAAGTTGGTAGCCGGGGGCACTGGCGACACTGTTGCGTACGACGAGCAATCAAACACCTGGCGGTTCGAGGCCCCTCACGTGCGCGACGCGGCATACGTGGTGTCGCCCCGCTTCGTCAACCCGCTGACTGACAGCAGTATGCGGCGTCAGGTGGGCGACACCAGGGTATTGGCGTACTTCCTTCCGGAGTACCGCGAGCAGGCCCAACAGCAATTGAATATAGTTGCCCCGGCTCTGGAATGGCTGGGCCGAACATTGGGTGACTACCCGTTCAGCACCTACACAGTGGCCCAGATGGGCGTGCCCAAGCTGCGGAGCGACAACTACGCGCAGGAATACCCAACCAGCTACTTCATACCCACCAACTGGTTGAGCCTGGGCACGACGCCGGGCACGTGGCCCTGGTACACCCCGGTGCACGAGGTGGCCCACCAGTGGTTCTACTCCACCATCGCCAACAACCAGCTTGCCGACCCCTGGCTGGACGAGGCGCTCGCCACCTACATCACCGCCGAGTACGTGCGCGACACGCACCCCAACCACTACAACACATCTTATGCTTCTATGACCCGCAACGCGACGCGCTCCCTGCCCGTCTCGGCGGGAATATTCAGCGGCTTCGCGAACGAGGCGCAGTACTCGGCCACAATCTACGACAGCGGCACGCTGATGCTGCACCGCGTCCGAGGGACAATGGGCGAGGGGCCGTTCTACGCCGCTCTCCGCGAGTACTACGAAACCTACCGCTTCAAGAAGGCCAAGCCTACCAACCTGCTGGCGCTGTTCCAGAAGTATTCCAAGGCAGACTTGCGCCCGATATGGGATGAATACCTCACTTACTACTGATTCGGTCCGTGTTAGAAGTTCGTAACCGCGTCAGAACTGAATTGCAGAACCAAGCTCCGTCCTTGTCATTCTGAGCACAGCGAAGAATCAGCTGGCTATGGACACCGTTGAATTGGGGTGACCAAGCTAGGACCTTGTCATTCTGAACGCAGTGAAGAATCTCGTCCTTCACCACCTAAGTAACACCTTTCTACAGTACACGCTCAGGGACCAGCCCGCTCCGTAAGAAAGGGGCAACACCTGCATAGAGGACGAGATTCTTCACTGCGTTCAGAATGACAAGGTGGAGCTTGGTCGTTGGTATTCTACGCACTAAGCGCTTGTAGCCATGTTGCGCGACAATTGACAAAGCCGGGGGCCTCCGGTACAGTCTACTGGTGAAGCAGTTGAGTGCGGCGGCTGGGGATGTGCTGAGTTCGGGGCGCGTGCGTAGAGTGGCGCAGGTGCTGCTCGTACTCGTGGTGGTCGTATTCTTCGCACGGGCGGTGTACGATCTCCTGCCGCAGGTGCTCAACTACAACTGGGTGCTTGAACCCGTTTACATAGGCATCGCTGCCCTGCTGCTCTTGCTGCGCGGGCCAGTGCCCGTCTACGCATGGGCGAAAGTGTTGGAGAAACTGGGGCACGTTCTGCCGTGGCGGGTGAGCACGCAGGCGGTCTACTATTCTGGGCTGGCCGGGTTCGTGCCCGGTTCGGTGTGGCACGCGGTGAGCAGGGTGATGCTCGTGGAGCGTCAGGGGGTGCCCAGGCTCGTCTCCGCGATCAGCGTGGGAGTGGAGAGCGTGCTGGTGCTGCTGGGGGCCGCCATCGTATCCTCGCTGACCCTCTTCGCCTGGCGTGACGCCCCAACCTGGCTGGGCGTGGCACTAATCGTTGGCCTCTTGCTGCTGGTTATGCAGCCTGGCCTGCTGTTCCGGTTGCTTAACTGGGTGCTGGCACGGCTGAAGCGCAGACCCATCGAAGTCAGGCTCACGGCTCGTGACATGCTGTTGCTGCTGGTGCCGTACCTGCTCAACTGGCTCATCTTCGCGGGCATCTCCTTTGCGTTGGTGGCGGCCCTCTACCCCGACCTCCCGCTCTCCTCTGCACCCGTGGTGGGGGGAATATTCACGGCGTCGTGGGTGGCGGGCTACCTGGCTGTGTTCGTGCCGCAGGGGCTTGTCGTGCGCGAGTTCTTTATTGTGAGCCTGCTCACCGCGCTGGTCGGCGTGCCCGCGCCCACAGCCGCCGCCGCCGCCCTCCTTTCACGGGCATGGTCGATGCTCGGCATAGTGCTCTGGGCCGCGATAGCCAGCAGGCTCTGACTTAATTTGGGGCGTACCTGCAAGTATGCGCATACTGCACGTCATATATGACGATATCGGGAACCCCTGGGTCGGAGGCGGGGGAGCCTACCGCACGCTCGAAATCTACGGCCGCATCGTAAGGGGCGGCGAGCGCATACAGGTGGTGTGCGGCATGTACCCCGGCGCTGACATTACCGAAAACCGGGCCGGGGTGCAATACCGGAGGGTCGGCAGCAAGCGATCCTACGTACTCAGCAGACTCACTTACACCCTGGGCGCCGCTCGCTTGATAAAGCGTGGGGGCTATGATATAGTCATCGAGGATGTCTCCCCGTTCTCGCCGGTGGGCGCGCCGCTATGGTGCGGACGCACCCCCTCGGTGGCGAGCGTGCAGAACGTCTACGGGGAGCACGCCAGCAAGAAGTACGGCCTCGCCGGTTGGGGCCCTCGCCTGGTGGAGCAGCCGCTGCTCTCGCGCTTCAAGAACTTTGTGGCGACCTCCAACCAGGTGGGCGAGCAGCTAAGGGAGCTAAAGGGGCCGCAGGCGAACATCAGGGTTATCCGTTACGCCGCAAGCCCCGTTTTCTTCAGCGCTGGACAAATGCCGGGCGGTCCGAGGCCGGAAGACCCGTACATACTGTCCATCGGCCGCATCGATGTGTACCAGAAGGGCCTCGACAGGCTGGTGGCGGCCTTTGACGAACTGGCGAGCCGGGTACCAACCGTGCGCCTGCTGATCGCGGGGGGCGGCTCCGGTGCCCAGACGTTCGCGCTGGATAACCTGGTGGCCCGCGCCCGCTACCGCAATCGCATCCGTTTCGTGGGCCAGGTAGACTCGGTGCGAGCGGCAGAGCTGATGAAGCATGCGTTGTTCGTCGCTATACCTTCAAGGTACGAGACCGGCCCGATAACGGCCCTCGAAGCGGGGGCGGCAGGCGCGCCGGTGGTCGGCACGAACATCGCGGGTCTGCGGGACAACGCGCCGCCATACCCGGCGGGACACGGGGTGCTGGTGCCCGAAGACGACGTGCAAGCCCTGGCTGATGCGATGCGGCGGGTCGCCACCGATTTGGACCTGCGTGAGAAGCTTGGAGAAGCAGGCAAGAGTTGGGCAGCTCAGTTCACCTGGGACGCCATCACGCGAGAGCAACTCGATTTCTACAAGGAGCTGGTGCTGAAACGTGAGTAGTGGTTAGTGGT
>DASVRN010000069.1:0-1943 GCA_036388595.1 Chloroflexia bacterium
GTACTTCCATGAGGCCGACTTAGATGCTCGTATGCAGGGGCTTGTCGAGGCCGGACTACCAGGGGTGCAATTGGTGGAGCGCCGGTGGGGTGAGCGCAGGCTTGTGTTACGGGACCCAGACGGTTACGAGGTCAATCTGTGGGCGGAAGTGGCGCGTACTCCTCAGGAGACCCTGGCGCTTTATTTGCAGGCTCCCCGCGAGCTGCAATCCATCATCGAGGAGATAGGGGAGGCGGCGTTAGACCTGTCCCAAACTCCTGGAGGGTGGACCATACGGCAGATAGTGCACCACCTTGCCGATGCGGACGCAATGCAGTTGCCCCGGATAAAGACGGCGCTGGCGGAGCCGGGGCGTACCTGGGTGGCTAACGCGTACAGCCCGCAGGGGTGGTCCGACTCCGTTGGCTACGGGCGCTTTGCCGTGGGTGCTTCGGTGAACCTCTTTGTCGCTATCAGGGAGCACGTTGCGGAGTTGCTCCGACACCTGCCGCCGGAGGCGTGGGAGCGTTACACCGTCAACGCTAGCGGCGAAAGGACGAGTGTTGGGCGTAGCATTGGCATGTTGGCTAGCCACGCGCTGGAGCACATTGATGAAGTCCTTGACATCCGGCGCGTACATGTTGTGTAGACAGCATCTCACAAATGAGAATTAGGAGAAAAGCACCCAAAGCCCCGACCTTGTCACTTTGAGTACCATGCTAATGAAGGAATGTCAGCCAATAGGGCTACATGCGTGTGAGAAGCCACACATGGTGGCAGCCGACGCCCCGCGATTGAAATCGGGGGCTACACTCTGCAAAGTCCCACAAGGGGACTCCTCTACCCCTCTACCCTCCTACTCTCTCTACTCTCTACGCTTTACTCTCTGAAGAGTGGCCCTCTTACACAAAGGCAGTCCCGCAGGGACTTTGCAGAGTATAGCCCCCGATTTCAATCGCGAGGCGTCGGCTGCCACCATGTGTGTCTGCACTTGCTGACTTTCCTTCGTTAGCATGATACTGAGCGCAGTGAAGAATCTCGTCCCTCAGCACATGGTAGCACCTTTCTTTCAGCCAGGAAGTACTGTAAGAACGGGGAGCCATCGCGGTGAGGGACGAGATTCTTCGCTGCGCTCAGAATGACAAGGTCAACCTTGCCAGTGCTTTTCGGGGCTGTCGTTCAAAGACTTCTTGCAATTGTTTGACAACCTGCTATCCTGCATTGTAACCTGCCTGTTAGAGTCTGAGTCCTGAAGTAAGGAAAGAATGTCCGTATTGACGCACAGCAGAAGCCTGCCCGTTCAGCGGGTAGAAACCGTCCTGGTTGCCCGGTACGCGGGGTGGCTGCTGTCCGGCATCGTGGTGCTGGCGCTGGGAATACGCGCCTGGGGCCTCGACTTCGGCCTGCCCTCACTCTACCACCCGGATGAGCCGACCCACGTGGTAATCGCGCTCAACATGCTCAAGACGGGCGACCTCAACCCGCACTTCTTCGACTACCCTTCTCTCTTCTTCTACATCCACGCCCTGGCTTACATACCTTATTTCCTGTTCGGCAAAGTGGCGGGCATCTTCGACACGCCCCTCGACATACCTTACCCCGTGACTCACCTGCTGGGCGTGGGCAGCACCACCATGCCAAGCACCTTTATGTTGGGCCGATGGCTCACTGTGCTGTTCGGCGTGGCGGCGGTGGTGCTCGTCTACATGGTGGGCAAGCAACTGTTCGACAAGCCGGGCGTGGGGCTGCTGGCCGCCTTCATCACGGCGGTCTCCCCGGCCAGCGTCAACAGCAGCCGCTTTATCACCCCCAACATCATGCTCACCTTCTTCGGGGTGTTAGGGCTGTACGGCGCGGTCATGGTGCTCAAGCGGGGCGACACCCGCGACTACGTGCTGGCGGGTGTGGGCGCGGGGCTCGCCGCCTCGATCAAGTACAACGGGGTGCTGTTGGTCGTGGTGATA
>DASVRN010000070.1:0-12211 GCA_036388595.1 Chloroflexia bacterium
CAGGATGACAGGGGGAGTAGGGTCCCACGATACACACATCACCGATGCCGTTCCTGTAATGCCTATCTATAGGATGTTCTTGCCGCATGGTTCGGGCGCGCGGTATAATGACCGGGCGGCCTGCGAAGACGCCCTATCGTAGCGCCCGCACTTAGACAGGAGCAACTATTTGGCAACTACTACTGAGAACCCCGCCACGTCCCTGGCAAACGCTAACGCCGCGCCCGCGGTGGTCGCGCGGAGCCGGGTCGCGGGACTTGTGCTGATGTTCGTGGTGTTCATCGGCGGCGCGTCGGTCATGACGGTCGAGATGTCGGCCTCACGCCTGCTGGCACCCTATTTCGGCACCTCCCTGTTCATCTGGGCGAACCTCATCGGCCTGGTGATGGTCTACCTCGCGCTCGGCTACTGGCTGGGTGGCAAGCTGGCCGACCGCTACCCGCGCGCCTCGCTGCTGTACACCATCACGGCGGTGGCCGCGCTGGCCGTGGCCTTTATCCCGATGCTTTCGAGGCCCATACTTAGCTGGTCGCTCAGCGGGTTCAGCCAGGTGTCGTTGGGCATTTTTTACAGTTCGCTCGTTGGCGTGATACTGCTGTTCTCGGTGCCGCTGCTGCTGCTCGGTTTCGTGTCGCCGTTCGCGATACGCCTCAGGTCGGTGGGACAAGCCTCGGCGGGGGGCACAGCGGGGCAGGTGTCTGCCCTCTCGACGCTGGGCAGCATCCTGGGCACCCTCTTCCCTACCTTCTTCTTGATACCCTACATCGGCACTACGGCCACCCTCTATTCAGCGTCTGTGGTGCTGATGGTCTTCTCGATAATTGGTCTTCTCAGCACCTCGAACACGCGCCAGGCCATGATTTCCGCCGTGATGCTGCTGGTGGTGCTCGGGCTGGCGGCGTTCGCGCCTCGTGGGCTGGTGAAGCCGCCGGAGCGAGGCGAGTTAGTGTACGAGAAGGAGTCGGCGTACAACTACATCCAGGTAGTGCGGGAGGGCAAGCGCCTCGGCCTCATGTTGAACGAAGGTCGCGCCATTCACTCGATCTACAACCCCGACGAGCTGCTGACCGGCGGCCCCTGGGACTACTGGGCTATCGCCCCTTACTTCTCGCAGGGCTTCGAGCAGGACGATTACAAGAGCATGGCGATGATCGGCTCGGCAGCCGGTACCGCCTCGCACATCATCACCGAGGCTTACGGCCCCATCCCGATGGACGGCGTCGAAATCGACCCTGAGATAGTGGAAGTGGGCCGCCGCTACTTCGCCCTCGACACGCTCCCGAACGTGACCACCCACGTCGAAGATGGACGCACGTACTTGCAGACCGGCGGCCGTGACAAGAAGTGGACCGTCATCGGCATTGACGCGTACCGCCAGCCTTACATCCCGTTCCACCTGACCACGGTTGAGTTCTTCCAGGAAGTGAAGGACCACCTCACACCCGACGGTGCCGTGATGATCAACGCGGGCCGCACCCTGCACGACACCCGCCTGGTGGATGCCCTCGCCAACACGATGTTGCAGGTGTACCCCAACGTGTACGTGATAGACGTGCCCACGATGGCTAACAGCATGATAATCGGCACGGCCAGCCCCTCGCGCTATGAGAACTTCGCTGAGAACGCCAGCCGCGTAGACCAGCCGGTGCTCAAGCAGATATTCGACGTGAGCCAGCAAAAAGGCAACATTCGCGAAGTTGAGCCAGATGCCGCCAAACTCGTCTTCACCGACGACAAGGCCCCCATCGAAGAGGTAATCAACCAGATCATCCTGGGTTATGTAGAAGAGGCGGGACGTTAGTAATTACGAATTACGAATTACGAATTACGAATTACGAATTACGAATTACGAATTACGACGATGCTCCTGTAATTCGTAATTCGTAATTCGTAATTACCCGAGGGAGTGCTATGAACCTGATGCTTCGGCGGTCCACACGGACTGCGTCTTCTGAAGAGATACTCATATTCGACTCGGACAACCGGGACGCGAACGGCGCGGCTGTGAACATCGGCAAGATAGACGTGCATTACCTGGAAGACCAGGTGGTGGGCACGTTGCTGCTGTGGAACGAGTTCATCACAGGCTTCGACCAGGCGCATGGGCCGGAGGACGACGAGTCGCTGGACGTCGTGATCCACCAGATCATGACCGAGATTACCGATACGCTGGGCGTTCCGAGCGAGTTCGGCATCGAGGTGTACTACCCGAGCGTGCAGAACTACCAGTTCGTGAGCAGCTACGCCGACGATGACGAGGAAGAAGATACCGAAGGCGAAGGTGTCGCCGGTGGAGCCTACGCCACGGGTGCAGCGGGCGGGCTAGATACGGAGTATCTTCCCTACGAGGACGAGGAACCAGATGCGAACCCAGACGATTTCGCCCGGCGGCTCAGCGAGCGGTCCTAACCCGGCGCGCCTGGCGGGGCTTCCGGTCCGCGAGGGTATATACAGCGTCCTTGCCCTCCGGCCCTACCGGGAGTTGTTGCATGGCATCTCCACGCGCTTTGCCCCCGATGGCACCGACTGGAACCTGAGCGCGCGGCGTGGCACCCCGGCCAACCCTCCCGATCCACAGGTGGCACTCGCCAACCGGGCGCGCCTCGCGGGGCGGCTGGGCATCCCCCTGGACCGCATGGTTGGTTGCCAGCAGGTCCACGGCAACGAGGTGGCGCTGGTGGGCAACCAGGACGCGGGGAGGGGTATGCTCCCGGACCATCCGAGCATCCAGGACTGCGACGCCCTGATAACAAACACCCCCGGCCTCTACCTGATGGCCCTATCCGCCGACTGCCCTCCCGTATTCTTCTACGACCCGGTACGACGTGCCATTGGATTGGCGCATTCCGGCTGGAAAGGTACCGTAAGCCGCATCTCCGCAAAGGTAGTCGAGGCAATGGGCCAGCATTTTGGTTCGCACCCGGAAGACATAGTAGCTGTTGTAGGGCCTGGGATAGGGCCGTGTTGCTACAAGGTCGGCCCGCAGGTGGTGGAGGCGGTAGAGGCGGCCTATTCGCGGCCCTGGTCTCTGCGTTTGCCGTTGCTAGAGCTATACGAAGGCGAGGTCTACTTCAATCTCTGGGAAGGCATACGCCGCGCGCTTGTGGAGGCCGGGGTGCCAGCGCGCAACGTCGCCATAGACGGGCTTTGCACGATGCACAACACGAGCGTGTTCTATTCGCACAGGGGCGAGGCGGGGAAATGCGGGCTGTTCGGCGCGGTGCTCGGTTTGCGTGGCGAGTGACGAGTGACGAGTGATGCGTGGTGAGTAGCGAAGTCGCCGACAATGTGGCTCGCGTGCGGGAGCGCATCGCGCGGGCGGCAGAGAGGGTGGGGCGATCCTCGGAGGATGTGACCCTGGTGGTGGTGACCAAGACGCAGCCTGTGGACCGGATTCTGCAAGCAGTTGCGGCAGGTGTGGCGGTCTTCGGTGAGAACCGGGTGCAGGAAGCTATCGCCAAGTTCGCCGGGCGCGATATAGGTGCGCAGGATGGCAGCCTGGTGCCCCGGCAAAATATCTCCCTCCACATGATCGGCACCTTGCAGCGCAACAAGGCCCGGCACGCGGCACGACACTTCGATTGCATTCAGTCGGTGGATAATCTTCAACTCGCCCACGACCTCGATGTTGCGGCCGGGCGAGAGCGAGACGGAGAGCCACTGCCGGTACTGCTTGAGGTCAACGTCACGGGGGAGGCAAGCAAGTCAGGCATTAGCGCGGAGGAGTTGCCCCGGCTGGCCGGGGAGATGGAGCGTTTCAGCAACCTGCGCTGCACAGGGCTGATGACGATTGCGAGGTTCGGGGCGGGGGAGAAAGAGCTGCGCGAGACGTTCGCCCGGCTACGCCTGCTGCTGGAGCGTATGAAGGAAGAGTACCCTGGAGACTGGCGGCACCTGAGCATGGGTATGAGCGACGACTTCGAGTACGCTATTGAGGAAGGCGCTACCCTGGTGAGGGTGGGGCGAGCTATTTTCGGTGAGAGAACGCGGTCGGGGTGATGTACTGTTTGTTTCCGAGTTTGCTGACAGAGGCAGATAACTTTCTCGACAGGCTGAGCATGGCCGCGCGGCGGCAGGGCTACAGCCTCTTCCTCGTGGGCGGCAGCGTGCGCGACGCCCTCATGTCCCGTCCTACTCACGACCTAGATCTGACCACCGATGCGCCCGTTGAAGGCATCAAGGCGATGCTGGAGGAGTCTGGGGCCGAGGTGGTGTATGGCATAGGTGAGAAGTTCGGTACGATAGCTGCGCAGGTGGGCGATGCGACCCTCGAAGTCACCACCTTTCGCAATCGCGAGGAAGCTTCTCCCGGCGACCCCCTCTCTGCCCTCCACACCGATCTCGCCCACCGCGATTTCACCATGAACGCTATGGCCCGTGACCTGGCGACCGGCGAACTGCACGACCCCTATGGTGGTGAGATTGACATAAAACAGCATCTCGTCAGGGCGGTGGGTGACCCGGAGGCACGGTTCGTTGAGGACCCGTTGCGCCTGCTCAGGGCCGTGCGTTTCGCGGCCACCTTCAACTTCTTCATCGAGCGCGAGACCGCCGAGGCCATTCGCAAGCTGGCTCCTCTGCTGGAAGGTGTGTCCCGCGAGAGGGTGGGGGACGAGATGGACAGGCTGCTGCTCGCTGACCCGCCAAGCGAGGGCATCGGCCTGCTGGACAACCTGGGGCTGCTGGAATATACGGTGCCCGAACTGCTGGAGATGCACGAGATGGAGCGGGGGCCGCTGCACTACAAGGAGGTCTACCCGCACACCCTCAAGGTAGTGGACCGCACCGCGCCCGACCTGGTGCTGCGCTGGGCGGCCCTGTTGCACGACATCGCCAAGCCGCAGACCTACGGCATCACGGATGGCGAGGTGCATTTCTTCGGGCATGAGAAGCTGGGCGCCCAGATGGCCCGCCGCATCCTCACCCGTTTGCGCCGCCCGCACGAGCTAGTGGAGCAGGTGGAGCAACTGGTGGCCGAGCACCTGCGCATCGGGCTGTACGACGAAGGCTGGTCCGACGGTGCCGTGCGCCGCTTCCTGCGCGAGACCGCACCCATCAACGAGCGCCTGTTCGCTCTCTCCCGCGCCGACATCACCTCACAGCGCCCGTTCCGCGTGGCCGCCGCCCTGAGCCGCATAGACGCCCTGTACGAACGGTGCGAGCAGATCAAGGCGCAGGAGGAAGTTGAGAAGATTACCAGCCCGCTTGACGGCAACGAGATAATGCAGCTATTCGGCGGCAAGCCCGGACGCTGGATAGGCGAGGTGAAGGACTACCTGCTGGGTCTCGTGCTGGACGGTGTGCTGGCGCAGGACGACAAGGCGGAGGCGGAGCGGCTGGCGCGGGAGTACCTTGCCGAGCACCCTGCTAGCTGATGATATCTAGCCAGGTGCGGTGGGAGTGTTGGCTGTGAGGGTTGGCTCCCCATCCTGTTGAAGGGCGGCGGGATAATCAACCGTGCGTTCGATTATGAAGCGCGGGCGGCGGCGGGTCTCGTCCAGGTTGCGCCACATATACTCCCCAAGTGTGCCTATCATGAGCATTTGCGCCCCCGATATTATTAGCACGACCACCATGAGCGACGTCCAGCCCTCGACCGGGATATTGGCAACCAGGCGCATTACAATCAGGAACAGCGCGTATCCGAGTCCGAGCATGCTCAGCGCGAAGCCTATTAGTGAGGTGACCCGTACTGGCATGTAGGAAAAGGCCACGAAGGCGTCTACGAAGTACTTGAGTTTCTTGGCGATCGTCCACATCGGACGACCGTAGCGCTTCTCTCGCTCTCGCCGGTGATAGTGAATAACCGCCGGATCGAACCCGAGCCACAGGATTAGGCCCATCAGGTAGACGTTGTTCTCCTGGATGTCCTTGATGACGTCGCAGACCTGCCGGTCTATCAAGAAGAAATCAAAACCACGCTTCGGCATCGTCTTGATAGCGAAGCGGCGGAAAAGAGAATAGAAGGCATCAGCGAGCGCCGAGGTCATGCCGGGGTCGTCCCGCCCCTCCCTGGCCGCCAGCACTACTTTTCTTCCTTGTTTCCAGAGCGCAAGCATGTCGTGGATCAGCTCCGGGGGATCCTGCAAGTCGGCGGAAATGGCTGCTATCGCATCTCCCCTGGCCTGGTCCAACCCGGCAAGCACCGCGGGATTAGAGCCAAAATTGCGCGAAAGCTTGACAATGCGGACGCGCGGTTCCTGCTGCCCCAGTGATTGTAGCACCTCGAAAGAATTGTCTTTCGAGCCGTCGTCCACGAAGATGTATTCAAAGCTGTCTTCGGGGTTCTTGCGTGCAAGCTCCTGGAACCTGGACAGCAGATCGGGCAAGCTGAGCGCGTTGTGGTATACGGGCACGACAATAGAAACGAAGCTCATAGCTGGGGCGGTCCTATAACCTTCTTAAAGTCCTCGTAATCGCGGTAGTAATCAGCCTCGTTATAGTAATCGCTTGCCAGCACCACGTAAACGGTGCCGGAATCGAAATTCCCTTCCGACGCCCAGATGAGAGGCGGGATGTACAGCCCAACCCACGGACGGCTCAACCTGACGGTGCGGGTGTTATGACCATCATCGAGAAGCACTTCCAGGCCACCCGACAGGCATATGACCACCTGCTCCAGCGTCTTGTGGGCGTGAGCGCCGCGGTTCTCCCCGCTCGGTATGTCATAGATGTAAAACACGCGGCGAATATCGAAAGGCACCTGGCTGTGCTCTTCGATGAAGGTCAGATTGCCCCTTCGGTCGCTAATCTTCGGGAACTCTATGAGGCGAACGTCATCCAGGCTCATAGTTCAGCCTCATCGGGGCTGACGATTGTACCACTTCGCACCGGCCTCGCGGGCACGCCTCTTACTATCATGCATTCTCCCACATCATTTGTCGTACAATAGCACGGCCTCGCCGTCGAGCACCAGTTCTCCGTCCTGGTTGCGGCACTTCGTAGACAAGGTAATTATCGGCTTGTCATTTCTTACATTTACTACCGTAGCCTCAGCAGTAATAACATCACCTAAGTACACCGGATGCAAGAAGCGCAAGCTCTGGTTCAAATAAATGCTTCCTGGGCCTGGAAGTTTAGTGCCTAGCACAGCGGAGATGTATGAAGCTACCAGTAAGCCATGTGCAATGCGCTTACCGAACCGGGTAGAAGCCGCGAATTCATCATCTAGATGGACGGGGTTTACATCCCCGGAGATGCGAGCAAACAATTCCACGTCGGCGGATTCAACAGACTTCTCGATTGTCGCGGACATGCCCACTGTAATGTCCCTTGATAGGTTCTTCATTGTTTCTTCCACGGTTCGGGCCTCCTGCGACTCTAAAGGACAATTCTGAGTATATGTTCGCCTTTTCCATATCTGTAGCCCAGGGTCTCCCACACCCTGACTACAGCCTTGTTAGTTAGTTGTGTAGCCAGGTAAGCATGCTCCGCGCCAATATCAATGAGGTGGCAGTTGACCTCGGATATGATCTTCTTATACCATCCTCGGTACTCAGGCCCGACGGCGCTAAACACCGGCTGCGCCACCTTCATGCCCCAGCGTCCCCACTTATCTTTATGGTACTTCACCGTGCAGAAGGCAGTGGGATCGGGTCGATCAGGAACTATAGTTACGTCTGCAAAGCCTTCTGAGATAGAAGCCTCAACCCATTTGTACATGATGCGGTCGGCATCTTCGTCGGCAATAACCGGGTCTGAGTGGAAACGATCATAGAGATTCATACATTGTTGTGCCGTAGCTCCAAGCCGTGCTACATCTTCGGTCCTTGCGGCGCGCACGGGATACCTTTCAGTGGGGACGAAGGTGCGTAGATCCATGTGATAGTAAGCCCGTGTTTCTATCAGTGCAAAACCAAGTTCTCCGAGACTCCGAAGCAGCGCCAGGTCCCTTGGGTCAACTGTTGCGAAGAGGTATCTAACACCCTTACGTCTTGACACCTCTAATAGTGCACTGACAGCCTGCTTGTAATCTGCCTTTGGGCGGAATAGTGGTTCCTCGAGCGGGAAGACCGCATTCAGTTTAGCAATGCCGTAGTTGAAGAAGTTGCTGTCCCAGGGTAGTATCTCCGCGAAAACCGCTATCCGTCCTCCGGTGGGAAGGGTAACCAGGAATCGCAGGTCCTCCTGTTCCTCCAGGTGATGAGTTAGAGCATCTGCGAACATGGCTCTATCGCCATCACCTGAGATTTCGCGTATGAAGTCAAGAGGAGACCAGGGTAGTTTTTCCCCTAGCAGGGACCTTACTTCACTCAAATGAGGTAGCATAGGCGCTAACTCAGTCATTACTCTTCCTCCTCTTGGAGCTTTAGTGATACTCACTGATCGCCATAGAGGCGGTGTGTCAAGTCCTACACAGGACCACGGGAAACCTACCTATCCTACCTCGCCTGCATGAGAGCATAGTTAGCTAGTGGAACTTGACGCCTCCAATCACGGCGTAGAACATCAACAGGCAACTCTCTGCGCACAGGCTTTCACCATTTCAATCCGCACGCCCTGTTGTGAACTGCAAGTATAGCAAGGGTGGGACCCCGTTTGCAAAACAGAGGTTCCCTACGTTGGTTCAGCTGCCCTATCAAGGTTGGCAGTTAAGGGGTTCGGGCGCTGAAGGCCAGGATATTGACGTGCCTGGTCCTATGGTTGGCGCATAGCGGAGTCGCCACGGAGGAACAATCTCGGTGACTCCGTCCGGGCGGGTCCAGGTCCACTGCACACCTCGTTGGATGGTGCCGCCCATAACGTCCAGTTGCACGTGGTGCCACCCCTCGCTTAGGGTTACCTGGCCGGCATGGTTACCGTCGGGCCCGAGGCACTGGCTGAACACGGATGTACCATCCAGCGTCAGCCGGACTTGCCAGTCCGCTCCCGTGTACACGTTCATCCCGTGCTGACCACCTTCAGAGTAGAGTTCGCCTTCCCAACGAATTGCCCCTCCCTCCACGGCTTGCGGGCCTAACAGGCCAGGACCATTGAAGATCTGAAACGCTTCTGCGGGGTCGAGGCTGCCCGGCTGGTGGATGTCGCGATCATTGCCTATAGGCCACAGGAGAGTAGACCCCACGAACGGGTCTATGCGGTGGACTGGACCTGGCAAGTTCGTGCCGGTCACGGTGACCGCCAACCCATTGTCCGGTGAATAGGGCCACAGGTGCAGTCTGTCTACTGGGCTCGGGGATCCGCCGTTTAGCTGTAGACTCACTTGTACCTGGGCAGGTTCAGTCAACTCTGCCTGTGCCACGAAGGGCACCCACCCTGAGTCGAGTGTGGTTGGCCCATTTGCGCTCGCCTGCCCCGGCAGCCAGACCTGTGCGTCCGGCGCACCGGATAGTTGCACTCGTATTTCCCCGGCGGTGGGCACATAGAGGTAGCCACTCCACATTCCCGTTACCGGATAAGTGAGATTCGCCTGGTGAGGTAAATCCCCTATGGAGGGTAACTTTCCTTCCCACAGCGGTGCGTTCTCCCCACCTGCGCGGGTGAAGCGGGCTGTTACGCCATATTGTGCTTGCATTTGTTGAGCGGAGACTCGGTAAGTTCTAACACCTTCCTGCCCATCTGCCCTGGGCAGAGGTACTACCTGCCCTTCGGGATAGTAGTACTTGATAATGGACTCGTATGGGTCGCCCGGAATGTAGGCGAATACCTGGTCGTAAGATGTACCGCCGACGAGGGGCAACTGGCGCGATTGATTGAACCATAGCCCCGCAGGCGTCTGGGGTGCTTGTAGGTTCCCGGAAGTTCTATCGTAGAGGTACCACCCTCCTCCCACCACCCGAACTACTTCAGTGGTCTTCGCGTTCAGGAAGAGCCTGTCCTGTACTGTGCGGAAGGACGACCCTACCGAAACCATCTGAGGGTACGTGTATAGATAGAAATAGATGTTGGAGGCCAGCAGCCAGATAGCGCCGATACCAAGGAGGGTCGCCCCCACCTTCCATGCGGTCCGGCCTGCTCGCCGGAGGGAGGCCAGGAAGAGAGCGGGTGGTATAGCCAGCGCCAGGTAGTATGCCGACCAAGCCGGCCTGAAGTGCGTTAGGTTAGGATTGGGATTTGCCTGGACTTCTATGACTGAATTGAGCAGTAGCAACGAGCCACCCCACAACAGCATGAGGAACGCCGCAGGTTGTTTCCATCGCCACACCAGCCAGGCTGTTCCCAGCACCAGCAACACGCCTTCCCAGGGCAGTAGCATTGAGGCATGATAGAAACGGTCCCGAGTTGGAATGACGCTGAACATCAGGTAATTCTGCTGTAATTGCTGCGCCACGATGTTCCAGACGTGCACGACTTCATCCCACGTAGTAGGGATCGCCACAGGTATGAGGAATGCGCTGCTGGCACGGCTTCCCCACTGTTCCGGATGTAACAGAAAATATGCGTTTATGGGACCCGCTCCTATGAGGAAGCCCGCCGCTACGAGCGCAATGTGGCCCAACCGGCTGACCAGCGCGCGGAAATGGAATATGGCAAGGTAGCCAAAGAAGACGGCCAGCACGAAAGGCAACATTCGTGAGGCATAGTGTGTGTACTGGCTGGTGCCGCAAATAAGACCCGCCCACATGAAGTCGGCTGGGCGCCGAGAGCGCAGTCCTCGGAGCAGGAAGTAGAAAGCGGCGGTCCACCAGAGGCACGTCGCCATATCGCCTATGGCCGCCCTGCTCCAGTGGATCATGCTTGCAGATACCGCCACCGCAAAGGCAGCAACCCCGGCGGCAGTCTTCCCCCAACTCAAGCGGGCTATACCGTACACAGGGAGCACCAGGAGCGATCCCAGCACGGCGACTGGCAAGCGCATCCCCACCAGATTTTCGCCAAAGACCTTCATGGACAACGCCGGGACTGCAAACCACAGACTCGGTTGGCCCAGGCCCATGTACGTGGTAGTGAAGATGGAAATTCTGGGTGGATAGGTCATGAAGGCCTGCGTCTCGCGCCAGTTTAGGAATGTATCTTCACTTATCTCCCAGGGTATCTCACTTAGCCAGGGGACGCGCAGGAGGAATGAGAGCGCCACAATGCCCCCAAGGATCAACGCTTCGTTGCGGGTCCATCGCGGCCCCAGGTCCGCCTCCGCCACAGATTCGGAGTCAGATTGCGGGCGTGGGTGCCAGCGCAGGCAGGACACGATGAACAGCAACATGGCCCCGAGCCAGAACCAGCCCTGGAGGCCGAATATCTCGTCAGGGGAGGTGAAGTAGGCCCATAGCGAAACCACCCACAGCGCCAGCGACCCGGCTATACCCGCCAGCCGAAGCTTTGCTCCCGCGCTCCAACTAATACGGCGCTCTGATCTATCCGGTCGGGGCGTCAGGATGGGCCGTTCTCGCATGCCACGCCAGGCCGCGACAGCGAGGATCGCCGCAACAATGTGTAAGACGGCCCCTCTTCCCCTTAGCTCCGGCTGGAAAAGCAACACCTCGCCCGCGGCCCCGGCTATGAAGGCCAGCGCCCCAAACCAGATCGACTCGCGCTTCCACAGCGGCCTGCCCGGCTCCGGGTCTTCCTCCTCGATTAACTCTGCTGTATTTTCCGGAGCAACATCAGCCTGGGCTACGTGTGGCACCCATGCTTCAACTGTGCGACCTGCTGCGCTGGCGACCGGCTGAACGGGAGTTTCCTGGTCTGCGGTGGGAGGTTCGGCCGCTGCAATCTCGGTAGCAGCGGCCTGGTGGATGCGTCTGCCGTTGTCATCAGAAGAATCCACGGGCGACACCGGTATGCTGCTGGGTGGGTGCGCTGGGCCACTTGCTTCATTGTGGGCTGTACCGGGAGCGGGTGCACCAGCAGCCTGTGAATTAGTATTATTGGTTAGTGGTAACATTGATCCATTGGCTGAAATCCTAAGACCCATTCTCGAAAGTCGCGCCTGGGCTTGAGCCAGTTGTTGCTTCAGCGCGAGGTTTTCGGCTTTCAGGTGTGCTAGTTCTTCTTCAGGGGTCATCTATCACCAGGGCTATCAGTGTGACGTGCTGGGCGTGAACATATCACCTTTGCGGCTGCAACAGGGTACGGCCCGGGAACTATACCGGGCGGCCTTCTGACATGTGGCGCGCCAAACAAGGGTGAGAAAGGCTCAGTCCTCGTTGATGCCCCAAGCGGTGCGCAGGTCACCCGGTATCTCGTAGTGGAAGGCGCGGCCTCCGCTGAACTTTCTCAGACCACCGTTGAGCATGAGCCATGCGGCCCTGTCGAGCACCTTGCGCATGAG
>DASVRN010000071.1:0-23715 GCA_036388595.1 Chloroflexia bacterium
GCAACGTGGCCGAAAACTCCGGCGGGGCGCACTGCTTGAAATACGGCGTCACCGTGAACCACGTAGACGGCCTCACGGTGGTCATGGCCGACGGGCAGGTCGTCAAGTTGGGCGGCAAGGCGGTGGATATACCTGGCTACGACCTTGTAGGCGTGCTGGTGGGGTCAGAGGGAACGCTGTGTGTGGTGACGGAGGTCACGTTGCGGCTCGTTCGCAAGCCGGAAGCGGTGTCTACGTTGCAGGCTGCGTTTGCCAGTCCCGACGAGGCGGGGTCGGCGGTCTCCGAGATTATAGCTGCCGGGATAGTGCCCGCTGCGATTGAGATGATGGACAACCTCAGCATCCAGGCAGCCGAGGCGGCGGTGCATGCCAACTACCCGCTGGATGCCGGTGTGATACTGCTCGTGGAACTAGACGGGCCACGGGTGGAGGTAGCCGAGCAGATGGTGCTGGTGCAGAGCATCTGCGCAACGAACGGCGCGACTGCCATCAAGCTGGCGCAGAACGACGACGAGCGGGTGCTGATGTGGAAGGGGCGTAAGTCGGCCTTTGCCGCTATGGGCCGCATCAGCCGAGACTACTACGTGCAGGATGGTGTGATACCCCGCACAGCCCTGCCAACCGTGCTTCGCGAGATAGGCGCTCTAGCTGAAAGATACGGGCTGCGGGTGGCGAACGTGTTCCACGCGGGTGATGGCAACCTGCACCCGCTGGTGCTGTTCGACTCGACCCTGCCCGGTCAGACCGAGCGCGCTGAAGAGCTGGCGGGCGAGATACTGCACGTCTGCGTCGATGCCGGGGGCAGTATTACGGGAGAGCACGGGGTAGGGCTGGACAAGAAGCGCCACATGCCCGCCATGTTCTCGCCGGACGATCTGGACACGATGCAGCTTTTGAGGTGCGCCATCGACCCGAGCCGCACTCTCAACCCCGACAAGATATTTCCCACACCCAGGCTCTGCGGCGAGCGGCCCGGTGTTTACAAGCCACACCCATTACAGGAAGCAGGAGTCGCAAATCTGTTCTAGGTTAGACAAATTATACATTAGCTAGTTGCGCAAGAACTGAAGAATTTTATCCGAAACCTGGACTTATGAGCATAGAAATCACTAACACAGGCACCAAAGCCTCTACAAGAGCCGGTACAGCGGGTGACTCCGTGCTCGGTGTGGTGCCGGGCATTGTAGTAAAGCCACGCAGCTTAGATGAAGTATCGGAGGTGCTTGGCTGGGCTACCAGTGAGGGGCTGAAGGTGGTGCCCTGCGGTTCGAGCACCAAGCTCGACAGGGGAGCGGCACCGAGGGGTTGTGACGTACTACTGGATATGAGCAGCCTCGATCAGGTAGTGGAACATGCCGCCGGCGATTTAACGGTGACGGTACAAGCCGGAGTGTGCCTGTTGGACCTGCAACGGCAACTCGCGGGTGCCGGGCAGTTCCTGGCGGTTGACCCTCCGGTGCCCGGCACGATAGGCGGACTGATTGCCACGGCGGACACCGGGCCGAGGCGCTTACGATATGGGGGAGTGCGCGACCTCATCCTGGGTGTCACCTTTGTTCGGGCTGATGGAGTGGTAGCAAAGGCAGGGGGCAAGGTGGTCAAGAACGTGGCTGGGTACGACCTGCCCAAGCTACTAACAGGGGCGCTGGGCACCTTGGGTGTGGTAGTCGAAGCGACCTTTCGACTTTACCCTCTACCTGCTGCTTCCGCCACGGTTGTCGCTGACATTGCCCCCAATGAATTGCGCCGCAATGTGGGTACGATACTTCAATCCACTTTGGTACCCACTTCGCTTGACTACGTCGCGCAGTCAAGTGGACCTTCAATGCTGGCCGTGCGCTTTGAGAGCACCCAAGCCTCCGTGCGTGCGCAGGCTAAGTTCACGGCCCAACTGCTGGGTGGCAGCAGCCGCATTGTCACGGGCGAAGAGGAGCAAGCCTTGTGGGCGCAGTTTGATGGGATCAGCGATACGGTGGAAAGGGACGTGCTCTGCAAATTAGTCTCCGCCGTAAGCGACCTTCCTGGATTGTTGGAGAAGGCAGCGAAGGCTGCGAAGGAAGCAGGTACGGAGTTGACGGTGCGCGCCCATGCGGGGCACGGCCATGCTTTGCTCAGGTGGCGCGGGGGCACCGCCGATACTGCTGTTGCTCTCGTCCAGGGATTGCGCGCCGAAGCTGAAGCATTGGGCCACAACCTGGTCGTCTGGCGAGCGCCCGCGAAGGTACGCAGCCGAGTAGACGTTTGGGGCGATGTGGGCGAAGGGATGTCGCTGATGCGTAAGGTGAAGCAGCAATTTGACCCCAATAGAACACTCAACCCCGGCCGGTTTGTTGGCGGAATCTGACCCGAATTGAGGTAATAGTGGAGCAAGCACGGGACAAGGAACAGAAGGAAGAGGCTACCCCTGGGTACGCGCGGGCCACGTTCGGGGTACCGGCGCACGTGCAGGCGGCCGCCGAGGTGGCGGGCGAGGTCTCGGTGCGTTCCGGCCCGCAGGACATAGGGGTTGCCGTTGAAGGCTCCGGGCTGGAAGTAGTGCGCGGAGGCGGCTCGATTGGTGCGCCCGTCCGATTGTTCCCTGCCTTCGACTCGCACCATCCACCCTCGGAAGAGCTGATTGACGACTGCGTGCACTGCGGCTTTTGTCTGCCCACTTGCCCTACCTACCTGTTGTGGGGTGAGGAGATGGACTCGCCGCGCGGGCGGATTCACCTCATGAAGGCGGGCAACGAGGGCCGCGTCGGCATGACCGAGACCTTCGTGCGCCACTTCGACCAGTGCCTCGGCTGCATGGCCTGCGTGACCGCCTGCCCGTCCGGCGTGCAGTACAACAAGCTGATAGAGGCCACCCGCAGCCAGGTGGAACGCCGCTACAGGCGCAACCCCGCTGATAAGCTCTTCCGCAGGCTGATATTCACCCTCTTTCCCTACCCGTCACGCCTGCGTTTGCTGGCCCCGTTTCTGCTGCTGTACCGTGCGTCGGGGCTACAGTCCCTTGCTAACCGGAGCGGTCTGCTGGACAAGCTTCCACCTCGCCTGCGCAGCATGCACGACCTGATGCCTCGAATGACGCTGAAACAGCTACGGATGAGAGTTCCAGCGAACGTGAACCCCAGGGGGAAGGCGAGGGCGAAGGTAGGGCTGCTGACGGGTTGCGTGCAGCAGGTATTCTTCCCCCAGGTGAACGCAGCCACCGTGCGCGTGCTGGCGGCGGAGGGTTGCGAAGTGGTGGCTCCGGCGTCGCAGGCATGTTGCGGCGCGTTGGCCCTGCACGCGGGGTATGAGGAGCACGCTCGGCGGTTCGCCCGCAAGCTGATCAAGGTGTTCGAGCGGGAGAAGTTGGACTACGTCGCCGTCAACGCCGCCGGTTGTGGCTCCACCATGAAAGAGTACGGCCACCTGCTGCGTGACGACCCCAGCTTTGCCGAACGTGCAGTGCAGTTCTCCGCCAGGGTGCGTGATATCACTGAATTGCTGGTAGAATTGGGGCCGGTGGCGGTGCGGCACCCGGTGCGCGCCACTGTGGCTTACCATGATGCCTGCCACCTGGCGCACGCCCAGGGCATCCGCCGCGAGCCTCGGAGTGTGCTACAAGGCATACCTGGCATAGAGCTTGTACCCGTAACGGAGGCCGAGATATGCTGCGGGAGCGCGGGCATATACAATCTAGTGGAGCCGCAGCCCGCCGGGGAGCTTGGCGAGCGCAAGGCCCGCCACATACTGGCAACAGGAGCGAAAGTAGTGGCGAGCGCCAACCCCGGCTGCACGTTGCAGATTGAGACCCACGCCCGCCGCCTGGGCGCGAATTTGAAGGTATCGCACCCTGTCGAGATACTCGACAGGTCGTTGCACCCGCGAAGAAAGGAGCGATAGATGCTGGAAGCCACCAATAGAGCTACCGACAGCGTAACCATCCCGGCTCACGCGAACCCGCCCAAACGCCTGCTCATGGGGCCAGGGCCTAGCGAAGTAGACCCGGAGGTATTGCGCTCGCTGCTGCTGCCGCCACTGGGGCACCTCGACCCTGCCCTGCTCCAGATTATGCAGGAGCTTGAGGATATGCTGCGGGCGGTGTTCGGCACCCGCAACCAAGTAACGCTCGCTATTTCGGGCACCGGCACGGCGGGTATGGAAGCGGCCCTGGCGAACACGGTCGAGCCGGGCGCTCACGTAGTGGTCGGCGTGATGGGCTACTTTGGCGACCGCCTGTGCCAGATAGCCGCTCGCCTGGGCGGCGTGGTCACGCGGGTAGAGGGCGAGTGGGGCAAGCCGCTGTACGTGGAGCAAATGTGGGAGGCGATACAGCGGGTCAGGCCGAGCGTGGTCTGCGCGGTGCACGCCGAGACCTCCACGGGCGTGCGCCAGGACCTCGCGGAGATAGCGGCGGCCGCTCATGAAGTGGACGCGCTCTTCGTGGTAGACGCTGTTACGTCGCTGGGCGGGCAGCCACTCCTCGTGGACGAGTGGGGTATCGACGTATGCTACAGCGGCAGCCAGAAGTGCCTGGGCGCGCCCTCCGGCCTGGCGCCTTTCACCATCAACGAACGCGCCCTGGAACGTGCCGCCCGCCGTGACAGGCCCGTGCCCACCTTCTACCTGGACGCCACGCTGCTGCACCGCTACTGGGACGAACGCCAGTACCACCACACGATATCCGCGCCTCTCATCTACGCCCTGCACACGGCCCTTCGGCTGCTACATACCGAAGGTCTGGAGCACAGGTGGGAGCGGCACCGGCGCAGCCACCTGGCTTTCCGAGCGGGTATCGAAGCGATGGGCCTGGGCTTCCTGCCCGACGAAGAGTGCAGCTTATGGCCCCTCAACGCCATCCTGCTGCCCGACGGCCTGGACGAGCTTGAGCTACGCTCCCACCTGCTCAACCATCACGGCATCGAGGTAGGCGGCGGCCTCGGCCCACTGAAGGGCAAGCTCCTGCGCGTCGGCCTGATGGGCTACGGGGCGCAACAGGGCTTTGTCCTCCACCTGCTCGGCGCGCTGGAAGAGACCCTTCGCTCCTTCGACCTCTCCATGCCCGCAGGGGCCGGTGTAGCAGCTGCGCTAGGGCAGAGATCCTGACGGAATTACGAATTACGAATTACGAATTACGAATTACGTGTTATGAGTAGCTCTTGTAATTCGTAATTCGTAATTCGTAATTCGTAATTCGTAATTCGTAATTACTAAGACGGTGGATAGAGGTGTAACCATAACAGTTGAGACTTCCAGCCTGCCAGGGGAGCGTGTCGCCGTATTTGGCACGGTAGGGAGGTGGGCAATCACCCCGCTCTTGCGCTGGCTGGTGCTGCTCGTGGGCCTGTTCGCCCTCCTGGTAAGCGCCTACTCGTCCGTCACCCACTGGCGTAGCGACGGGGCCAACGCGGTCTCTTCTCCGCTCATGCCCGGCACCTCCATCGGGCAGACGTTTGTGTCGCGCTACCCCAATCTCTCCGGGCTGGAGGTGCGCGTCAATCCCCAGTACTTTCGCGGGCGCGACGATGGAGCCGCGCTGGTCATGCACCTGCGTGAAGCACCCGGAGAAAGCCCCGACCTAGCCACTTCCACGCTCCGGGTCACCGGCGCGGTGGAGGAGAGCCAGTACCAGCTCTTCACCTTCCCTCCGATAGCCGGTAGCCGGGACAAGACCTACTACGTGGAAATCGAGTCGCCGGACGCCGCTCCCGACAATGCCCCCGCGCTCCTGTGGTGGATACAATTCGACCTGAACCTTCCCACCGACACCTATCCGGGCGGCACCGCATACCTGAACGGGCAGCCCCAGCAATCGGACATAGCCTTCGGTTTGAGGTACAATCCGTCTCCGCTAGATGCATTTCGCGGCCTGGCACAACATACTACCGCTAACCTGCCGAAGTGGCTGATGCTCCTCTTCCTGTCCACAGGCGCATTGGCAGCCCTATTCGCAGCTTACACCTCTCTCCAACCAAAATCCGTAATCCGAAATCCCAAATCCCAAATCCTCCCCCTGTCGCTGCCAATAGCCATAGGCGTCGCCCTCGCTAACGGCGTGCTTTTCTCGCTGCTGGTGCCACCGTGGCAGGGGCCTGACGAGCACGGCCATTATGCTTACGCGGCGCTGTTATACCGCCACGGGCTGGACGACGACGTGGTGCAGAGGCTGGAGTGGCAGGAGGGCGGCAAGGACCACCAGGAGGCGCTGGCGCTCAAGGCGGCGGTGGTCGCCTCGATGGGAGAGCACAACTGGACCCGCCTCGTGTCGGGCCACCCCACGCCCGGCGCACCGGCTTTCCCTGCGGGCGGCCAGGACCTCTACCTGGAACTGATGTGGCAGATACGGCAGCCCGCTCCTTATTACTGGCTATGCGCGGTAAGCCTGCACGTTGCTAACGCTCTTGGCGCGGGGATAGACCCGTTTGTCGAGCCTGCTGCCGCACTGCGGGTCATGCGTTTCGTGTCGGTGCTGTTGAACCTGGGTGTGGTGGCGCTGGCGTGGTTGGCAGGGGTGTTGCTTGGCGGCCGCCGTCTGCCGTGGCTGCGGCCGGCGTTGCCTCTTGGCGTGGCTCTGCTGCCGATGCACACCTTCATCGCCTCCGTCGTGAGCAACGATGTTGCCTCCGACCTGGTTGTGACGGCGCTGTTTGTCTCCATGGTAGCCCTGCTGAAGTGGCCTTATGGGTGGCGTGGCGTGGGGCTTGCGGTGCTCTCTGTTGCCTTGCTGGGCGTGGGAGCATTTGCTAAACTGACTGCCATTGTGTCCGGCGGGCCTTTGCTGGGGCTGGCCTTACTGGTGTGGGTGGGGCTGCTGCTCACTCAATATCTCCCGCGATGGCGGATTGTCCGGTCTTTGCCTCGGAGCAAGGGTGGCGAGCGGCAGAGCACGCCTACCAACCCTTACGTTGTGCCTGGGATAGTGGCCGCGGGCTTCCTGCTGTTGTGCGTCGTAAGTACCGTGCTGCTCTTCCGGCCGAGTCCGGCTGTGGCGGGCTGGCAGGTGCCGGGGGGGCCGTCCCAGAGGCCCGACCGCGTGCAAATGGCCGCACATGATGGTGGTTACGCCATAGAGGTGCCGCCGGGGCAGACTGTCTTCCAGTGGGTGGAGTTGCCGTGGCCCCACCCCCCCTACACCGCGACGCTCACCTTCTGGGCGCAACAAGGCAAGGATGCTGAGGTTGGGGTATTCACTACAACCGCTGAATCGATGGCGGAACTACTGCAAGACCGGCGCGGCACGCTCTCACGCATAGGGGCGGAGACCCTGGGCCAGACATTGTACAGCGTGCCCATCACTCCTACCTCGGGGCAGTGGCAACAATTCAGGATGGCAAACGCCGGAACGAATGGCGACCGCAAGGTCTGGGTGCGTTTTACGGCGGGCAGCACCGGCTTGTACATCGATAACGTCTCGTTAAGTGCCACTCCCATGCTTGGTCCTGAAACGTCGGCGCGAGAGCGTAACGGGATGCCCCAGGAGGTGCGGCTGCCGGTGTTCAACCCTTCGATGGAGACCGGCTCGCTCGCGGTGAGCGGACTAGGGGCGCGCATCTTGCGGGGCGAGTCCCAGGATATCGTAGACGTGCTGGTGAACCCGCAGGCGTTCGACAAGCTTCAGATCTGGCAGAGATATGCTTACCGCCAGTTCCGCTCGTTCTGGGGCAATTTCGGCTGGCTGTCGATACCAATGCCCGAGCCTGGCTATGCCATGCTGAACGCGCTCATACTGGTGGTGCTGGCGGCTTTAGTATGGCACGGCGCGCGGCGTCTGGGTGCCTGGACGTCCTTTGAGTGGCTCGGACTGGTTACGCTGTTGGCACTGGTGGCGGCCACCCTCGTAACTTTCGCGCGCATGATGGGGCCGTTGAGCACCTCCGGTGTGCATACTGACCCACAGGGGCGCTACCTTTTCGGCTACACCGTGCCCGTAATGTGGCTCATGTTCGAGGGCCTAAACCTGGCATGGTCCTGGGCGGCGAGGTGGGTGCGCCGCGGCAGCAGGTCGCCGGTCGTGCCGTCTGCACCTGCTGGTCCTGCTCTACTTTCTACGGCCGGGGCGACCGTGGCGATGCCCTGGGGTACGTGGCTCTGGTGCGCGGCTGCCGCGTTCTTCGGGGGTTACTGCCTGCTGGTGCTGGTGGTGCCGTACTGTTACCGCTGAAAGGGCCGCTAACAGGCCCGGCTTTCATCCAGGAAAAATAGCAGCAAGGAAGGCAACATTGAAGATCGCGATGCTTGGCACGCGGGGGGTACCGGCGAGCTACAGTGGGTTTGAGACGTGCGTCGAGCAGCTAGGCTCCCGCCTGGTGGAGCGCGGCCACGAAGTAACGGTCTATTGCCGCAGCCACCACATCAAGTACGAGGGCAAGACCTACAAGGGCATGCGCCTGGTAAAGCTGCCCACCATCCCGAACAAGTACCTCGATACGCTGGTCCACTCCTTCTTCTCGTCGCTGCATGCGCTCTTCCAGCCTTACGACATTTGCCTCTACTTCATCGCGGGCAACAGCCTCGTGACCTGGATACCTCGGCTCGTGGGCAAGCGCACCATCATCAACGTGGACGGCCTTGATTGGAAGCGAGAGAAATGGCCCGAGCTCGCCCGCAAGTACATCCGCTTTGCCGAGCGCATGGCGACCGTGCTGCCCACCGCCTTCCTCACCGACTCCACAGTGGTACAGCGTTACTATGAAGATACATACCGCGTAAAGCCTCCCTATATCGCCTACGGCTCGGACGTGCAACCGCTGCCCCCAGGTGATACGTTAAGCAAGTATGGGCTTGAGCCGGGCAAGTACATCCTGTTCGTGGGCCGCCTGGTGCCGGAGAACTGCGCCCACCACCTCGTGGAAGCTTATTGTATGCTGCCCAACAAGCAGGGAATGAAGTGCATCATAGTGGGCGATGCGCCTTATGCTGAGGAATACAAGCAGTCGTTGCGCGAGGGGGCGTGTGAGGGCGTAGTGTTCACCGGCTACGTATTCGGGGATGGCTACCGCGAGCTAAGCTCCAGCGCCTACTGTTTCGTGGAGACTTCAGGGGTGGGAGGCACGCACCCCGCCCTGCTGGAAGCGATGGGCTTCGGCAACTGCGTGGTCACCCACAACACGCCGGAGAACCTGGAGACAGTCGGCCCGGCGGGTCTCAGCTACGACGGCCAGGAAGGGGCGGCTGGCCTCTGCCGGGTGCTGGCTCACCTGTTGGAGAACCCCCAGATGGTCGAGGAAAGGCGCGCTATGTCGCTGGCGCACGTGAAGGCCAACTACTCATGGGACAAGATTACCGGCCAGTACCTGGAGTTGTTCAGGCAAGTCTTGAGGGGCAAAAGGGCACGCAAGCGGCGCTGAGGCGGCTGTTATGCACAGGCGGTAGAACGGGCGTGCGGACATGACGCGTTCCAGTTGCTTTACGTCTACCCTTGCCATATACTTATAGGTGGTAGTCTTCAGGGGGGCTTAAGGGAGGTATCGGACTCCATGTTCAAGCGGCTCAATGCCAATTACATGGCGTTGTTGTTCCTGATAGATGTCGTCATAGTGCAATTGTCCCTCGAAGTGGCAATGGCGCTGCGCTACGACATACCCATCTGGCAGCCGTTCCAGCCCTGGCCGCAGATAGAAGTCGAGGAGTTGCGCCTGAGCTTGCACCTGGCTTTCGGCCTGCTCGGCGTGTTGTTCCTGGTGGCAAACTCGGTCTATAACGGCCGCAAGGTCATTCGCTGGATCGAAGAGTTCCAGCGGGTGGTGGTCGCCAGCACTCTCGTGTCCCTCACCCTGACGGGTCTCCTGTACCTCATCAACCTGGACCTGCCGCGCCTCGGCTTCCTCTATTTCTTTCTCATCTCCACCTCCCTGCTCGTCGGCTACCGCTGGGCCTTGCGGGTGTGGCACCTCGTCAACCGCGACCACCCGAACATCGAGACGCGCGTGCTCATCGTAGGCGCGGACAAGCGCGGCGCTGAGGTGGCGAACGAGTTCCGGCGGCAGCGCTGGTCCGGCATTCGCATCCTCGGCTTCATGGACAACAACCCCGAACGCCAGGAGGGCACGATAGCAGACCTGCCGGTGCTCGGCCCCATCAGCGATACCCCCTCCGTGGTCACCCAGTACGACGTTGACGAGGTGATTATCGCTCTGCCGCTGCACGAGCACGAGCAGTTGGTGGACCTGGTGGCCCAACTCTACGAGCAGCCGGTGCGCGTGCGAGTCGTCCCCGACCTGTTCGACCTGGCATTCCACAGCGCCACAATTGAGAGCCTGGGCGGCGTGCTCTTTATTGGGCTGCGCGACTCTGCGATTGACGGCGTGCAGCGCCTGCTCAAGCGGCTCATGGACATCGCCCTGTCGGCGCTGATATTGACCCTCAGCTCCCCGGTGTTCCTGCTCGCGGCCCTGGCTATCAAGCTCGAGGACCGCGGCCCCATTTTCTACAAGTCGCAACGCGTGGGGGAGAATGGGCGGCTCTTTACGATGTGGAAGTTCCGCTCTATGGTGGCGAACGCCGACCAACTGGTGGGCAAGGTTATCAAGAACGACAGGCACGGCAACCTGATACACAAGGCCCCCGCCGACCCCCGTGTGACCCGTGTGGGCCAGCTTTTACGGCGCACCAGCATTGATGAGCTGCCGCAGCTACTCAACGTGTTGCGCGGCGACATGAGCCTGGTTGGCCCGCGCCCGGAGCTGCCCTGGATGGTGGCGCGTTACCAGCCGTGGCAGCGCAAGCGGTTCGCGGTGCCGCAGGGGATGACCGGCTGGTGGCAGATCAACGGCCGCAGCGACGCCCCGATGCACATGCACACCGAGCACGACCTGTACTACATCCAGAACTACTCTATCTGGCTCGACATACAGATACTCTGGCGCACTATCGGCGTAATCGTCACCGGGCGTGGCGCTTACTAACCCGGTTCCTGCTGGTATGCGCTCCGGTGCCACATGGGAATAAGGCTTTCTAAGCACCCCGTATGAGGACCCAGCACCCTGAGGACGTAATCCCGGAGGGCGGCCACGTGCCGTTTGATACCGGTTCGGAAGTCGCGGACCCCCTGCTACCCTCAACCCCAACGCAACCCGAAACGGGTACCGTCCAGACGCGCGCCCTCTCCGGCGTGCTGAGTCTCGTGAGCCGCGAGGCCGTTATCAGGGTCATGAGTGTCGTGGGGGCGGTGGTGCTTGCCTGGCTGCTCACGCCGGTTGAGTACGGGCTGTTCGGCATTGCCACTTTCGTCGTCAGCATCGTCGCGCTCTTCAGCGAGCTGGGCCTTGGAGCCGCCTTCATCCGCAGGAAGGAAGAAGTAACGGCCAGGGAGCTGAACGCGATGTTCACGCTGCAACTGGCGTTCGTCTCCGTGCTCGCCCTGGGCCTTTTCCTGTCAGCGCCGCTCATCGCGGGGCTATATGGTATACCCGAAGTGGCCTGGCTGATTCGCGCCCTCTCGGTCAACGTGATATTGACCTCTTTGCGGAGCGTGCCCATCGTCATTGCGGAGCGGAACTTGAACTACCGTCCCATCGCCATGTCAGACATAGTGGGGCAGATCTCGTACTGGTCGGCGGCCATTTCGGGGGCCGTCCTGGGCCTCGGTGTGTGGAGCCTCGTGATAGCGGTCCTGGCTTCAGCGCTGACGGGCACGCTGGTACTGTATGCCCGCACCGCCTGGAGGCCCGCGCTGGAGCTTGATTGGCGGCCATTGAAACCCAGCCTCCGCTTCGGCCTCATGTACCAGACGCAGTCGGTCGGCAGCTTTATCAAGGACACTATGATCCCAGGGCTTGGCGGTTCCATGTTCGGCCCCACCGTCGTAGGCTACCTGACGTGGGCTTTTCAGCTTACGACCGTCCCCATGATGCTGAGCCGGCTGGTGGCGAGGGTTGCCTACCCGGCGCTGGGGCAGCTCCGCGACGACACCAGGGCCTTTACCGCTTTGCTGGAGTCCGCACTCGGGTGGACTTGCCGGCTGTCCTTGCCGGTATTCGCAATGGTGGTGGGACTTGCCCCGCAGCTAATCACCTACATCTTCACCCCCAAGTGGCTCCCGGCCGAGACCGCGATTTACCTGCTGACGATCAATATGGTGCTGGACATAGGCGCTGGGCTGTGCGTGGCGGCGCTCTACTCCCTGGGGCGTGGGGGGTTTGTCGTGCGTGCTACGCTGGCTTGGGCGGCCGTTACCTGGGGGTCCGCGGCCATGTTGGTAGGTATGGGGGCCGGTTTTGAAGCAATCGCGGCGGCCTATGCCATTGGAACGGCGCTCGCACTGCCCGTGATGGTCTACGGGCTTCGAAGCCTGGGGGGAATATTGTTACTTCGGCCAACCCTATTGCCCCTGCTGGTAGGCGTGGTTGGAAGTGTGCTACTGTATCTCTCCCGGCCCCTGGTGACGGACATCTGGCGACTCTTTCTTGCCCTGGGCCTGTCCAGCCTGGCGATGTGGGCCGCCAATCTCTGGCCGGAGAGACAAGCCGTGTACCACACAGTGAGGCAGTTTCTTCCAGCGGGGAAGCGTCGCAGCGGCCCGGTGAGTGGGGGGAACGGCAGTGGAAACTAGCCGTCTGTGCGTGGTCGGGCCATGAAAGTAGGCATCTACTACCCATTTGAGCCATACATCGGCGGCGGTGAGCGTTACGTTTTCGCTATGTCCGAGCACCTGGGCCGTGACAACGATGTCGAGCTACTGACCGCCGGGGTCAAACGCGTGCCGGGACTGGCAGCTTCCCTGGGCTACGACCTGTCACGCGTGCGACTGCGCCCGCGTCGCGGTTACATATCACCGCTGGAGAAGGTAACGGGCAGCAAGCGTTACGACCTGTTCATCTGCGTGAGTAACCATGCCGTGCCCCCGGTGGCCTCGCTCGGCAGGCGGGGCCTGTTACTCGTGCAGTTCCCCTTTCCCACGCGCAAAGGCGACTGGCTGCGCGCGGGAGTGTTGGGTCCGCTGATGTTGCGCTCCTACCACCTGGAGCTAGTCTACTCTCGGTTCGTACTGAAGTGGCTCAAGAAGCGGTCGCCACGACAGCTGCCGGTACGCGTGCTCGCGCCGCCCGTGGACCTGATTGGAGCGGACCCCCACGCCCCGAGGGACAACATTATCCTGGCCGTGGGGCGGTTTTTCGCGGGGGAGCACAGCAAGCGGCATGACGTCATGGTGCGGGCCTTTAGAGACCTGGTAGACGAGGGCCTGGTGGGGTGGGAGCTGCACCTGGCGGGGAGCCTTCGCCCGGAGCCTGAGCACCAGGCCTACCTCGCCAGGATACGCAAGCTCGCGGAGGGCTACCCGGTTATCCTCCATGCCGACGTCTCACAAGTCGATTTGCTCGCCCTCTACCGGAAGGCCTCTATCTTCTGGCACGCCGCCGGGTTTGGCGCTGACGAGAACAGCCACCCCGAAGCCCTGGAGCACTTCGGGATGGTAACGGTCGAAGCCATGTCCGCCGGGTGCGTGCCAATAGCCATCGCCAGGGGCGGGCAGTTGGAGGTCGTGGAACATGGCGCATCGGGCTTTCTCTGGAACGATCTTAACGAGCTAAAGGCGCTGACTTTGCAGTATACTCTTGCGGACGGAGCTACTAAACTCAGGTACCGTACTACCGCCATAGAGGCCAGCAGGCGGTACTCCCCCGGTGAGTTCCAGGCCGGGCTGGACGAGATTGTAGCGCGCGTAATGCATGGAACATCTTTGGCAACTGAAGGCACCTCTTGATTGACCCGCCACAGACCCGCCCATTGAACATACTCTACCTGGACGCGACACGCAGTCTCTATGGCGCGAGCAGGATGCTGCTCATGCTTGTGGAGCAGGCCGAGGCGCTGGACGTACGCCCCTACATCGTGCTGGCAAACGACGTAGAGGACGACATGCGCCTCTGCCGCGAACTCGACCGCCTGCACGTCAAATACGTCGAGCACAACATCGCCGTGTTGCGCCGCCAGAAGTACCTCAACCCGCGTGGCGTGGTGCATCTCTCGATCTCCGTGCTGAGGTCGGTGCGCTACTTGCGCCGCCTGATACGCAAGTATCGTATTGATATAGTACATTCCAACACCAGCACCATACTGTCGGGGGCCGTAGCCGCCCGCCTGGAAGGTGTGCCCCACGTGTGGCACGTCCACGAATTGTTCCGGCCTTTCGAGGGCCGCGTGCTCACGCGATTGTTGCACACGATGTCGGCGCGGGTGGTAGTGCCCTCCGCGGCCGCCGTCGCCAACCTGTCAGTGGCTTACCCGCCGGTGCGGAGAAAATTGCAGGTCATCAAGAACGGCATAGATCCCACACCTTATCGCGCCGTGTCGCAAGAGCAGGTGGAGCAACTTCGCGCCGAGTGGAAAATCCCGCCCGGCACTCCCGTTGTGGGTATGATAGGCCGCATCGGCATGTGGAAGGGCGAGGAACAGTTTGTAGAGGTGGCGGCCAGGCTTACCGAGAGCGGCACCGACGCCCGGTACGTGATCGTTGGGGGGGTGTTCGACGACCGCAAGCACCACCTAGAGCGCCTTGAGGAGTTGATCGAGCGGAAGGGGCTGAAGGAGCGCGTAGTCGTAGCAGGTCTGCGTTCGGACGTGCCCGTGGCGGTCAACCTGTTCGACGTGCTGGTGCATCTGCCGGTCCGGGCCGAGCCGTTCGGCCTGGTGGCGGTGGAAGCCATGTCCGCGGGCAAGCCCGTGGTAGCGGCGGCGCTGGGAGGACTTGCCGAAATAGTGGATAATGGCGCGACGGGCTTTCTCGTGCAGCCGGGCGACCTGGAGGGTACCGTGCAGAAGGTCGCGCTGCTCCTGCGAGACAGGACGCTGGCAGACACGATGGGCGAGGCCGGTTCGCAGCGTGTAGACGCACGGTTTGTATCCGGCTACTACGCCGCTCAATTCGGCAAGTTGTACCGCCAGGTGGCAAGGCGTTGATCCAGGGTCCTCCCTCCGGCGCGTGCCTATCTACATAGCATCAGGTCATCAGGGTAAATTCACCGTCTATGCAAGCCCCGGACACCATAGCTACAACGAATGGCCGGTCCTTAGCCTCTTCTCCCTCACACTTAGCTTCTCCCACGCGCTTACCCGAGGTGGTTGCCGTCATCCTCAACTGGAACAACCTGGAGCTGACCCAGGATACCTTGCGCTCGCTCCAGGCGCAGGACTACCCGCGCCTGCGCGCGGTGCTGCTAGACAATGCCTCCCGGAACCAGCGGGAAACGCTGACCGTTATCCATAGGGAGTTCCCGGAACTGGAGTTGTGGGGGAGCAGGCGCAACCTGGGCTTCGCGGGGGGCTGCAACCTGGGCATACGTATAGCCCTGGAGATGGGGGCCGAGCGCGTCCTGCTGCTCAACAACGACGTGCTGTTGGAGCGGGACGTGGTTTCCCGGCTGGTACAGGCCCTGGAGGAGGACGAGAAGGTGGGCGCAGCCAGCCCGCTGGTCCTGTACGCTTCGGAGCCGGAGCGAGTGTGGTTCGCCGGAGGCAGCGTGCAGATGGGCGGCCGGGTGCTGCCGGAGCACCTATGGCTGAACGAACCGCCCGGCCGTGTGCCCGCCGTCCCGGCCTACGATACCGAGTGGCTGGCGGGTACCTGCATGCTGGTGCGCCGCTCGGCAGTAGAGCGGGTGGGGCTCATGGACCCGGCTTACTTTCTGTACTGGGAGGACGTAGACTGGTGCTACAGGCTGCGCAAGGCCGGGTACCGGCTGGCCGTGGTGCCGGGGGCCAGGGTCCGGCACCGGGTGAACGCCACCACCGGCACTTTGCCCTCGCTCGGCACGGTATATTACTGGGAGCGTAACCGCCTCCGTTTCATAAAGAAGTGGGGTACGCGTCTCTCGCTGGTTGTGGCCCTTGTGAAAATAGCCTGGCGCTCGCTCGCGTGGCGGGTCAGGCTGCCCCAGGACGATCCCCAGGCCTCTACCAAGCTGGAGGCGTATCGCGATTACTTTTTGGGCCGCTTCGGGCAGAGGAGGACACCGGCTTAGTGGCTATCGTCGGCGCAGGGTTGAGCCTCATTCTGCTTGCAGCATTTGCGTGGCTGCTGGTGGTAGTTTACCGCGCGCCGTTCAGGGCACTTGCCATACTGGTCGCAGGCATGGCGTTTCACAACCTCATCCTCATGCTCTTGATTAGCCTGGATACGCCGGCTTTGTTGGTGAGGCTGGTGCAGTTCTGGAAAGAGGGTGTGCTTCTCCTGTTGCTTTTCGTGGCGGGGAAGCTGGCCTGGCGGGCGTGGCGTGCCGGGAAGCTGCCCCGGCTGCACTGGCTTGATTGGACCATGATAGCTTTTTCGGTGTTGTCCTGCATTTACCTGCTCATTCCGGAAGGTGTCTTCCCCATAGACAACTCGCTCGGCCAGCGTTTTGTGAGCTTCCGCATCATGATGCTCTTGCCGCTCTTGTACGCCTTCGGTAGAATCTTCTGGCGGTACTCGCGCCAGGACCTGGTGTGGACGGGCAGGGTGCTGCTTGGCTCGATAACGGTCGTGGCGTTGTTCGGCCTGTGGGAGCTTTGGTTCGTGCCGACTGCCGATTGGCTGGACTGGGGCGTAAATGGCTTTACGGCGTGGCTGGGGTACGAGTTCCGTGGCCCCGCCGGTCTGCCGGAAAACTTCTTTCAGGGCACCGAGGCGGGTCTGGGGCTGCGCCGGATGGTCTCCACATATATTAGCCCTCTCGGCGTGGCCTACACCGGCCTGCTGCTGGTACCTATTTGCGCCGTGCTGGTCAGCTACAAGGATGGCGGGCGAGACCTGCCTAACTGGTTCCGCTGGGCGGCGTTCGTGCTGCTGGTACTCAGCATCCTCTTCAGCGTGACGCGTGGCGCGCTGCTGGTCATGGTCTTTGCGTTCTTGCTGCTGGCATTGCTCCTGCGTCGCTGGCGCACAGTGGTCGCGGGGGGTGTGGTCGCCCTGGCCGTGGTGTTCATATTGATCGAGTACGTGAATATCGGCCCCCTGGTAACGTACCAGCTTGAGGAGGTACGCCCCCCCGCCGGACTGGCTGTGGCCCGGCAGATCGGCCTTGCGGAACCGGACCCGACCTCCACGTCCACAACAGCCACAGCGGCGGCTTCTCCCACCCCCCGGCCGGGGCAAGGTAACGATTCGGGGGAGGGGGTTACGAGCAGTGGGGAACTCGTAGACCGCATGATCAGCCATGAAGACCCTTCCACTCGCGGGCACCTTGCCGCCCTGCGCGCGGGGGCCAATTACGTTGCGAAATACCCTCTCGGCACGGGCCTGGGCAGCTCGGTGCCTCGCTTCGGGGACGCTGAAGGCCCCGCCGAAAGCGCCCTGCTGGCAATCTTTGGCGAGATGGGCCTTCTGGGTGGTCTACTCTACGTCGTGATGTACGGGGCGAGCCTGGCGTACAGCTTCCTGGCCTGGCGGCGCGTGCGGGGTGACCCACCGACCGAAGGTCTGGCACTGGTGCCGCTGGTGGGGGGCGTGGCCCTCATCCCGATTATGATAACCAGCGCCATATGGGGCAACTTTTCCGTCGTCTTCTTGTTCTGGTGGACCTCGGGCCTCTGTTTGTCGCTCGTACGCGAGCGGCGCGCAGGCATCGCGCCCGGTCCCGAGGGTGTACAGCCCGGAGACACCACGCAGGAGCAGGCGCGCGATGAACGCGGAAAGCTAGCGCGCACCGTATGATGGCTACTTCTGATGCCTTGTCGCGCCCCGGTGGGCCTGTAGCAGGACGGCCTTTGCGCGTGACGCTCGATATGACCTTCCCCAACCGCTTCCCGGTTTGGGGCTTCAGTGTGTACGCCCGGTCCTTACTGGAGGCATTGCAGGCCCGTAGTGACGTGTCAGCACACGAGATTTCGGGGCCGGTGGCGAGCAACCCCAGGAAGACGGCGGGCTGGTTGGTGTCGGGCGCTCGCCGTGATTTGCTGAAGCATCCCGCCGACGTGCTACATTGCCCGGCGTTTGTAACGCCCGTGCGCGTACCTGCGGCAGTTGTCATCAACATCCACGACGCGGCCGCGCAACGCTTCCCGCAGGACTATCCACTGGAATGGCGCGTCTATAACCGCTTCATTCTGCCGTTGGTGGCGCGTGGAGCGGGTCGTATCATCGCCCTGTCCGAGTTCTCACGTCAGGAAGCAATCAAGTACTACGGGGTGCGTGAAGGGCGGGTAGTGGTCGCGCCCGCAGCTCCCGATCCCCGGTATAAGCCGCAATCGCACGAAGCCACCGAGCGCCTGCTTGCTGAACTTGGCTTGCCTGTGGGAGAGGACCGGGTCCCTTTGCTACTGTTTTCCGGCGCGCCCTTCAGGCGGAAGAACCTGGACGTAGTGCTGCGGGCGATGTCAGGGGCCGCTGAGGGTAGCAAGCTGTCAGAGGCGTTGCTGCTCATATCGGGTGCCACCGAGAGCGGCTTCGAGGAGTACCGGGCGAGTATCGCCGCCGGTGGCTTGCGGCAGCGAGTCCGGTGGCTGGGGCGAGTGCTGCATGAGTCGATGCCCGCGTTGTACGGGGCGGTGGACATGTTAGTATACCCCTCAGTGTACGAAGGATTCGGGTTGCCTCCCCTCGAAGCTATGTCGGTGGGGACGCCTGTGGTGGCGGCGTCGGCAAGTTGCCTGCCGGACGTGCTGGGCGATGCCGCCCTCCTGGTACCGCCCGATGACGCCCAAGGCTTCGCGCACGCTATGAACTCCCTGCTAACAAACGAGGCATTGAGGCAGAAAATGGTGGCGGCCGGGCAGGCGCGCGCGGCGACTTATACCTGGGAACGCTCGGCCAGGCAGACCCTTGAGGCGTACATGGCAGCAGCCAACATGAAGGGACGGAGAAGCTGATGCAGACAACCGACGACCAGGCCAATAGCTCAGGCAAACGACCGGCCTTGCATCGCCTGCTGTCGCGGGTAATCACGCGGGTGCGACCAGGCCGTCCCTACCCGATTCACCCGGATATAAGCGCCCGCAGCCTCATCGAGATATTCAGCGTGCGCGGCGTGATGCTGCTCAGAGGCTACGTGCGCCGCCCGCTGCTTGGGGGCGTCAAGGGCTTCCTGTTCCTGGGCCGCAACGTAACGATACGGCACGCTCACCTGCTCAAGACGGGTCGCGGCGTGGTCCTGGACGACAATATATTCATTGATGCCCTGGGTGAGTGGGGCGTGCGACTTGGGGATGGTGTGACCATCGCGCGCGGGTGCAGTATAAAGAGTTCCTCGGTGCTCTGGACCACCAGCAAAGGCTTCATCATGGGCAACAACTCGTCACTTGGGGACTTTTCGTTCGTGGGCGCAGCCGGTGGGGTGAAGATAGGCTCCAACGTGCTTGGCGGCCAGCGTCTCAGCTTCCACAGCGAGAACCACAACTACAAGGATGCCACCCGGCCAATCCGCGAACAAGGGGTGAGCCGCAAGGGCATAGTTGTTGAAGATGATTGCTGGCTGGGAACCGGGTCCATCTTCCTGGATGGGGTTACTGTAGGCCGTGGCTCGGTAGTGGCCGCCGGTAGCGTGGTGACGCGCTCCGTACCCCCCAACAGCATCGTGGCAGGGGTGCCCGCGAGGGTGATAGGCACGCGGGGAGGGACGACGGACGATAGACGATAGACGATGGGAGACGGAACCGCCAAGACGCCAAGGACGCCAAGAACCCGCCAAGATTAGGATTGTTGGGAAGAGTGCAGACAGCTACTCAGTCCTCAGTCCTCATCACCCCTATCGTCCATCGTCCATCGTCCATCGTCCATCGTCCATCGTCCATCGTCCATCGTCCATCGTCCATCGTCCATCGTCCATCTACTTTCTCGCCGCTCCGCCCAGGTAGGTGCGCTCTACCTGCTCGTTGTGTAGAAGCGATTCGCCGGTACCTTCTAGGGCTACCCGGCCACGGTCCAGTACATAGCCGTAGTGGGCGATTTGCAGCGCCTTGTGGGAGTTTTGCTCCACCAACAGGATAGTGCTGCCATCGCGGTTCAACTCCGCGATTATGGTGAAGATTTCGCGTACCAGCAGAGGTGCGAGGCCCATTGAAGGCTCGTCCATGAGCAGCAGGCGGGGCTTGAGCAGGAGGGCGCGGGCTATGGCAAGCATCTGCTGCTCGCCGCCCGATAGGTTTCCCGCCATACCGTCGCGCCGGGCGCCAAGCACCGGGAACCGCTCGTACATGCGCTCTATAGCCGCCTGGTCTACTGGCCTACGACCTCCCGCGGATGCCCCAATCTCCAGGTTCTCCTTCACCGTCATGCGGGCGAGTATGGCCCTACCTTCCGGCACCTGCACGATACCAGCTTCCACGATCTTGTGGGAGGGCCACCGGCTTATCCCCGTCCCCTCGAACTTGATACTGCCCCTGCTTGGCCTCAACAGCCCCGATATAGCCGCCAGCGTGGTGGACTTGCCAGCACCGTTCGCCCCCACGAGCGCGACGATTTGCCCCTGCTCCACCCGCAAGGTCACTCCCTTTACCGCCTCAATTTGCCCGTAGCTCACGGCGAGATCGGTCACTTCTAGCATAATTACGAATTACGAATTACGAATTACTTGTCACGTTTCACGTTTCACGTTTCACGTTTCACTCTTCCGCCCCCAAATATGCCTCAATTACCAGCGGGTTGCTCGCTATCACCTCCGGGGTTCCTTCGGCTATCAGGTTGCCGAAGTTGAGCACGCCTATGCGGTCGCAGAGGCTCATCACCAGGGCCATGTCGTGCTCGATGACTAGCAGGGTAAGTCCCTGCTCTGCCAGGTCGCGAAGACGCCCGCCCAGGGCCTGGCTCTCGGCGGCGTTCATGCCGGCGGCGGGTTCGTCCAGCAACAGCAGCCTGGGGTCGGAGGCGAGGGCGCGGACCAGTTCCAGTCGGCGCTGGTTGCCGTACGCCAGGGCCGAAGCAGGCTCTTCCGCCACACCGGCCAACTCGACGCTTTCCAGCAGGGCCAGGGCCTTCTGCCGGGCCATCTCCTCCTCCCGCCTGACGCGGGGCGAGAAGACCAACCGCTCGGCCAGGGTGCTCCGCATGCGGGAGTGTTGGCCCACGATGACGTTTTGCAGGACGTTCATCGCGGCGAACAGGCGGATGTTCTGGTAGGTGCGGGCCACCCCCAATCGGGCTATACGGTAGGCGGGCGACCTCTCGATGCGGTGCCCCTGGAAGGTGACCGTCCCGCTCGTGGGGGTGAGCAGGCCGCTCAGGATGTTGAGCACCGTGGTCTTGCCCGCGCCGTTCGGCCCGATCAGCCCGTAAATCTCGCCAGGGTAGATGTCGAAGGAGACGTTGTTTACCGCAACCAGGCCGCCAAACGAGCGGGTCAGGTTGCGCACGCTCAGCATAGGCTCTCTGGCGGGCGTCTTCGCGACATGGGAGGTCATGGCGAGGCCTCCTTCTCTATCGTCCTGGGTGTAGGGCGGCGCAACTTGAGACCGAGGGAGATTGTCAGCAGCCCCTTTGGCAGGAAGAGGATGACCAGCAGCAAGATGAGGCCGCTGAATATCTCCGGGTGGTCCTTGATGTTCAGTCCGGCCACGACCGGCACGCTGCGGGTGATTTCGGGCAGCAGGGTGATGAGCGCCGCGCCCAGTATGGCCCCGCGCCAGGCGAAGGTGCCGCCCACGACCGCGAACACCAGGATGTCTACGGCCCGCTGGAAGCCGAAGTCGCCGGGGCTGAGAAATGACCGCAAATGCGCGTACAGGGCACCGCCAATCCCCGCCACTACCGCGCCCGTGACGTATGCCATGACTTTGTAGAAGGTGACGTTGATACCCATCGTGCGGGCGGCGTTTTCATCTTCGCGTATAGCGTCCATAGCCAGCCCCATGCGCGAGCCTTTGAGGCGGGCGAAGAAGTAGGCCAGCACCAGCAAGGTGCCGAATATCTCCAGCCCCGTCACAACCCCGGAGCGGTTGCCCGCGTTGAGCCTAAAGCCCTCCGGTCCGCCCAGCACTGGGGTGTTGACTATGATGATGCGTATAACCTCCCCGAAGCCGAGCGTGGCAATTGCCAGGAAAACGCCACGCAACCGCAATATTGGCATCCCCAGGAGCAACGCCACCAACCCCGCCACAACCGCCGCCGCGACCACGGCCAACCACAACGGCCACCCCGCCTGCTGGGTCAGCAAGGCCGCAGTATAAGCCCCAATCGCCATAGAAGCTGCGTTGCTGAGCGAGAGCATGGCGCAAGACAGGGTGATGTAAATGCTCAACGCCATGATCGCGTTGATGCCTACGAGGTTTATGAGGAAGCTGTTGTTGTTGTAGAACTCAACCATGGGCTGTAGCTGAAACGTGAAACGTGAAACGTGATGCGGCTTGTGGTATGTGGTACGCGAATGCGACTCTGTCTCGTGCTCTGTGCCCTGTGCCGCTTTGTCATCCTGAGCGGAGCATCTTGCAAGTAAGTTACCAACAACAGGAGCAAACCCCCCTCTGTCATCCTGAGCGCAGCGAAGGATCAGGTGGGTAGGGAAGAAGCTGTATTGGACTAGCCAAGTTGGCTTGCCAGCAGGCTCCCGCACTTGTAGAGGGTCCGACTACCACCTGATCCTTCGCTACGCTCAGGATGACACGACCTCTCCTGCTCCTCTTTTTAGTAACTTAGTTGCAAGATGCACCACTGAGCGTAGCGAAGGATCTCAAATGCCGCCCTTACCTGTGTGCTGAACCCTCAGTAACCGCACCTGCCACTCCATGTCAACAACATCCCTCACCACCTTCTTGAGATCCTTCGCTACGCTCAGGATGACAGAAGGGGCTTTGGTCCAGCCAACCCACAAGGTAGCATTCACGGAGCGCTATTGCCCTCGCCGCATCACGTTTCACGTTTCACGTTTCACTCATCTGCCTTACGCCGCCCTGCCCTGTCTCGCCCCGAAGATGCCCTGGGGGCGGAGCAGGAGCACCAGGAAGAGGGCGACGAACACCAGGGCATCTTTTAGCTGGGAGCCGCCGAATACCACGCTCAGCACCTCGACCATGCCGATGAGGAAGCCGGCAATTACAGCGCCCGGAATGCTGCCCATGCCGCCCAGGATGATGATTGACAGGCCCTTCAGCTCGACCTGGTTGCCCATGCCCGGTTCTATGCTGTTGAGGCTCATGCCGTACAGGATGCCCGCCGCCCCGCCCAGCGCCGAGGCGATGAAAAAGGTCTGCATTATCACCTTGTCGATGTTCACGCCGAGCAGGGCCGCCGCCCGTGGGTTCTCGGCTACGGCCCGCATGGCACGTCCCAGCGAGGTGCTGCGTACCAGGTAGGTCAGCCCGAACATCATCGCCAGGCTCACGGCCAGGATGATCACGTCCAGCAGGCGGATGCGTATCGTGCCGATGTCGAAGAAGACCGGCGGAAAGGTGCCGTAGGGGAACTGCTTGCGCTCGGCGTTGAACAGCAGGCGCGACAGACCTACGAAGATGAGGGCCATACCGATAGAGCTAATCATCGCGGAAAGCTGGGGCGCTCCCCGCAACCTGAGCCGCAAGAACGCCACCCTATCGAGCAGCACGCCAAGCAAGCCCGAAACGAGCACCGACATGCCAAAGGCCAGCCACAGGTTCCAGCCCTGGTCCACCGTGAGCCACCATGCCAATGTGGCCCCTAGCATGAAGATGGCGGCATGCGCCAGGTTCAGTATGTCGAGCACACCGAAGATGAGCGTATACCCAAGCGCGAAGAGCGCGTAGATACTGCCCGAGAAGATACCGTTCAGTAGCTGTTGCGGAAGCTGAGAGAGGTTCATGGCTTTGCCGGACGATGGACGATGGACGATGGACGATGGACGATGGACGATGGACGATGGACGATGG
>DASVRN010000072.1:0-10692 GCA_036388595.1 Chloroflexia bacterium
TTCACTGCGTTCAGAATGACAAAGGGGGGCTTGGTTCGTGTATGGGCCACGGAGTACAAGTCACAAAGGTAATAGCTAACCCCTTAGAAGCTGTCTAGAAAAGTTCATGTTGACAGGCGACGGAGCATCAAATGGATCATCGCCAGGTAAATGAACGCCTCAGAAGAGGCAGTGCGGTACTCATAGTCTCGGTTCAACCGCCGGTAGTTGCCTAACCATGCAAACGTACGCTCCACAATCCAGCGTTTGGGCAGTACCTGGAAGCCCTTTGCACCAGGTGGACGACGAACGATGTGCATGAACCAGGTGTACACCCGGTCGCGCCATTGCAGCCACAATCCTTGATAAGCCGAGTCAGCGTAGATGACGAACAAGCGTGGGAGAGCGTAGCTAGCCCACTGCACCAGAGGTCTGGCACCTTCCTTATCCGAAAGACCAGCAGAATGCACCACGACCATCAACAACAAGCCGAGCGTATCTACCAGGAGGTGACGTTTACGACCTTTGGTCAGTTTGCCGCCATCAAAGCCTATCGATCCAGGCTCCCCCCTTTTGCCGTGCTCTTCACAGCTTGGCTGTCCAAGATAACGGCTGAAGGTCGTGGATTACGGCCTTTCTTGATGCGGACTTGCTTCACCAACTCGGCATTGATACGCTCCAGCGTGCCGTCATCTCGCCACACTCCGAAGTACCAGTACACGATGCGCCAGGAGGGGAACTCATGAGGCAGCATTCTCCAGGTACAAGCACCTTTGGTGACGTAGAACATCGCATCAAGTATGTCACGCTTGGAGTACTTGAGGGGTCGTCCTCTGCCCCTGCCAGGGTTCTTAGGTTGCGGCAGCAATGGCTCCACAATGGCCCATTGCTCGTCTGTCAGGTCTGTTGGATATCGCTTGCGACTATGTGTTGCTTCCATACCTCCTATTATATTCAGTAACTTCTTTGTTTTCTAGACAGCTTCTTAGTTGCTGGCTGTTCTATCTGCTATCATCTACATGTAGTGGATACATATGAGCAATCTTGAAGTCGCTCGTTCGAAGTGCTGAGGTGCAACAGTCATGGAAGTCACGTTCTTCGAGTCGTCGTCTGAGTTTCGCAAATGGCTTGAGCGGAATCACGAGAACGCGAAAGAAGTGTGGGTCGGGTTCTACAAGAAAGGCTCCGGCAAGCCGAGCATCACCTGGCCCGAGGCGGTGGACCAGGCGCTCTGCTTCGGGTGGATCGACGGCATTCGCAAGCGCGTGGATGAGACCAGTTATACGAACCGGTTTACTCCCCGCAGGCGAGGCAGCACCTGGAGCGCCGTTAACATCAAGCGTGTTGGCGAGCTTACGGAGCTTGGCCTGATGCAGCCCTCCGGCCTGGAAGCCTTTGAGAAGCGCGACGAAGCGAAGGCCCAGCTCTATTCCTACGAGCGGGCCGAGAGCAAGCTGGACGAGGCTTATGAACGGCAGTTCCGCGAGAACGAGCGTGCTTGGACCTTCTTCGAGTCGCAGGCCCCTGGGTACCGCCGAACCTCGACCTGGTGGATCATGAATGCGAAGAAGGAAGAGACCCGGCTCCGGCGTCTGTCCGCGCTGATTGAAGCCTCAGAAAGGGGCGAGAAGCTAGGGACCGTTACGGGTGGTTCCAGGGATTAGCCAGGCGCAATGCCGAGAGAGTTTGACGCATCTCGGTGGGCACGAATGAAGCAGCACGCGGCAGGCCAGCCACGTGTGCGTTGGTCCTGCCTCAGGCGAGGCGGCTTCTCGAAAGCGGCTGGCCGTGCCTCGCTGCTGCCGTGGCCGTCATAGATAGCTCGTGGGGCACCGTGAGCGCCAACTCCGCCGGTAGCACCTCCAGGCTCAAGAAATCCGCTACCACCCGCGGGTCGAAATGCGTGCCCGATAGCTCCTTCAGATGCTCGCGCACCTTCTCCTCCGGCCAGGCGGGCCTGTATGGCCTGTCCGACCTGAGCGCGTCCCAAACATCCACGATGGCGAATATCCGGGCGGCGAGGGGTATCTGCTCGCCCTTGAGGCCGCGTGGGTAGCCTGTGCCGTCCCATTTCTCATGGTGGCAGTACGGTATGTCCAGGGCCGGGCGCAGGAACTCAATCGAGGCCAGCCACTGGTATGCGTACACCGGGTGGAGGCGCATGATCTCCCATTCTTCCTCGGTCAGCGGGCCGGGCTTGAGCAGTACTGCGTCGGGGATGCCGAGCTTGCCTATATCGTGCAGCAGCGCCCCGCGCCTTATGTGTGACATCTCGGTCTCGTGGACGCCCATGTACCGGGCCAGGCGCGCGGTCATCTCGGTCACCCTCTGGCTGTGCCCTTCAGTTTCCTTGTCTCGCAGGTCGAGCGCGCGGGACCAGCCTTCCAGGGTCACGTCGTACGCCAGCGCCAGCTCAAGGTTGGATTGTTGCAGGTCATCGAACAGGGTGGCGTTGTCTATGGCGATAGCGGCTTGCCCGGCCAGGGTCTCCAGGAAGTCCAGCCACTCAGTCTCAGGGTCTAACCTGGAGCGGTGGAAAATCTCAAGCACGCCCTTGATCTGGCCCTTGGCGAGCAGCGGCACGGCGAAGTAGCTGACGAAGTCCTCCCCGGCTATCAGGGGCGCGCGCAGCAAATCGCTGGTATCCGACAGCCTGTCGATGCGGAAGACGTGCCGCTGGAGCGCCGCCTTGCCCGCGTAGCCTTCACCCAGGCGCAACTGGGACCGAGTTATCCCCCCGGTGCGGAAGCCGCGCCCGGCCCCGTATTCGAGCATCTGCGATGCGCTGTTCAGCAGCAATACGTCCGCCGCGTCTACCTTCAACTGCGCCGTCACCTGGTCCAGGATGATGCTCAACGTGATGCGCAAATCGAGGCTTGCGGTGATGGCCGTGTCGATGCTGCGCAGGGCCGCTACCCGCTCCAACTGTCTCTGTATGCGCTCCTCGTGCCGTTTGCGCTCGGTCATGTCGTGCGCGGAGGCGCAGATTACGTGGCGGCCCGCGTGGTAGATAAGGTTGGTGCTTACTTCCACAGGTACGAGCGTGCCATCCTTGCGCCGGTACGTTCGCTCGCCAATCGCCAGCCGCTTCTCACTTCGCAGGCGGCTGAGGTTCTTATCGATGCTTGCCCGGTCGTGCGCGATCATGTCATACATGGTCAAGGCGGTAAGCTCCTCGGCTGTATAACCGAGCATGCCCAGGAGCGCGGCGTTTCCCTCCAGGATGCGGGTGGTTTCGAGGTCGGCTAGGTATATGCCCTCGGAGGTCTGCTCTACGACCGCCCGGTACCGCTCCTCGCTCTCGTGAATGGCGGTTTCTGCCTTCTTCTTCTCCGAGATGTCACGCACTATGCAGACGAAGGCGACAAGCTGGTCGTCCTTGCCCTGCATTACGGAGGCCGACAGGCTAAGGCAACGCTCCCTTTGATCGGTACCCGTGTAGGACAACTCGAAGTCCTGTAGCGAACCCTCTGTGGCGAGCCTGGACTTGATCTCGTCAAGTTGCGGCCCATCGAAAACGGTAGTAACGGGCTTGCCGATGAGCGCCTCTGAGGGGTAGCCGAGCAGTTGGCCTGCTGCCTCGTTCATCACGCGGATAATGCCGTCGTGGTCCAGCACCAGCAGCGCGTCCGTTATCGTGTTGATGATCTGGTTCGCGGCGAACTCGGGTGTGATGTCGAGCAGGTGGTACTTCCCGATGGCGTAGACGGCCACGCACAGGAAGCCCAGGATCGCCAGGTAGCCGAAAGCATACAGGGGGATGCCATAAGCGCCCACAAAGTCTAACGCGCCGATGTAGCCTATCGCGAAGGCTATCATGAGCCACTTGATACGTAGCTTATGCTTCAGGCTCCCGGCCTTGCGGTACTCCACCCAGTAGTGCCCCATGCTGGCGACCAGCAGCGAGACGAAAAAGAGGATGAAGGCAGGCCCTAACAGGCCGAAGTGCGTATAGTAGCCCCACCAGAAGTCCTGCACGCGGTCTATCAGGAGGCCGGTCCATAGCGACAGGCCCGCGAACACCGCGGCTCCTATCCAACCGAGGGCTACAAACCTCTTGAACCTATCGTAGAGCTTGAGTACCGCGACCGTGAACTGGTAGGTGGCCGGGGCGATGAACGGCACGCCGAGGTATGCCACTTTGTTCCACCATAACGCCGTGTCGCTGTCGGGAGAGGAGTACATCACGGAGAACCCGAACAGCCATATGCTGACCGCGAGGGTGACGAGGGAGAACGAGAGGCTGACCAGGGATACACGCTCGCGCACCAGCACAAGTATACCCAGCAGCAAGATAGCCGCTGTCGTAATGAGTGTGGGTATGGAGTAAATGCTCAGTTGGTAGTCGGCTATGCTGACTACGTGTTCTACCATGACTTGTCGTCTCCAGGTAAAGGAGCCAGGTGGTGCCTGTGGGTGTATGATGCAATCAAGCCGGGGCTACTTCCTCAGTGCCTTCACAAACGAAACGTCCAGGTACATGCGCGGCCCATGTTGCCGGGTGAGGTCATTGTGGGACTTCCGCAAGCAAAAGCGACATGCTCTCTTAGCATGCTACGGTACCGCCGACGTTGATGTCACGGGTCTTTGGCTGGCAGGCACATCAGGTGCTTCCAGCACAAAGAATGACTACTACCATAATCCAGCCCTTTGTACTTAATGTCAATGGTATTTATAGGCTAGTGGGGGCTAGTCATCTTAGTGGGCTGGCGGGGTCAGGACCCGGCCATTCGCTCGGCCAAAGTCATAGCCGCGCCCTGTTCGGCCCTTGCGCTTCCCACGCATACGCTCTACAATGGGCCGTGTTCAGGCGGCCGTAACTTACTAGAAGCCATCTCACAAATAGCAGCCCGGAGCACTGGCGACAAAGCCCCGTCCTTGTCATTTCGAACGTAGTGAGAAATCTCGTCCTACGCCGGGATGTTGCCTCTTTCTAATGGGACTCTGTTGCTGAAGGAAAGGTGAGACTTGGGTGCTGAGGGACGAGATTCTTCGCTACGCTCAGTACCGCGCTAACGAAGGAATGTCAGCCAACAGGGCTACATGCGTGTGGGAGGCCACATGAAGCCACGTGTGGTGCCAGGCGACGCCCCTCGATTGAAATCGGGGGCTACACAGTGCAAAGTCCCCACGGGACTGCCCATATGCAGGAGGGTCACTCTTGAGAGTAGCAAGATAGAGAGAGTAGAGAAGGTAGGAGGGTAGAGGAGTCCCCTTGTGGGACTTCGCAAGGTGTAGCCCCCGATTTCAATCGAGGGGCGTCGCCTGGCACCTTGTTGCTGTATTTGCTGCCACTCCTTCCTTAGTTTAGTGCGGTACTCAGGATGACAGGGCCTGATTGGGTGGCGCAGTTCAATAGCATCCCTACCCACCTAATTCTTCGCTGCGCTCAGAATGACAAAGGGGAGTTTTGGGTGCTCATCTCCTATCCCTATTTGTGAGATGGCTTCTAATATTGATGGATACTATTGGAGGATGGCATGCTAGAGACCTTCACGGTGGAGAGATTTTCGCCCTTTGTGGGAGATACGTTCCAGGTCTTCTATAACGATACGTCCGCGGTAGAGCTGACCCTGAGTTCAGCGGCCGAATTGGGCAGCGAATCGGCAAGGGAATGGAGCAAGAGCTCGGGCCGGGCACCCTTCACACTGCTATTCATAGGTTCCCCGCAATTCCTGCTGGCGCAAGGCATCTATCGTCTTGAGCACCCCACCCTGGGACAAGTTGAGATGTTCATGGTGCCACTCGGCCCGAACGAGCAAGGCATGCAGTATGAGATCATCTTCACCTAGACTTCGTCCCCGGGTATTTCCTGGTGTTCTGGAGCTTCAGACCCTTCTGGAGCTTCGAGCGCGCCGGTGCGGCACTCCATCAGATAGTAAACCCCACGTTCCGCTATCCTGGTGAAGCCCAAGCGCTCGTACAGGCGCAGGGCGGGATTGTACTGCTCTACGTGGATGGTGACCGGCTTGCCTGACTGAGCGCCTTCGGCGATAAGGGCCTTCAGCAGCGCGGTGCCTATCCCCGCGTTGCGGTATTCCGGGACCACCAAAATATCCACAATGCGTATCTGGTCTTCCCAGCGGTCCACGTAGAGGCGACCGGCGGGCTGACCATCTGCCAGGATCACCAGGAAAGCAGCGGTCGTGTAGTGTTGCTGGTAGTGGCTGTGCTGGGCCGAGAACTGCATTTGCAGAAAGGCTTGCTTCTGCTCGTCCGTCCAGTCCACCATAGCCATCTCCATCTCTCGCGTGCTTGAGTAGGCCCGGTACAGGAATTCCATGTCGCCTTGTTCGATGGGTCTCAACGTAATGTTCATCAGCGTTCCTTCGTGTGTGCTTTCATGAGAGTGGGTGTGAATGTCCGGCTGCCAGGTCGCTGAACAACCGGCTCCACTGTAGGGCAATATGCTCCCAGCGGTAGGTGGGTTGAGTGGCGTTACGGTAAGCGTTGAGGGACATATCGCGCCGGTGGGCTTGGTCGGCATACAGCCGTTCTAACGCCGCCGCAACCCCCTCCGGGGCTACCTCCTGCATCTCCAACTTTGCGAAGCCGGGCACGTACGCCGCCACAGGTTCCACCAGTTCAGCCGCGCCCTCCCACAACTCGGCGCAGGCGCTGTGCCGGGGGACTATCTGAGCCGCCCCCGTAGCCGCGTGCTCGAAGCTCACAAGGCCCCAGCCTTCACCCATCGACGTATTGATGCCAACATCGCAGGCGTTGTAGATAAGGTTCAGGTCGGCATCGGCTGTGCCCGCACCTCCCGCGGGGCCTACAGTCACACGGTCCGCGAGGCCCAGTGCCTCCGCTTGACGCAGTAGGTCCTGCCGTTCCTCTCCCAGTACCACCGCGTGGTGCAGTACGAGTCCCACGTTCTTGGGTTTGTCCTTTGCGAAAAGCGCGAATCCCTGGAGCGTAAGGTCTATGCGCTTGCGAGGTTGCGCCCGGTTGGCGTTGAGGACGACAAACGAGTCTTCAAGGTCGGGTTCGTTGGGGAAGAGCAGACGTTTGGAGGCGAGCCTACCGGCACGCCCCAACTGCTGCTCTATAGAGCCTGACAGGGGGTAGAACACCTCCGTGTCCACGCCATGGGGTATAACCTCAACCGGAGGGAACGCCACGTCCTCCATCACTCGTAGAATCTCGCGCCTGGCGAACTCGGTATAGACCACGAAGCGGCCATGTGGTGCGAGCACTGAGAAAGGGGCCGCCAGGCTCTCGTCAACGAACTTACCATCGAGCGGACAGTAGCATATGATGCTGGTACTCTCCAGGTAAGGCGCGAAGTGGCTAATATACCTGCTCAGTATCCAGATATCGTTCAGGAGGAAGACCAACTCCGGCCGGAACTGCTCTATAAAATCGACCGCCTGGTACGCTCCAAACATGTCGCCACCCTTAAGGTTGCAGGGGTGGACGGTTATACCGTGGAACATGGTAACCGGACCCCGGTAGCCCATGCCAATCAGGTGGATGTCGTACTGAGCCGCCAGGTGGGAGAAGATGCCGTCCATGACGCGCGTGAAGCCGGTGGCAGGCACCCAAAAACCCACCGCCAGGAGGCATGGCTTGCCTCGTCCGGCGGTGGGTTTTTGAGTGTCCGCGGTCTCGGTGGCCCGTTCTAGCGCCAAGTCTTGATGGGAGTGTAAGTTGTCTTACCACCCACTGTTACGGGCAAGAGCGAGAAGGTCATGATGGGTATCGGGCCCATGTAGCCGAACTCCTCGATGCCACTACCATCGGAAGAGTCCAGAGTGGCCGCGAGAATGTAGCCCAGGCTGCTAAAGTAGCCTGTGCCTAGCTGCGCGTATATCTGCTCGGCACGTTCGAGCGCCGCGCCCGAACCCGTACTCCGCAGGAAGGAGTAAAGCGCCCCCTGCGGCACATGGTCGAACGTCCAGCCCAAGCTGACCGCAATCAACATGAAGCCAGGGTTTGCGATGTAAGGTCCAAGAGCGGGAGGCACCTGGGTGGTCGAAGTCGAAACCACGTTTGCCACAACTTGCAGGTAAGTGAGGTCTACCACCACGAACCATGTGCTGTTGAGCGGAGCGTTATTCGGCCAAATCATCTGCTGCGTCCCGATCCTAATACCCGCGAAGGCCTGTCCAAGGTTCCCCATGACAGTCACCGGTATGCTACCGGCGGGAGCAGCCATAGCCATAGCAGATGCATCGGCATCTGCGACATCTGCGGCATCTGCGTCTACTGCACTAGCACCCGTATCGGCCGCATCAGCCGCATCAGCCGCATCATCGGCATTGGTATTTGTATTGTTTGCCACTTCAAGTTCCTTTCCGCAAGCGCGGCGATTGACAAAGTAATTGAAGGAGTTTGGGCTAGGGACGTTGTGGGAAAATGCCCTGTAATGCGATGCAGAAGTTCAGCGTCAGGTATGGCTGCATGTTGTTGTGGGGCAAGCTACCACCTGCGGGCGACAGCGCCTGTGGTGCCATCAGGACAGGCGGCGGGGTCGGGACCACATAACCGTTCGCGCCACCTGTCTGTGCCAGCGCCAGGTTGGGGTTGGGCAGGCGGTTGTCGCCGAGGTCGGTCCCTACCGCGCGCAAGGTGTGGGTGTGAAATGGTATTTCCGACTGGAGCAGCGTGATCGTCTCGACTCCGGACATCTCGCCCAGGTCGCGTAGTGATAAGCCCTGGCCCTGCCCTGTCTGCATCGGAGCGCTGCCTTGCAGGTCGGGCAAGCCGAAAGTGCTCTTGCCGTCGCCGCCATAGAAGGTGCCAAGGAGCGCGAAAAGCGCAGTGTTCTGGCTTATCGGCATCAACTGGCCTTCGCAGAACGCCCAGCCTGTCGGCGGGAAATTGAAGGGAAAGATACGTATCTCCGCAAGAAATTGATCGGACATGTTCGCCTCCTATGAGAGTATTCGATAATCAACAGTAAGACTAGTAACCGGACTATGAGCGCACCCCGATGCGCCCTCTGTTCGCACCTAAGTCTGGCTCGGGAAGATCCCGAAAAGGGAGATGATAAAGTTGATGCACAAGAAGGGCTGCGTGTTTTCGTGAGGCTGGCTACCCCCTATAACGCCGATTGCGCCAGGGTTCAAGTTGGCAGCCGGCACGTCCTCGAAGTAGGGGTTGATCCCCGCAGGTGCCTGCGCCAGCACGTTGCCTTCAGGGTTCGCGCTTTGCCCGGTGCCCTCCGAAGCGATCAGCGCGTGCGTGTGGTTGGGGATCTGCTGAGTCGTCAGCGTCTCCTGCTCAGTACCCGCCATCTCACCTAACTGGTAGGTAGTGCCGTCGGGGCCTGTGCCCATGTGGATAGGAACTCGACTGGCAAGGTTGGGGATGTTGAACGTTTCCTCCCCATCCCCTCCGTAGGTCGTGCCTATCAATTGGAACAGCACTTCGTTCTCGGAGATGGGCAACTGCTGTCCCTCGCAGAACAGCCAGCCGAGTGGGGCGAAGTTGCCCGCGAACATCCGAATCTCTCCGACATATGGTTGCATATTGTTACTCCTTAGTCTCTTTTTGGAGAGACATCTTGCGGTACAGGGTGTGGCATCAAAATACTTTGTAGAGGCAGCAGACGCACACCCCTATTCGCATGTGCTCAATGTCTAGAACTCTCTCGGGAACTCCCCGAATAGCGAGATGATGAAGTTGATGCACAAGAGAGGCTGCGTATTTTCGTGAGGCTGGCTGCCTCCCACCGGGCCGATTGCGCCAGGGTTCAAGTTGGCAGCCGGCACGTCCTCGAAGTAGGGGTTGATACCGGCAGGTGCCTGCGCCAGCACGTTGCCTTCAGGGTTCGCGCTCTGCCCTGTACCCTCCGAAGCCACCAGTGCGTGCGTGTGGTTGGGGATCTGCTGGTTCGTCAGCGTCTCCTGCTCGGTACCCGCCATCTCACCTAACTGGTAGATGGTGCCGTCCGGACCCGTGCCCGCGTGGATCGGAACGCGGCTCTGGAGGTCCGGCAGGTTGAACGACTGCTGTCCATCCCCTCCGTAGGTTGTGCCAATTATGACGAACAGCGTCTCGTTCTCAGAGATGGGCAACGGTTGTCCTTTGCACAACGCCCAGCCGACCGGGGCAAAGCTGCTCGCGGTCATTCGGATCTCTCCGATATATGGCATAATTAAGTAACTCCTTAGTTGCGGCTGGGGAATATACCCTGAAGGGCGATAATAAAGTTCAAGACAAGGTAGGGCATCATATTATTGTGCGGCTGGCTGCCACCTACCGATGTCACTGAAGCAGGAGTCAGCGTAGTCAGGCTCGCTGCGGGGCCGTACACGCCGTTCACCGCGCCCAGGAAGTTATTCGTCGGGCTTTTGACCGCGCCATTGTTATTGGTCGCCACCAGCCCGTGGATGTGCTGTGGCAACTGCTGAATGTTGATGGTCACGCTGGTGCTGCCGGCCGCCTCACCCAGGCCATGGTTGTCAGCCATGTGGATAGGCACCCTGCCACGCAGGTTGGGCAGCGCGAAGGTTGTCTGTCCGTTACCCCCGAAGGTCGTCCCCAGCAGGGCGAACAGGGCCTGGTTCTGGTTGATGGGCAGAAACTGGCCGTTGCATAACGCCCAGCCCTTTGGAGGGAAGTTGAACGACACGAGCTTGATTTCACTAAGAAATGGTTCCGACATATTGCCTCCTATAAAGTATTGCATTGCTCTCTGGCATGGCGAACCGCACCGGGGAGCGCTCCGAAAAGAGACGGCTGACTCTCCCCAGAGAGTCAGCCGGC
>DASVRN010000073.1:0-16466 GCA_036388595.1 Chloroflexia bacterium
AACCCTCCTCTAGATGAGCCTTCTCACTACACCGCAAGGTAGTAGGTAAGACCCCTGGAAGAACACCAGGTTGTGAGTTCGCAGGTGTATGGTCAGTAATGGCCGAGCCTAGCTGTTCCTCATGGTCGAGGGCTTGTTTTCGCCTCTACCATGCCCCTCTCCTCTGCATATGCAAGGAGTGGGCATGAATGAGAGCAAGACAATTGCAATGCACATTGGTTATTCTTGATTTCCCATGCTTGGCTAGACGAATTTGTGACTATTCTCTTCTCCCTTTGTTAAAGTGGGAGAGGAAAAGATAGAGGACGTTTGTTCCGTGATAAGAGCGCAGCGGACCCACCCAGACCCATCCCGAACCTGGAAGTGAAACGCTGCAGCGCTGATGGTACTACAGCCGCAAGGCTGTGGGAGAGTACGCCATCGCGGGGCGATCTCTTCTTTCTCTTCCTCTCCCCTTTTTATTCTCTTAAATTCTATACAATGACATAATAGAGGCACTCTTATGCAGAGTGTCTCATTTTTCTATGCTCCCTTCACCATCGCCCGTTCTGCGTAGTCATCACGCTCCACCGTGAAGGCGAAGAAAGGGACTATCATCTTTCTGTCATCCCAAACGCAGTGAAGCATCTCAGGTGTTACTCTTACCTGTGTGCTGGGCTTTCGGTACCACCGTCTCCTCGTTAGACAGCGTCCCTACTCACCTACTTTAGATCCTTCACTTCGTTCAGGATGACAGGGGGAGGTTTGGTCCAGTTTCACCAGCAGTCTAACATGGTCCTCTTGTCATAGTGAGCCATTTATTCCACCGAAGCAGAACTTCTACCCAATGGAAAAGGAGCAGGACTTTCCCTGCTCCTTCAAAACGATTTGCCTCTTATTCCATATAGCATTAAATAAGCGGGGCACCCAGCGTGACTGCCTTGTGCAGCGCGCGGTGCTGGAGCACTTTGGCGTTGCCCTCGGTGACGCCCATCGCTTGCGCCGTTTCCTTGAGCGAGCAACCTTGCAGGAAGCGCAGTTCCAGCACGCGGCGGTAGTTGGGGGAGAGTTTCGACAGTATCTCCGCTACGCGGGTGGTGGCGGGGCTGACTTCCTCGTCGTCGGTCGCGCCGGGGCGGAGGGAGTCGGCGGCCAGGTGGAGAGGGGCGGCCTCTTCCATTTGCTCCAGGCTGGCGGCGGGGTTCTTGTAGTAAAACCGCCAGTGGTCGGTTATCGTGGTGCGGGCCACCTGGTAGAGCCAGGCGAGTCGGGTCTGCTCTTCCTGGGTCACGTCGAGGGAGTTGGCGGCTTTGATGAACACCTGCGAGGTAATGTCCTCGGCGTCTTCGCGGTTGCCGATCTTGAAGTATACGAACTTGTAGATCTGCTCAACGTGAGCGTCGTAGACCTGCTGCAAAATGGCTTGCCTGCTCTGCCCGGCCTGCTGATTGCCTGCCTGCTCGCGCAGAGAGGTTGGCTTCACGTATACTGCGGTTTGACCGTTAGCGGTAAGAGTGCTCATAATGTCCCTGGCCCTCCGTGTATTTTTGAGGCTGCCGCGGCGTCCGGCGCGCACAGCCTCGGTCCTGGTGAGCTAATCTTACCCACCCAGACCTGAAATACACCTGAAGGCCCGGTAGCGCGCCCTTAAGAAAGCCTTAAGATGATTTGGGAATTGGGATTTCGGATTTGTTAGGAGTTCTTCTAAATCCGAAATCCCAATTCCCAATTCCCAAATCAAGATGTTACCTCTGTCCGTATCCGATATTACTTGTGGCGTATTCAGGCTTTGGTGCTACAATTTTGGTAAGATACGCCATGTGGGACACACGATTTAGTTATGCAACCTAGAACTAACACACTGGTACTGGTAGTCGATGACGACTCGCGAATACTGAGGCTCGTGCGGGTGAATCTTGAGAGGGCTGGGTTCGAGGTGGACACGGCGACCAATGGAGTGGCGGCGCTCGAACAGTTCGACGCCCGGCCGCCCGACGCGGTGGTGCTGGACGTGACTATGCCCGGCCTGGACGGCTTCACCCTCACCCGCCGTATGCGTGAGATCTCCAGCGTACCTATAATTCTTCTCACGGCGTTAGGCGAGCAGTCGCAGAAGGTGAAGGGTCTCGATATTGGGGCCGACGACTACCTGACCAAGCCATTTGACCCGGACGAACTGGTGGCCCGCCTGCGCGCACTGCTACGCCGCACCCAGGCAGGCTCATCCGGCGAGGAAGCGCACAGCCTCGACGCGGGCGACCTGAAGATAGACTTCGTGCGCCGCAAGGTGGAGTTTCGAGGCGAGCCGGTCAAGCTCACGCCCACCGAGTACAAGCTGCTGCAACAACTGGCGCAGAACGCGGGCAAAGTGATGCCCAACGCCGACCTGCTGTCCAAGGTGTGGGGGCCGGAGTACCGCGACGAGAGTGGCTACCTGTGGGTCTACATCCGCACCCTGCGCCAGAAGATAGAGCCGGACCCCTCCAACCCGCAATACATCATCTCCGAACCAGGCTTCGGCTACAGGCTACAGGTGCCGAGGTCTGAAACGTGAAACGTGAAACGTGAAACGTGAAACGTGAAACGTGAAACGTGATGCGGCTGGTGAAATATGGTGCGTGAATGAGAGGCCGCTCGCATAAAGGGACCAAGCCCCCCTGTCATCCTGAGCGCAGCGAAGGATCTCAAGAAGGTGAGTAGGGGAACTATTGAATACTGGGACGGGGGTGCTAATGGTCCGGCATAGGGGCACAAGCAGCATCTTAGATCCTTCGCTGCGCTCAGGATGACAGGGGGAGCTTTGGTCCTGTAATGCAGGAATCACAACATTCACGAACCAACAACATTCACGAACCAAATACCACAAGCCGCATCACGTTTCACGTTTCACGTTTCAGAATCCGTTTCAGAATCAAAGACTATGCGCCGACTATCGCTGCTGACACAATTCTCCACATTGAGCCTGGTGCTGTTCATCATTATTGGTGCGCTGCTGGGCTGGAACGTCACGCGCTATTTCGAGGAGCAGGCGGTTAGACAGCAGCGGTTGGCGGTCTCCTCGCTGATTTCGCCCCTGGTCGGCCCGGTCGTGGAGGCGTACCCGGAGATATTGGCGGAGGCGGCTTATCCTCCACCGAAGAACCTTCCAAGCGAAGAGGCGCTAAAATACCCCTACGCCCAAATCGAGTCCCAGCTAGCTTACATTTCTGGTTCCGGCCTGGTCAAAGTGAAAATATGGAACCGCAACGGTATGGTCGTCTATTCGGATGACCATGACCTTGTGGGACAGCAGTACCCGGTTAGCCAGGAATTGCAGGAGGTGCTGAATGGCACACCTAGCGCCACTATATCGTCCCTGGAAGAGGCTGAGAACAGTGCGGAGAAGGGCTACGGGCAGTTGCTGGAGGTGTATACCCCGCTCAGGCTGCCCAACGAAGGTGAGATCGTAGGGGCCGTCGAAGGCTACTACGACATGGAGGACTTGAAGGAGACCATCGGCCTCACCAGCGCCTTCCTGTGGACGAGCATCTTCACCGGGTTCCTCTTCCTCTACGTGTCGCTCTTTACCATCGTGCGCAACGCCTCCCAGCGCATCCTGCGCCAGAGCCACGAAAACTCCGTGCTCCTGGCCGACACCGAGCGCAAGGCCGCCCGCCTCGAGCTTGTGAACGAGCTTGCCCGCTCCATCAACCGCTCAACGCTCGACCTGGACGAAGTGTTCAACACCGCCATCCGGGGTATAGACCGCATCGTGCGGCATTCGGGCGCGAGCATCAGCCTGTTCAACGAGCGCACCGGCAGGGTATCGCAGACCATCGCCTCGCACGAGGTGGGCGCGGAGGAGATAGAGGCCGGGAAGAAGCTAATCGCGGAGGTGGGCACCTTCATCAGCGGGGATACGCGGCTCGTTCCGTCCCCCGAGTTGCAGAGCATGGCGGCCAGGGGCGTGCTCTCGCTGCTGCTCATACCGATTTCCCTGGGCGAGCGCAGGCTGGGCATGTTGCGGGTAGTCAGCGACCTTCCTAACAGTTTCGATGAGGAAGACGCCGCCATCCTCAAGGGCGTGGCCGACCAGCTTGCCGTGGCTATGGAGAACAATCGTCTCATCCGCGAGACGGCGGAGACCACCGCCCTGCGCGAGACCAATCGCCTCAAGGACGAGTTCGTGTCGATGGTGTCGCACGAGCTTCGCACGCCGCTGGCCTCCGTCAAGGGCTATTCTCGCACCCTGCTTGCCGAGAACGCGGACTGGGACTCGCAGACCCGCCGCGAGTTCCTGCAAATCATTTCGGACGAGAGCGACAAGCTACAGGAGCTAGTGGAGAACCTGCTGGAGATGTCGCGCATCGGGGCGGGCCGCCTGCCTATCTCAGCCGAGCCGCTGCTGCTCAAGCCGTTCGTCAAGGAAGTGGTGGAGCGGGTGGGCAACCACTACCCCGACACTAACTTCCAGTGCAACATCGCTCATGGCCTGCCAGTGGTGGAGGCCGACCCGAGGCGGCTGGAGCAGGTGCTGGTGAACCTGTTGCAGAACGCGGCCAAGTATTCGGGGTCGCACACGGTGTGGGTGGGGGCCAGCTATGGCGGCGGCGACGAGGTGACTTTGTGCGTGCAGGACAAGGGCCTGGGTATCGCCCCTGAGCACGTGCCCCACCTGTTCGACAAGTTCTACCGCGCCCAGTGGAACCAGGCCGACAGCGGCTCCGGCACGGGGTTGGGACTCGCCATCGCCCGCGCGCTGGTGGAGGCCCAAGGTGGCCGCATCTGGGTCGAAAGCAAGGTGGGAGAGGGCACGACCTTCTACTTCACCCTGCCCACCCTCGTGGTAGAGGGCGAAGATGGGGCACCACCATCTGCTAATGGCTCCGGCGTTGCGCCTCCTGTTTCTTCGACTACCACTTCTCCGCGGTAAACAGACTAAACCGCATCACGCCAAGGATTATTCACCGCAGAGACGCAAAGGACGCGGAGGTTACGCGGAGAAAAGTTGAGGGTGTTCTTACTGGTGCAACACTGTACAGCAAGGTGTTGCTGTTGCCCCTTCCTAAAGAACAACCACTATCTCTGCGTGCCCTCTGCGTCCTCTGCGTCTCTGCGGTGAATAACCCTTCTTAACCTTGGCGCGTCCTTGGCGTCTTGGCGTCTTGGCGTCTTGGCGTTTCCGTCTCCTATCGTCTATCGTCTGTTGTCCGTCGTCCGTTTGCACATTGGCCCGCCGCTTGCGTATAATTCGTTGGAGTCACGCCGTCGCGGAACGTCTGGCGTGACCTTTTGCGTATATGGTAATGAGAAGGTATATTCCTCCCTCATTTGCACTCCTTTTGCCCTCTTTTTATTCCCGCGGTACCGATACAGCAGATTCAGGAGATTTAGATGGATAATGTTGAAAGAAAGTCTTCGCCACTGATGTTTATCGTGGTGCTGGTGGCGATTGTCGCGTTCGGCCTGGGTGCGGGCACCATGTTCCTGGCCGGGCAAGCTGCTACCGTGGTCGGCGTGGCGAGCAACCAGGGCACTCAACCCACGACCGTAGTCGTGACCGAAGGTAGTACGGGCGCGGTGCCGACCGAGCTGGCGAACGACCCCGCGTGGCAATCGTTCGTGGCTACGTACAACGCGATCAATCATGAGTTCTACTACCGCCCCGTGGAGCGCGACGAACTGGTGTACGGGGCTGCCAAGGGCATGATCGAGGCGCTGGGCGACGACTACTCTTCGTTCCAGACGCCCGTGGAAGCCGACCGCGAAGCCAGCAACATGCAGGGCAACTTCGAGGGCGTGGGCATCACTATTGGCACCCGCAACGACCTCCCCACCGTGATAGCGCCCATCCCCAACACCCCCGCTGAGAAGGCGGGCGTGCGGGCGGGTGACATCATAGCGGGTGTGGACGGGCGCGACGTGACCAAGTTCACCCCCTCCGAGATTGCCAACCTGGTGCGCGGAGAGGCGGGTACGAAGGTGCGCCTCACGCTCATACGCGGCGACAAGCCCTACGACGTCGAGCTAACCCGCGCCCGCATCGAAGTGCCCGCCGTCACCCTGACGATGGTAGATGGATACGCCCGTATCGAGGTGAGCATCTTCAACGAGAAGACCACCCCTGAGCTTGACGCGGCCCTCGCAAGCGCGCTGTCGCAGAACGCCAAGGGGGTCATCCTGGACCTGCGCAACAACGGCGGCGGCCTGGTGGTGCAGGCGTTGCAGGTGCTTGGCCGCTTCCTGCCCGAAGGCTCGGTGGGCTTCTACGAGTCGCGCAAGTCAGACGGCTCGGAGGACGAACCGCACGAGGTAATCGCGAACGCCCCCGAGTCGCTGGACCTCGATAAGACCCGCAACATCCCGATGGTGGTGCTGACCAACGGCGGCAGCGCCTCGGCCTCGGAGATCGTGGCGGGCGCGCTCCAGGACTACGAGAGGGCGACGCTGATCGGGGAGCAGACCTTCGGCAAAGGCTCCGAGCAGCACGTCTACCAGTGGCAGGACGGCACGAGCGCGCACATCACCTTCGCGCACTGGCTGACCCCCAAGAAGCGCGACATCAACCCGCGCCCGGAGCCGACGGTGGCCCCCGGCACGCCTGAGGTGCTGCCCACGTTCACGCCTACCCCACAGTCGAGCGTGCCGCCCGCCCAGGCCACTGCTACCGCCCAGGCTCGCCCCCTCTACCCGGAGCAGACCGACCGCGGACTCACCCCGGAGATCCGCGTGGTACGCACCGAGAAGGACTACCTGGAGGACAAGGACCCGCAGTTGGACAGGGCGGTCGAATTCCTGAAAACGGGCAAGTAACGTATAATGCAGCGTTGGCGGAAGCGGCGGGAGGGTTATCTCTCGTCGCTTCCGCGGATTTTGAGACCGGAAGGGCAACTCGAAGTTGGATTTAGTGCAAGTCGTGCTGGTGGCGTTCGGCGTCTTGATGGCGGTGGGCGGGCTGGTCCTCATGCTGCGTAGCGCGGGCCGGGGCGAGGACGCGCGGCGGGGCTACCTGCCCTTTGCCATGATCGCAGTCGGCCTGATCGTGGCCTATCGCTCCTTCAGCGACTACCGCACGATGGACACCCAGGATATAACTATCATGTTCCTGTTCGCCATAGGTTTGCTGACGCTGATAGGGCTGCAATTCCTGGTCGTGGAGCGCAATCGCACCTACTTAGATACTCCCGCCGAGCGCGAGACGCGTACAGGTGAGGGAGAGGATACCAGCAGTGGATGATATAGAGACATATTTCCTGTGCCAGGGCTGCCAGACCTCCGAAGAGGTGGCCCACCACCTCGCTGACTTCTTCCGCACGGCGCGCAAGTCGATAGATATCGCCATCTATTCGTTCTCCCTATGCCCGGAGCCTCGCCAGATCGTACACGACGCGCTGCACGAGCAGATGCAGGCGGGCGTGAGGGTGCGGATCGCCTACGACGACAAGGCAGGCAAGGACAGCACGTTCGGACCTGGGCCGATTGGTGACTACTGCGACTACAACACCCCCACGTTTGTGAGCACCCTGGGCCTCCCTACCCGGCCCGTGAGCGGCAACCGGGCCTTGATGCACCACAAGTACGTCATCATCGATGCTGGCACGCCGGAGGCCCGGGTGTGGACCGGCTCTCTCAACTGGACCGACGACGGCTGGGAGAAGCAGGAGAACAACGTCATCATCGTGCGCTCGCAGGGGCTAGCCGAGTACTACCGGCACGACTTCGAGGAGCTTTGGGTGGACGGCAACCTGGCACCGTCGGGCACGATGGACAGCGGCGAGGATACCGTGCGGTACAAGGGAGAACCCGCGCACGTGCTGGTGAACTTCTCGCCCGGCGAGGGTGAGTGGATAGACGAGGCGATAGCCAACCAGATAGACCGCACCGAGCGCAAGGCGACGTTGGCCTTCGTGGTGCTCACGTCCAGCCGCATCCTCAGGGCGGTGCAGGGCCTCATGATGCGCAATGTGCCCATCAACGGCATCTATGATGAGGCGCAGATGGCGGGCGTGAAGTACCAGTGGAGCCTGGTGCCCGCCAACCATTGGAAGATACCGGCCTTCGAGGAGATCATCCGGTACGCGCAGTTGGTGGGTAAAAAGAGCACCCCCTACACGGAGAACAGCGCCCACGACTTCATGCACAACAAGGTCATGGTGCTGGACGACGTGGTGATTACCGGCTCGTACAATTTCTCCCGCCACGCCCAGCAAAACGCCGAGAACTCGCTCATCATCAAGTCGGCGGCGCTGGCCGAGACTTACAACGAGTACCTTGAGAGCCTCATGGACAGGTACCGGACGACAGGCCCCACGAAACCGGTCGTGGTCTCTAAAGAACTGGTCAGCCCTGAGGCAGCAGAAGCGAAGTAAGCAGAGCCGCCAGGGCCAGCAGATAGGCCAGCAGCGTAGCGTACCTGCCCCACCCCAGGCGTTTCGCCACCCAGCCGAGCACCAATGCTGCCGGTAGGCTGACGAAGCCCCACATGCCGCCCGGCACCATGCCCAACGCCATGACCGCGCCCCACCACGCCAGCCACCGGGCCGCCCGGCCCCACCCATAGCCTACGCTATCGAACAACCCCATCAGTCCCACCAGCGCCGCCGCCCCCGCCAGGTAGCCAACCATGTCGGGTTCAGCCAGGCCTTGCATAAGCCCCCTTTGCGAAGCGAGCGGCGACATCAGCGCCAGGACAATAGCCAGGTTGGGCCATAGCTCGTCCCGGTTACTTTCCCCCTTAGCTGTGAAGTCGAAAAGCAGCGAGATGGCTATAGCTGCCACCAGCGTGAAGCGGTCCACCGGGAAGGGGAGTGCGGAAACACCCGGCAGCGGCAAGATGGAGGTCGCCGCCCATGCGCACGCCAGGGCGGGGATGTTGGCGTGTGCTACCAGGCGCAGGGTCTTGTGATGCAGCGTCGTGCGGGTTGTGTCTGTGGCCGAGCGCGGCATGAAGAGGGCCAGCAGCAGGGCGGCGACAATGGCAAGCCCGCCCGGATAGAGGAATATCCTGGGTAGGAGGGCCAGCGCCCAATCGGAAAAGCCTGCTAAGGGGTTCACTCTGCCTGTGCGTCTTCTTTCGCTTGCCGGGTAGCGCGCCCGGCCAACTGCTTGAGCCAGTAGAGGACCACGGCTGCCAGGAACACCGCCAATCCCAGCCCTGTCGTGGGTAGCGCCGCCGGTACGGTGCCCTGCGCGGTCCGCACCAGCATGCCCACACCCCAGTCTATGCCCACCGTAGTCAAAGCCCCGACGCCTCCCGCCATCGTCCTCACCGCGGGCCGCAGCAGAGTCTCAACGACAACCTGGGGGAGGGCTATTGACAGCAATGAAAGCACAACTGCCAGTCTCACAGGCCACCGCCAGCCTGGTGAACTCTCGTAGCGTCTGAAAAAAGTTAATGCTGCCAGCAGGACGTAGGCAGGCAGAAGCAGCGCGGCCACTACTTCATAGCCTGTGTCCAGCGCGGCTTGAGAAAGCATCCACAGGCCCGGCACCACCGCCACTAACGTGACGGCCTCGGCCCACCGCCAGCCACGCGCCACAACCCAGGGCAGGCCCATGAGCATCACCCAGGTCGCCCCGGCGGCTCCAAGCGGCGAATTGGCCGCGGTCCCGAACCCCACAAGCGTCATACCCACCAGCGCATAGGTAAGTGGCCTAAAGCCCTGTCGCTCCTGTGAAACGTAAGCCTGGTAGCCTCCAATCAACAGTGTCAGCATGCCAGACAGCACCAACAACCATGCGCCTATTGGGTGCCAGGGCGCGGTCACCAGCATCTTCGCCAGGATGTACGGCGATGCCAGGGCATAGAGTGCTGTTAGTTGCGCGTTCGCCCCTTGTTCGGCCTCGTTCCCGGTCTTCTCCCGGCCACCTGGGAAACCCCCACTGACGGTGAATGCCACCACTAGCGCCCCGCCCATTACCGCTACGGCTCCCCAGGGTTCGGCTACTCCCCCGCCTGGCGGCGCAAAGATAGGGAAGCCTGTAGTTACTGCTAAGATTGCCATGATAGCAGCCGGGCCGAGCGCGTTTATTATCGCCCAGCCAGTCTTCGAGGGTGTGCCAGGTAAGTTTTGGCTGGCCCAAATGCCCACCCCCGCCATCCCCCAGCCCACAGCCAGCACCACCATGTTATGCGCGTAGGCACACACCAGGAGGTCCACACCGATGAGGCCGAGATAAAGACCACTCATGCGTCCTTCGCTCTGCCGTGCCATGCTAACGCAAATAGCAGCCAGCGTGAGGGTCCAGGCGGTCCCGAACAGTAGGCCGAGGCTGTCTACCCGGAACAAGGGGGCAAGCTCAACATCGCGGCCGTTCAGCACTGGCACTAGCGCCAACTGTAACAAGGCCAGGAGCAGCAGGAAAGCAGCCGTCCAGGTGGCGTTATGCCTTCCGGCAGTGGGGCGATTTGTCTGGACTAAGCCTGTCATGGTGCTAAGGGGAGAGCAGTTCCGAGACCGTGACCACCTGCAAGCCCATATCCCGCAAGCGGTCGAGGATGCGGGGCAGGGCCTCAGCAGTGGACTGGAAGCCGATATGGTGCAATATGACCGCCCCGTCGAGTTCCACTCCCGCCGGTGGGTTGGTTACGCGGTTGAAGACGAATTCAGGTGTCTTGGGCTGGCCTACCGAGTCGAGCGAGTCGAGGGTCCAGTAGATAGACCGGTAGCCTTGCGATGCGGCGACGTTCAGCACGTGGTTGTTGCGCGCTCCATAGGGCGGCCTCCAGAAGGGCTTGCTGGTGCGGCCCGTTAACTCCTGCAATATCGTCTCGGTGCGGGCTAGCTCCTCAATTAGCTGCTCGTCGGCCAACTCGCGGGAGTCGCGGTGGGAATAGGTGTGGTTGGCAATCTCGTGCCCGTCCGCTGCCGCCTGCCTGACGCTCTCCGGGTGCTTCTCCGCGAACTTGCCCGTGATGAACATCGTGACGCGTACGCCGCGCGCCCGCAACGTGGCGAGTATCTGCGGCAGCGTATCCTCCGTGCCCCCGGCATCGAAAGTGAGCGCGATCCTATTGTTGCCCCTCGCGCCCCTCACAACCTCCCGCCAGCCCTCTGTTGGGGGACTCTCCGGCGTGGGCTTGGGTTCCTGGGTTACGGGCGTTGGCTCTGTATTGGTTGGTGGGGTGCGCGTTGGTTGCGGTTCGGGCGCTGTGGTAGGTTCGCTTGTGGTGGCAGGTTCCGGGGTGTCCGTGGCAGCTTCGGCCGGCGCTTCGGTGGTGACGGTAACTATCGGTTCAGCAGTAGACGTCGGGGTTGAGGTGGGTTCCTGAGTGGCGGTAGGTGAAGGCTCAACCGTGGCCGTATCCGCGGCGGTGGGTAGCGGCGTGGCCGTAAAAGTCCCGGTTGGCACCCGGGTTGGCATATTCGTGGGTGCAGGGGTAGCCGTTGGTAACAATGGGGTTGGTGTGGGCAGGCCGGTCGCGTCGCAGCCCGACAGGAGAGTCAGGAGCAGAGTCGGAAATAGGAGCAGGCGGAGTGCGCGTCGCATGTGTGCATGATACCACGCTGGCAGTGAGAAAATACGAATCCCATCAAAGGTGGCAGTATCAAGTTAGCGGCATGCTCCTTATCTCGTCGACCACGCTGTCAAACACCTGCAAAAAAGACGTAAGTACTTGAGTGTTCTGAAGGACCGATATAGGCACACTGGGGCGACGAGTAATAGCTTCAGGTGGGAGGTTTGTACCCAAGACGCTGTTGATCTTTTGCAGTAGTTCCAGACGACGGCTATCATCGGTGAATGGTGGCTTCGTACGCATGTGCGCGAACTGCAACTCAACCGAAGCACCACTCTCCTGAGCATAAACTGCAAAGGTCCATTTCGAGGCGCTGCCATGATCAATTATAGGTAAGAAGGAGCCTAATGTCGCTCCCTTGCCCCACCAGACCCGCAAGTTGCGTGACCTGGCCCACTCCAGTAATTTGCGGGCTATTGCAACGTCCAAACCGTTGTTCGCGCCTGCCAAGAGCGCCATAAATGAAGCTTCATCCCACTGACGTGTGGCTCTAGGACCTGGGGGTATACTCACTTTTGCGGCGGTCTGCCCAAGCACACGGGGAACGAGAGTGCGCAATCCCGAACCTGAGTAGTGTTTGATCTCTACTCCCAGGACTTCCGCAGGATCCATCTGCGCATTTAGGAACTCTATAATGCGCCGCAATTCGGAGGGTATTTCATCGGCCACGAATACCAAACGAATCCGGCCAGCTTGTAGATTGGTCTTCACACGGGTCCAGAACTCTTCCGCTTCTGTGTTCTCTTCAAGAAAGGCAGAGAGTACGTCACCCGGATTGCGTTCAAGTGACTCACATGTGGACTGGAACATAGACAGGATTCGCTCTATCGGCCAGTAGAGGATGCTGTTTGCAGCGTAATCGAGCATCTGACCGACCACCTCCCTACGAATACGGGTGTCGGTACTGCGTTTGACCTCAACAATTGTGGGGATTGCATCCTGATCGAGGAACAGGTGGTCAATTGACCATCTATTGTAGCCATCCTGTTCAGATGGCAGTGGTGCTTCCCTCGCTATGAGAAGCCAACGCCGTGGCGAAGCTGGGTTCATCTGATCGCCTGCCAGAAGCGAAGGATGCTTTGCCAAGAGGGTCTGGAGGTCGTCCTCAGAAGTGTAGAGTTGTGCACTCATTTCCACCAGAGTACCATCATCGCGAACTATGTAGATTCCTGATGTCATTCTCATGCTCCTAGTGGGCTGATTTCATCATGTCCGATCAAATGGATCTGTTGGATCACTCTAAAGACCCACGTCAACCTGCCGTCTCATGAGCATCCGCCGGGTAAGTTTTCCAGGTTATTTGCCGGGCACAACGATTATATCGCGGCTGAACGTGCTGAGGCTTTCCGCGCCCTCCCCGGTAATCAGCAGATCATCCTCTATGCGAACCCCAATGCGGTTCATCTCATAGATCCCCGGCTCAACCGTAAACACCATGCCGGGTTCCAGCAGCAGTTTGTTGCCTTCCACTATGTACGGCTCCTCATGCGACTCCAGGCCAATGCCATGCCCGGTGCGATGCCGGACCAGCCGCTCATAACCGGCGTCTACCAGCACGCTCTTGGCGGCTATATCTACGGCTTCAGCTGCCACGCCTGGTGCGGCAGCCGCCCGGCCCGCCGCATTCGCCGCCTGGACAACCGCATAGAAGTGGCGAAACTCCGGGCCTGGCTCGCCCACGAACACAACGCGGGTGATATCCGCATGATAGCCCCGGTAGACAGCGCCGAAGTCGATCAGCAGTGGGTCGCCGGCTTGTATGCGGTAGGGCAGCGGCCCCGAATGCGGCAGAGCGGTGTTGCCGCCCGCGTGCAGGATCGTCTTGAACGACGGCTCCTCGCTGCCCAGGGCTTTCATGTGCGCTTCCAGAATATCCGCCAGTTCGATCTCGGTCATCCCGACCCGCACGGCGTCGAGCGTCAGCCTAAGCGCCTGCTCCGAGATCTCCACGGCATGGCGCAGGGCACCGATCTCATCAGCGTCCTTATTCGTTCGCAGTCGCGCTAATTGCTCGTCGGCCGAGATGACGGTTGCCCCCGCGGCCCAGCGGCGGATTACCTCGCCCTCGAAGAAGCGCATCCGCGTCCCCTCGACGGCGATGGTCTTGCCCGCTGGATGCAGCATATCAAGCCCGGCCCGGAAGGCCTGGTCGTAGCCCTCGGCATCGGTCCATGAAACTATGCGCAGATCGATCTGCTTGGCCTCGAACAGCGGAACTTCAAGCTGCGGGATGACGGCCACCGGCTGCTCGTCCAGCGGGATGAACATTACAATCGGCCGCTCCATAACGTAATGGACACCGTCGGTCAGGTAGCGCATCGTGGCTCCGGGAATGAGCGCAACGATGTCCAGTCCCGCATCGCGCATGATCCCTCGTAGCTTGTCCAGGCGCTTGTGTGCCTGCTTCAATGCCTAGCCCCCTTCTCCATGCGGTTTGGACGTGACGTAATCGCCAATCGCCTCGTAGTACAGCCCGCTGAGCCGCTCCATCAACGGCCACGTACGGCCGTCGCCTATGCCTCTGCCGTCTACGGCGCGCACCGGAATCAGCCCCGCGAACGTGCCGGTGACGAAAGCCTCGTCGGCATCATAAACGTCCGTGAGGGAAAAATTCTTCTCGTAAACAGGGATGCCTTGCTTGCGGCACAACTCCACGACTTTCCCGCGCGTGATGCCGTTCATGCAGTATTGCCCGGTCGATGTCCAGACCTCACCGCCACGCACGATGAAGAAGTTGGTTGCGTTGCAGGTGCTGACAAATCCGTGGATATCGAGCATCAGCGCTTCATCCGCGCCCGCGTTCAGCGCCTGCGTCAGTGCTATCACTTCGTGCAGCTTGCTATGGCAGTTGAGACGTGGGTCCAGGTAGTCGGGCGAGCCGCGCCTTACCGTGGAGGTGAACAGGCGAATGCCGGTCTCTCTAATGACCGGGTTGGCTTGTTTGTACTCCGCGATGATAACGATGGTAGGGCCGCCAACGACCAGGCGCGGGTCCTGCGAGGGCGTTTTCTTGACGCCCCTGGTGATCATGAGGCGCACGTGCACGCCGGTCTTCATCTGGTTGGCTTCGATTACCTGGTATAGCCTGGCGGTAAGCTCCTGGCGCGTCATGCCGATATGGAGGGCGATGGCTTTTGCCCCTTGATAGAGCCGCGCCAGGTGCTCCTCCAGAAAGACCAGCACACCATCGTGCAGCCGGATGCCCTCCCAGACGCCATCTCCAACCAGGTAGCCGCTATCGAACACCGACACCTTGGCCTCGTGGCGCGGGAAAAGCTCGCCGTCTACAGAAATCAGGATATGTTCATTGCGCTCGTCTGCAAGCGCATCGTGTGTGCCCTGGGGCATGTGCCCACCTCCATAGTCGAGATCCTGACAGACTATAGGCCACAACAGGCCCGGTTTTCAAGTAGCGACCGTACATATCAGGTTCAATTCCGCTAATCGGCACGTATTTCCTCAGTTTGGCTACACACGGCAACAAAAGGGCCTAGCAACGGTAGCTAGGCCCTCTATTTCCTGCTTAGATTGTGGCGGGCATAAGAAGGCTCGAACTTATGACCTCGCGGTTGTGAATTGTAGGCAACGCGCGTCTGGCCGGGCAGCCGCACCTTGTATTCCTCCCGGCGAAGATGCTTCTTAACGCTAGCTATGAGTTAGGCGCACTCACCCCCACCTGCTGTGCTGGTCCACCCAGCGGATTGCCAGGTAATACAATAATGCAGCGATTGAAAAGATGCCCCCGACGAAGATGCCACCGATGAAGAAGTCGGTGTTGACTAACCCGAAGGCTATACAACCGGCTGCAATGACGACAGAGACCCAGAAGAACGCCCAGGCTGCTCCCCGACTCCGTAGTCCCATAAGGCCTAACCGTACCATCGGGGGCCAGGTGCTGCGATCCACGCTCATTAGTTGCCTCCACGTGAGTGACTTGGTAAGCTTGCGCAGCGCATAAGTTGCCACCTTTAAGTAGGCACAAACCTATCAGAAACTCAAGCAGGTGTCAAGGAACCGTTTCGGCATCGGTAAAGAGGGGGCGGCTCTACTGTTTTGGTAGAGTTGGGCACACCAATGGCTACACAAAAATGGCCTAGCAGTAGTAGCTAGGCCCCATCAGGTGCGTAAATCGTGGTGGGCATAAGAGGGCTCGAACCTCTGACCTCACGGATGTGAACCGTGCGCTCTGACCAACTGAGCTATACGCCCGCGTGCAAGATATTATAGCAAGAATCGTCTCGGCTTGCAAGCTATCCGGGCGCTTTTTTGCACCCTCGCTAGTTAGGTTTGTTGCCCTTGCGCAAGCTGAAAATCGTCGTAATGGTGCCCGGCACGCCCATCACGAGGCCGAGCAAGCCCACCAGATTGTCGCCCAGCCAGCTTCCCACCACGGGTGCCACCCCTTCGGCCTCCACGTCGGTAACGGTGTATATGTCATCCCCCAGCGCCTGGTAACGGTGCTGTACCTTGCCTGCCTGGTCCACGTACTCGACCCATAGCAGCGGCCTTATCCGTATCTCCTGCTTTTCGGGCGCGGTAATTCGCCACTCCCACTTGTTCGCTGAGTCGGAGAGTTCCTGCGTGCCTGCACCAGGGTCCTTCACGATTTCCGCGCCATCCAGTTCAAGTTCGCCGGTGAGCCGCACGGTGATGCCGGGGTCTACCTGTACTTCGAGGTCCAGATTGGGCTGCGCAACTTCACTGTTCCGGTTGCCCAACGGTTCGTAGCCACCCGTAAAAACAGTCAGCCGTACGGTCGCGGGCTTGTCTACCTGCATGCGCCGTGGGTAGGCGAACTCGGCCTGCCGCTCGACTGGGTCTGGGCCATCTGCTTCGTCCGGTGGATCACCGACGGGGTCGGGATCATCTGCTGAAGTAGGCGAAGGCCCGGCTACACTCGTAGGGGCTGCGGCCCCGCCCCCACCGCTCGGCTGGGAAAGCATGGTCTGGACAGCATGTGCGGTCGCTGTTTTATCTGCCTCAGCAGGTT
>DASVRN010000074.1:0-3224 GCA_036388595.1 Chloroflexia bacterium
CAGGCTGTCCCTTCGTGGGCAGCCTGCCGTGCTGCTTTAGAGCCGGTCTGCGCAAACCTATTGCTCCTTTACCTGCTCCGGCAGGACCTTCAGGTTATCTAGTGGGATTTCCAGGCGTGTAACGAATACTTCGCTGTGCAACAGGCGATTCTCCACTTCAGAAGTGTCAGCGCTCTCAAAGTAATGTTCCAAAGCCTCAAAGAGGTTGTCGCGGGCCTCTTCTACCGTGCTCCCTGGCTGATTATATCCAGTTCAGGGCAGAGGGCAACATACATATCGTCTTCGCGCTCAATTATGGCGGTAAGTTGTACCGTGCGCTTCGTCTCCATCGTTACCCTCCTGCTAGCATCTGTGCGCCCGCCTTGCCTCGTTCGACACGCTTGCCGCGCCCCACCAGCAGCCAGTAGGCATACAGCAGCACGCCCGTTACGATTCCGGTAGCATACTTGAACTCGTCGGGCAACGCCGACGGCGAGATGAAGCCCTCTATCGTGCCTGCTACTATAAGCAAAGACGCGCCACCCAACAGCAACTGCACCGAGCGCAGCCCCGCCTGCCGCAACGCCTCCACCCTGGTGAGCATACCTGGACGCAGGATGGCGTCGGCCAGCATGAACCCGGCCCCACCTGCCAGGCAGATGACGCTAAGCTCTATCGGGCCGTGCCCCGACACGAACGACAGTAGCTGCCCTCCCACCCCGAACTTGGTGACGATGCCGAATATCGCGCCCAGGTGGATGCCGTTTAACACGAGCACGTAGATAGTGCCCAGGCCCAGCACCATGCCGCCCCCGAACGCCAGTATAGCCACCTGGATGTTGTTGGTCATGATCTCGGCGGCGGCGTAGGAGCGCATCGGGCCTTCGATTTCAGTCCACAACTGGCCGCTCTCCGCGTAGGAGGTGACCGCCTCGTAGGTACTGGGGTCGAGCAACACCCTGGCGGCAGGCGGATAAGTTAGCACGGCCACGAACGAGAGGATGCCGGGTCCGAAGAAGAGGAGCGCCGCCAACAGGTAGTAACCGGCCGTCGCCCGGAACAGCCTGGGGAAGCCCCCCACGTACCAGCGCACGATCTCTTTCCAGCTCCAGCCGGATACACCGTACACCGTTGAATACGAAGAAGCCACCAGCCGGTTGAGGTAAGCCACTACCCGGTCGCCGGGGAAGTCGCGGCGGGCGCGCGCCAGGTCGGACGCCGCCAACCTGTAAAGGTGGGTCATCTCGTCCAGCTCGTCTGCGGTCAAAGAGTGTATCTGCCCCGTCTGCGCCCTGGCAGCCAGGCTCTCCAGCCGCGCCCAGTTCCCCTGCCGCTCCCCAACAAATCTCTCTAGCGCACTCATAGCAACTATTGTAACATGGGGTTCTGAAACGTGAAACGTGGTTCTGAAACGGTTCTGAAACGTGAAACGTGAAACGTGATGCGGTTTGTGTTATATGGTCCGCGAATACTGCATAGTTTCTTACACAGGACCAAGCCCCGCCCTGTCATCCTGAGCGCAGCGAAGGATCTCAAGAAGGTGGTGGGGCGGCCCTGTAGAACTCCGAGCAATATAGGCGCGGTGCTGACCGATCAGCATTCGTGCGGAAGCAGCACCTGAGATCCTTCGCCGCGCTCAGGATGACAGGGGAAAGAGGGTCCCGCACGAGAGATAGCTCAACTTAAGGTACACTGTAGAGCAAACCGCATCACGTTTCACGTTTCACGTTTCAGAACCCCGTTTCACGTTTCACGTTTCAGCAACGGAGTGCCGATGGACGAACAGCTAACAATATCCACACCTGAGCAGGTAGCTTTTGAGTACGAGATGGCCGGCATTGGCTCGCGATTCGTGGCGGCGCTGCTGGACCACCTGATACTGGGAGTGACGGTGCTCCTAATCTCCTGCGCGGCCTCAGCTATCGGCATTGCAAGCCTCTTCTCCAACGCAACGGACGATGAGGCGGCGGGTGGGGTGTTCCTGGTGCTAGCGATACTTACCCTGGTGATATTCCTGATCATCTGGGGCTATTTCGTCGTGTTCGAGACGGTGTGGAACGGGCAGACGCCGGGCAAGCGTGCGGGCAGGCTGCGCGTTATCCGCTACAACGGCCAGCCCATCGGCGCGGGCGAGGCTATGGTGCGCAACCTGGTGCGGCTGGCGGACTTCATGCCCGGCTTCTATGGGGTCGGCCTCCTGTCCATGTTCATCGACAAGAACGCGCGCCGCCTAGGGGACTTCGCGGCGGGCACCATCGTCATCCGCGAAGGCGAGCAGACCCGCCTCCACGACGTGCGCGTGAGGCAACCGGCACAGGCCCAATCCCCCTACTCGCCCTATGCCACAGGCAGCCCAGTGCAAAACTTCCAACCCGAAGCGCCCCGGCGGCCGGACCCGCTGGAGGGCATCTCCATCCGCGAGGTAACGTACGAGGACTACGCCCTGATGCGCGAGCTGGTAGCGCGTGCCAGGCGGGGAGAGCTACCGGGCGACCGCGCGCACGAGCTTGCCACCCGCATGGCCTACGGAGTGGCGGGCCGTATGGGGCAGAACTTCGCTGAGTGGCAGGCACGGGGCTGGCAGCCGCTCGTCTTCTTGCAGAGAGTGCTCGATGCTAAGGACATTCGCGGAGAATAGCGGCCCTATCCTACTCCCCGCCCGGTAATGGAGACCGAGCCAATGTCTATCACAGACTTCTATAGCACTGCCTCGCAAGTAAGCTTCACCCTGCTCGGCTTCTGGTGGGCGGTGGTCCAATTCCGGCACGCCGACTGGGTGGACAACCCGTCACGACGTAGGCTGGCGCACGTGGTATCTATGTTGTTCTTGCTGCCGGGCGTCATGTCGCTCTTGTCTATGCTCACGGGGGAGGAGCCGCTGCTGTGGCGGGTTACATTCGGCCTTGCGGGCGTGCTGGGCCTCGTTGCTACGCTAATAATTATCCTCGGCACTCCCGCTGAAGGTGCGGGGAGCTGGCTGAGGCCCGGCGCTCTATTCGTGGCGGCTCCCCTTTACGCTCTGGTGACCCTCTTTGCGATTGCCCCAGGCATCGCTCGCGACCTGCTCGGCCTTCAACCCCTGCAAGTGGAGGGCATATTGCTGTCCCTCCTCGTATTTCTGGGTGTCAACCTGGCCTGGTCCCTTTTTTGGGAAGGCAAGCCTAAGGAATAGAAAACATATCTTGGATCGAGAAGAGGAAATGAGCACCCAATGCTCCGCCATGTCATTTCGAACCCTTCGGCTA
>DASVRN010000075.1:0-8596 GCA_036388595.1 Chloroflexia bacterium
CCCTACGTAGACCATTCACCCACTTCCGGACCTGCACAGATGTCAGTCCATGTACCCTGCGGACATGTTCATACTGCAAGGCACGGTTGTACTCTCCTATCAGGACCTCAGACACAAGGATCTGAAAGGCGCCATCTTCTAACAATCCGATTATGCGGGCCGGTGTACCTTTGGGCGAGAGAAATCGACTGACGAACACATTGGTGTCGAGGACAACTTTCATCACTCTTTGTGGCTGCGCGCCCATGCAACGGCTTCTGTAGCCAATTCATGTGCTTCCTCAGGCGACAGGTTGGAGCGTTCCGCCGCGAGCCGCATTGTCTCAAAGAAATCGTCCCTCGAGCGCTTCCACTGTTCGTAGATTTCAATGGGCACAACCACTGCCCTGGCTTGTCCCTCTACCTCGAGAACCACTTTATCATTGTTCTCAGCTACCCTTTGCACAATCTTCTCGAGGTTGCGCTGAGCATCACCCACATCCATATTTTCCTCGATGGCGCGCATGAGCATCTCCTTTCCCAGCCAACGTTTGTGCTGTGCCTCAATATGCTGCTTATGACTATTATATGTCAGCCTAAAGAATGTTACTAAACCGCTTCAGTCTTGAGGCAATCCCAGCGCCTCCAGCCGCACCCGCTCCGCCTCCCGCAAGGCCCTGAGTGCCGCAACCTCGGTGGCTTCGTTGCCACTGGCGTTGCCTTCGAGGTCGCGCAGGTGCTGGATGGCGCGCAGCATATCCTCCTGGTTGAAGGTGTGGCGGCCCCGTTCGCCCAGGGCGCTCACGAAGTTGGTGTCGGTCAGGTAGGGGTCGAGTTCGGCGTGGCGGGAGAGTGTGCGCCGGAGGAAGCGCAGGTAGCGTTCGGCGGCGTAGCCCGGTTTGCGCGCCCGGCGGAAGAGGCGGGCCACCGATGTCACGTACTCGGAGGTGGGGCGGCGCTGGTCGGGTGTGAGCACGGGCAAGGGCGGACCCAGGCGGCGGGCGCTCCAGATGAAGTAGATGGCACCCAGGGCCGCTCCGTATATCAGCGCCCAGCCCCAGGGCGTGCTCGTCAGCAGGGCTAGCAGGTCGCCGCCGGTGGTAGCGCCGTGATGCGACTCGTCAAAGGCCACGCGGTTCCCTCCCGCCATTTGCAGCATGTTGTAGGCGAACGCCCCGTTGCCCGGCTCCTTGATGCCCTCGTTGGTTAGCGGAAACTGAGTGGACAGCAGGAACACGCGGCCCTCTCCCACGCGCATGAGGGCGGCCAGGGGCAGACGGTCGCCCTCGGAGTCTGTAGTGGTAACCAGCGGCACCGTGCCGGTAAGGGGCAGGGCCAGGACGACGCTGCCGGGCATGCCCACCTGCGTCACCGGGGGCCTGCCGAACGCGGGTTGCGACATCGGCACGGTGTCGGTGAAGTAGTAGGCCGGGGTAACATCGAAATCGAACTCGCGCAACATCGGGTGCTTATCGCCGAAGCCGACGCTTGCATCCTCCAGGTTGCCGCCGAGGGCCAGGACGAGCGTGTTGCCCTCCTCCACCCAGCGGCGCACGGTGCCCGCCTGCCCGGTGGGAAAGTCGTTATTGGGGTTGACCATGATGAGAGTGTCGGCCTCGGGAGGAAACCTATCGCCCCGCTCGGTGCGGCTCACCTCGAAGCCGGAGCGCTCCAGCCACCTGTAGAGCGCCAGGGTGCCCCTCGGCCCCGTGCTATGGGAGGAACCGACACTCTCCGGCGTCTCATCGACACCCTGCGAGCCGAACAGCCAGAGGAGCACCGCGAACAGGCCCAGAAAGGTCACGGCGATGACGACCAGGTCGGACATGCGGGTGCCGCCGGTATTCGGTTGGCGGGGTGTGTCTATCATTCGTGGTGTGTCGGCAGGTGACGCACGCGATTGAAATCGCGAGCTACACAATGCAAAGTCCGCTCTGCGGACTGGTCACTGGTTGTACATCCGTTTGTTTTATCGAGTAGCTGCATTCTGTGGCTCTAATGTCTCCCATTCCGAAATAAGTGTTAGTTGGGCGTGGTGGACTTTCTGATTGTTGACGTACGCCTTGATAGGAGGCACGTCTTTGTGGCTGACTGTAAATGCGCCGTACCCCGTTTGCCATCTGAAGAATACTTCGGGCGTTAGCTCGTGACTGACCAGAAAGGAGGACGCTCCTTTCACCTCCTTCATCAGCTTGCGCACCTCGACACCCGTGGAAAGTTCCACCAACAGGTGAACGTGATCCTCCACCCCACCGATGGCAATAGGATTACAATCCAACTCTCGGCACTTTGCCGCGACACACGCATACACCCGAGGCTCAATCTCAGGCGTCAACAAGGGCAATCGCTGCGTAGTTGCCCAGACACAATGCAAATACAACTGCGTGAATGCTTTACTCAACTACCGCCTCCATGAACCAAATAAGTCTCACCCCAACACCAGTCCGCAGAGCGGACTTTGCATTGTGTAGCTCGCGATTTCAATCGCGAGCGTCATTCCCGCGAACACTGCCACTACTTCACCCCCATTATGACAACTAAGCAGCCCTCCCCACCGGGCCGCCAACCAGCGCCTCCACACGGTCCGCCTGGGCCGAGTACCGCGACCATTCTTCCGAGTCGGTGGGCGAGTTGCCGTACCAGACATCATCGAAACGGTCGAGCAGCGGTTGCAGTTCGTCGTGGAGGGGGCCGGAGGCGCGGAAGAGGTACTCGCGATTGGTGGCCGAGCGGTCGAACGCCAGTTTGCCCGCCTCGTCCAGCACCAGCAGCACGGCCAGGCAGCGATAGCGGATCGCGCTCCTGAAGTCGGCCTCGGCAGCCGAGACCTGCGCCCGGCGCTTCGCCTCCACCGAGTTCATGCCGAGCACCGCCGCCAGGTCCGATATGGTGCGTGGCGAGGACGTGGCGGTGGTGCCCCGGTTCAGCCCCAGCGTGAACAGCCCCATAGCCACAGCCGCTACAATGAGGCCCACGACGGCCAGCACCATGAAGGTAGTATCCAACTGTTCCAGGCCCACGAAGAAAAGCGAGCTAACCAGCGCGCCTACCAGCACCGACAGCCCCAACCGCAGCCACTTGTTGCGTATGCGGTCGCTCGCCAGGAAGGTAAGGCAGCCCGCCGCCACGCCCGCCGTGAGCGCCATGAGTAACCGGCTGAGGTTGCTGTCGGGGTCGCTGCTGCCGGTGAATTGAGACAGCCAATCGGACAGCCATTGCATGAACCTTTGCAGGGGCGATAGCTGTTCCTCATAGTTGAAGGCCTGGTCGCTGAGCACCTCACGCAGCCGGGCTTCGACAGCCTCACCTTCCAAAGTGCCGGGCAAATACGAGGCCTCGCCAGATTCCAGCGATGCCGCCAGCGTATCGAGGTAGCTCTCCGCCGCATCGAGGTTGACGTCTTCCGAGCGTAGCTCCTCTATGGCTGACGTGTTGTCTACCTGGGCCTCGGAAGCCTGGCCGCCACCCACCGGCTCGACGCCCGCGCCTTCCACCCGCTCAAGCTCCGTTACCGCCGCCTCTATGTGGTCCTTGCGTTCGTCGCTGCCTTCTTCCGCCGCCTGCGCGGCCCTCACTTCCTCCAGGGAGGTGCGCACGGCGGCCTGATACTCTTCGTAGGTAACACGCTTGCCCAGGGCGGGGCGTGGTAGCGGTGTGGGCGAAGCGATAGGGTTTGTACCTCCCCCGGCCCCCGGCCCCGCGAAAAAGAACCACGCGCCGAACAGGGCCAGCAGCGCCACGGTGACGCCTACCGCCAGCAGCCAGCCTCGCTGTACCCGGACCTTGCCTCGCCGCTTCACTGGGCCGACCTGTCGATTCTCACGCGCTCGACGCGACTGGGCCGCCTGGGGGTCTCATAGGGCGCTGGGGCTTCGTAATCAACCGGGGCGTAGTTCCAGGGCTGGGGATATCCAACAGGCACGTAGGCGTACTCACCGACCGGTGGGTAGCGGCGCGTGATGGCGGTCGCCAGGTCCAGCCCTTCCTTGCGGACGCGTTGGTCTATGTAATACAGGGCAATCGCCAGTAGCTCAACCGGGACGAACAGGGTAGCGAACACTACATCCAGCCCGGTGTTAATCACCGTAGACACAAAGGGGTCCGGCTGAACCACGCTTTCCAACAGCACCACGGCCAGGGTCTGGGGTGCAATCGTGATCACGGTGCTCAGCAGGCCCAACACGAATGAAAGCGCCCAGGTGCGCCACCAGTAGTTGCGGGTGAGACGCCAACTGCGCCGTATAGCCTGCACAGGCCCCACGTCCTCGGCTACGAGAGCGGGCAGTATAAGGTAGAGTCGTATGCTGATAATGAAGTAGGGCAGGGCCAGGCAGGATGAAATAAGTGAGAGACTGAGCGCCAGGGTAGTTGTTCCCGCGGAGGAGAAATTACCGCCGGTCGCGGCCACGAGCACGGTCGGAAAGTAGACCACTGCCCAGACCAGCGCATGCAAGGCGAACAGTCCCAGCACCCTGGGCAGGACGCGCACAAGCTGCCGGTAAGCCCCTTTGAAGCTAATTTCGCTGCCGCTGAGGGCCGCCAGCATGGCTATAACCAGCGCGGCCCCCGGCACGTACAGCAGTAGTTGTTGGAGGCCATTGTTCGAGCCGCCGGCGGTAGTCAGGTAACTGGCTGCAAAGCTGCTGTAAGCCGTGGTGGAGAAGATATAGCTGTTCAAGAGCGCCACGAGCAAAGTCGCGGGCACGCTGCCCACGGCCACAATCGCCAGCATCACCAGGAAGTGCCTGCGGTACAGCCGGAAGGCCTGGTCGATTACCTCACCGACCGTCCTGGGCCGCAGGCGGGCTACTATTGCATCGACCGGAGAGCTAGCGCTGTGGGCCGTGGCGGTCAAAGTCGTGTCCATATGCTAACAGGCTCTACTGCTCATCCGGGGTGGGTTTGTCACTATCATGCCGCTGTGGCTCCGGCCTGCCGGTCTCCAGCGTCTCCGCGCCGAGGGAGTCTTGCGCCTGTGGCTCGCTCCCAGCGCTTGGAGGCTGTGCCGCCTGCTCCGCGATGGACGGCGTGTTGAAGCCTAGGTCCTCCACGCGCGCCGTCTCCTCACCGGCGGCTGCTAGCGGCCCGGTAATCGCTCCCGTTACCTCACTGCTAACAGGCGAAGGTGAGGGAATGGGCGCACCTGGAGTTGGAGCCTCAGGCTGCGGGTAGGTCTGTGGCGGGGTATAACCTTGCCGGGGGTATTCGTAACCCTGCTGTGGATAGGCAGGGTATTGGGGTTGGGGTTGTGTCGGCTGTGGAGGCGTGCCGTAACCCAACTGTGGCGGTGGATAACCACCAGGGGCGACATAGGGGCCTTGCGGGCCCGGGTAATAACCACCAGGGCCGCCGGGGACGCCACCTTGTGGGGCGGGCGGACCACCGGGGGAGGCGTAGCGTTGGTTGAGGGCCGTTTCGAGGTCGAAGCCCTCCTTGCGAACGCGCAGGTCGAAGTAATAGAGGGTGTAGCACGTGAGCGAGAGCGGGATGAACAGCGCCTCCATAATCACGGTCATAACGGCCGTAACGGCACTAAGGGCCACCGGGTCTAAAGACTGAAACAGCAAAGCTACCAGGCCCGTTACCAGGTAAGCGGGGCCTAAAGAAATCACCGCGTTAATCAGGCCCAGCACCAGGGCCAGGGCCAGGGTGCGCCACCAGTAACCCTGCACCAGTTGCCAGCTACGGCGAAACGCCTGCACAGGCCCCAGGTTTTCTACCATAAGGGCCGGTACCATCACAGTAAGTCGCACAAAGACGTAAGCATAGAAAATGAAGGTGACGAACATCACCAAAAAGGCGAGACATACAAACATGAACCCCGTGCTTATGGCGTCTAAGCTACCCGTTGTCATGCTCGCTATAGCCAGCACGAAGACTACTATCGTAGGCAAGAAGATGCCGATGCCCAGGAGTATCTGTAGGCCAATCGTCCCAAGCAGCGGCCCGACATGCTTCAACATAGTCCGGTAAGCGCGCCCGAACGACACGGGCCGTTCGAGGTGGCTGTCGGCTACCGCCGCCGTAAGCGCGCCCTGGCTGAGGTATTGCAGCAGGGCACCGAGTACGGTGAGACCCATGAAGACCAGGAGCAACACGATTAGAAGCACGATCGTCTGGTTGAGGCTTTCGGAAGTATCTAATGAAGAGCCGGGTAAGGTGGAGCGTTGCAGCGACGTGCTACTGCCCTCAAGGGCCACGCTCATCAGTTGCACGGCCAGGTTCACGGGCACGAACACTATGGCCGTAATCGCCAGGAAGGTGAAGAAGTACCTGCGGTACAACCTGAAAGCCTGGTCGATTATCTCCTGCACGCTACGGGGCCGCAGGCGTGAGATGATGGGGTCCGCGGGAGGTGGGGAGTACATGACTGGGTCCTTGGGCGAGATATCCGGTCGCTCGTGCGGTCAACGGGAGGCGAACCGTACAAGCATGGCCGCCGGGTTCCATTATAACCTAACGGAATAGTAGCCGGTGCGTGAGCTTACGTCAGGCGGTCTCGGGTATCGAGGGTTATCGTCACCGGCCCGTCGTTGAGCAGCGACACCGCCATGTGAGCGCCGAAACGCCCCGTTTCGACCGTAATACCGGCTTCGCGCCAGAGTTGGGCGCACCGCTCTACAAAGGCTTCAGCCAGTTCGGGGGCCGCCGCGCCGGTGAACGAGGGCCGCCTGCCCTTGCGAGTGTCGGCGTAGAGGGTGAATTGCGACACCAGCAGAATAGCACCGCCTATGTCGCCCAGGGCCAGGTTGAACTTGCCTTCCGCGTCCGAGAAGATACGCATCTCCGCCACTTTGCGGGCGACGAAACGTACGTCTTCCTCGGTGTCGTCGCGCCCCACCCCCAGTAGCACCAGCAGCCCCGGCCCAATCTCTCCAACCGTTGCGCCGTCCACTACCACGCTGGCATGTTGTACTCGCTGGATAACTGCTTTCATAGGTGATGAGTGATGAGGTCTGAGGTCTGAGTTATTCTATGCGGTAGAGCATCACGGTGCAGTAGGCAGCCATGCCCTCGCCCGTACCCGTGAAGCCTAGCCCATCGGTCGTCTTGCTCTTCACGTTGACGCGCTCCGGCTCTATCTCGAGTAGCTCTGCGATACGGGCTTTCATGCGGGGAGTGTGCGGCGACAGGCGAGGCCGCTGTGCCACAATCGTAGCATCTATATTTTCCACCCGCCAGCCCTTGCCGCCCAGCAGCCGCGCCATCTCTGCCAGCATGGTGGCGCTGGAGATGCCCTTGAGCGACGGGTCGGACGATGGGTAGTGAGTGCCTATGTCGCCCTCCCCGGCAGCGCCCAGGATGGCGTCAATGAGGGCGTGTAGCAGCACATCGGCATCGGAATGCCCCTCCAACCCCCACTCGAACGGCACCTCCACACCACCCAGGATGAGCGGCCGCCCCTCCACGAGCTTGTGAACGTCATAGCCAAATCCGGTGCGGTAGGTGGTGTGCATATCTCTGAAACGTGAAACGTGAAACGTGAAACGTGAAACGTGATGAGGCTTGCTCTATATGCTACGTGAGTAAACGCAGTGGGTGTTGCGGGACCACAGCTCCCATGTCATCCTGAGCGTAGCGAAGGATCTCAAAAAGTTGGGGAGGGAGGCTGTTGGATGCAGGGACAATGGTGCGGGAAGTTCAATACATGACTAGGCCAGCATCTGAGATCCTTCACTGCGTTCAGGATGACAGGGGGAGCTGTGGTCCCGCCAAAGTAAAGGTCTAGCATCCACGAACCCTGTTTAGCAAACCCCATCACGTTTCACGTTTCACGTTTCAGATCCTCCTGCCCTTCAGTATCGCCTCCGCGACCAGCAGGTCTACGGGCGTGGTGATCTTGATGTTGGTGCGCTCGCCCTCGAATACCGCTACCGGGTGGCCGCCTAGCTCGATCATGCGGGCGCAGTCGGTGGCCTCATGCTGGTTGCCGTTGTGGGCCAGGGCGTCGTAGGCGTCAACCAGGAGGGAGGTGCGGAAGATTTGGGGCGTCTGGGCAAGCCAGAGATTGCTGCGGTCGAGCGTGCCGGTAATTATCCCCTCTCCATCCACCGTCTTGACCGTGTCGGTAGCTTGCAGGGCGGCAATAGCGGCCCCGGTCTCGCGGGCGGCTTCGAGGCCCCGGCTGATTAGACCTGGCGTGACCAGCGGCCTGGCCCCATCGTGCACCGCCACCCATTCGTAAGGCTCACCGTCGCGTTGCAGCCCCCGCATGGCGTGCAGCCCCGCGCCGACCGAGTCCTGCCTGCGCTCTCCACCGGGCACTATGGCCGAAATCTTGCCCCAGCCGAACTCGCGCTGAAGCTCAAGCCCGCCTTCCATGTTGTCGGGGTTGAGCACCAGCACGATAGCACCCACGTCCTCACACGCCTCGAACGCAGCCACGGTACGCACCAGCACGGGCACACCCTGTATGGTGCGAAGTTGCTTGTCCACCCCGCCCATGCGCTGGCTTTTCCCGGCGGCGACGATTATGGCTGCTAGTTCGTTTGGCATGTGGTCTCCTGGCGAGTGGTTAGTGGTTAGTGGTTAGTGATGAGTGGTTAGTGGTTAGTGGTTAGTGATGAGTGGTTAGTGGTTAGTGGTTAGTGGTTAGTGGGGAGTGGTTATTGGTTAGT
>DASVRN010000076.1:0-9464 GCA_036388595.1 Chloroflexia bacterium
GCCATCAGCACACAGGCTGCAAGTTGTGGCAGGGTGAAGTGATGAGGGCTTTTGGGGTGAGAGTATGCAGGCAATGATTGTTGAGCCAGGCGGTAAGCTATGCGCGCTACTACCACGTAGCGGCTCTCTCGTTTGTTCGTCTTCGTGCTGTTGCTGTTCATACTTCTGATTCTACATACCTAGCTTATCTTTGCAACAGTGCATTTAGAGGATACAAAGAGGAGCAGGGTATGTGATATCGCACCCTGTTCCTTTTTGTTGCAGCAGCCCTTAAGACCTTGGCGTGTCCTTGGCGTCTTGGCGTCTTGGCGTTTAACTACTGCCGCCATATCTGTGGCTTTTGTGGTATAATACGGCACTTTTTGTCACCCGGTGGGACAAGTTTGCTCATATTCAGGGCAGCCTTCCCCGTGCCGTTTGTACCGCGAGACTTATGATTGGTCCCGTCGTTCGACAACTCAGGCAGGAGCGCAACCTGAGCCAGGAGACGCTTGCCGACGCCGCGCACGTGAGCAGTGGCTACCTGTCCAAGCTGGAACGGGGGCTGTATAAGTCGCCTTCCTTCGAGGTGCTCAGCCGCATCGCAGGGGCGTTGGGCTTGCAGACGGTGGAGCTTTACCGTGCGGCGGGCATCGAGCACCTGCTGGACGCTATCGACCCTAAGCTGGAGCCGCTGATGGAGACTTTCACTCCCAAGCTGGAAGACCTGCCCAAGCGCGACCGGGACCTTATCTTGTCCGAGATACACCGGGTGTTCCGCGAGGAAGAGGAGGGCAGGTGAGCACCCTTACCGACGAGGTACTCGACTCGATTGATTTCCTGGTGCATCGCTACCACCTGCACTCGCGCGTACCGGTGGACCTCAGCCCCATACTGGAGCGCTTCGAGATCAAGAAGCACAACTTCACGCCGATGACGATGGGATTTGCCCTGGTACGGCCCAAGCAGATTCACATTGGCGTCAGCAAGAACCTGGACGTGGCGTGGCACCGGATGGCGCTGGCCCACGAAGCGGCCCATATCATCGCCAACCAACCCCACCAGCTTTTCGTATGCAAGACAGGCGACTGGTCCCGCGAGAACGACGAACGCGAGGCGCAACTGATTGCCGCGTGCCTGCTGGTGCCATTGAAGGTGATAGAGGACAGCTACCGGGTCGATGCCGCGCCGCAGTTGGGCCGGATGCTCAAGGTGCCCGCCGACCTGGTGGACCTGCGCTGGTCGTTCGCCCGCGTGCACGGGGACATATAGGCGTGCTGCCTGGCGAACGGGTGCCCACACGTTACCGGAAAGCTGTCGCCTACATCACGCGGGAGAAAGAGGGCCGCCAGCAACTGCTCGTATTTACGCACCGCGATGAGCCTGAGGCAGGCGTGCAGGTCCCGGCGGGCACGTCCGAAGAAGGCGAGGAGATAGAGGCCACCCTGTTCCGAGAGGTAGAGGAAGAAACGGGGCTTTCCGGCCTGCATCTAGAACGCAAGCTGGCGGTGCACGACTATATACACCCCGACACCCGCAACATCCACGAGCGCCACTTCTTCCACATGCGCGCGCCATCTGACACGGCTGACACCTGGACCTGGATAGAGACCAGCGGGGGTGAGGTGCCGGACGAAGAGGGATATGTCTTCAACTTCTTCTGGCTCGACTTGGACGGGGAAATCGGGTTGGCGGGTCAGCAGGGCGAGTTGCTGCACGTGTTGCGTGAGTGATGATAGACGATGGTAGTCATGAGGTACGAGTTTTGAGGTATGAGTTTTGAGTTGTGAGTTGTGAGTGTTGAGTTGCTGTCAGCATCCTTGCTAACAATCCTAAACCTTGGCGCGTCCTTGGCGTCCTTGGCGTCTTGGCGGTTCCGTCTCCTACTATCGTCCATCGTCCATCGCCCATCGCCCATCGTCCATCGTCCATCGTCACGCCCTGGCCCGTGCTACTGTTGCTATGTAGATGCGTTTGGCACCTGTGGTTCGCACCACGGCCACACACTCGCCCAGGGTGGAGCCGGTGGTGAATACGTCGTCCACCAGCAGCACGGCGGGGTACGTTTCATCCCCTTCCCAGGCGAAGGCGTTACGTACGTTGTCGGCGCGCTCGTGGGCGTCCAGGCCAACCTGCGAGCGGGTGTGCTTTACACGCTTTAGGTTGGCAGCCAGGTGCCAGCCGGTGAGCCGGGCAAGTTCGCGTCCGAGCAGGTGGGCCTGGTTGTAGCCCCGCGCCCGCTGTTTCTCTTTGTGCAGAGGCACCGGCAATATGGTAGGCGTGAGGCGTTGCAGGTCGGCCCAGTGGGGGCTGTGCTCCAGAGCCGCGTGCATTATCTCGGCCAACGGGTGAGCCAGCGGAGTGTCGTTTTCGTACTTGAGGTTGTGGATGGCATCTCGCAGGTGCCCGTCGAAGTCGCCCGCGCAGACCAGGCCGTGCACTCCCATGATGCTGTGTCCCTGCTCGTGGGGCGGGGCTATCGACTCGCGGCAAGAGGCGCAGAACCAGTCGCCTCGCCTGTCGCAGCCTCCGCAACGAGGTGGGTAGAGCAGGTCGAGTACGAAGTTCCACGCCTTGGACTGGGTCGAAGTTGCTAACATACGACCACCTGAAAGTTTCACCCTGCGCTTGGAGAGCGGCCTCTCAATAACTCTCCGGCCCCTCTTGCTCGTGAACCAGCTTGCCGTTGACGTAGACCCTCACCGGGTGCTGGTAGATGTCGAGGGGATCGCCCGACCAGATTGCGACGTCGGCGTCCTTGCCCTCGGCTATGGAGCCGATACGGTCCGAGACACCCATTATCTCGGCGGGGTTGATGGTCACCAGCCGCAGTGCCTGGTCGCGGTCGAGGCCGTGCTTTACGGCCAAAATAAGCTGCATAGGCAGGTACTGCACGGGCACTACCCAGTGGTCGGTGGTGAGGGCTACCTTTACGCCCTCGCGCACGAGTATGCCGGGGGTGGTGAGGCGGCGGCCTTTTACCTCCGGCTTGTACCTTCCCGTGAGGGTGGGGCCGACCACAGCGGGGATGTTGCGCTTCAGTAGCTCGTCGGGTATCAGGTGGGCCTCGGTGGCGTGGTCCAGCACCATATCGAAGCCGAACTCGTCGCGGATGCGGAAGGCTGTGAGGATGTCGTCGCTGCGGTGGGCGTGCCAGCGCATCGGTATCTCCCGGCGCAGCAACATGCCCAGGTGCTCCATCTTGATGTCGCGCTCGAACGGCTTGGTGGGGTCGTTCTGCATCTCGGCGGCGTCGCGCTTGAGCAGGTAGTTGCTCGCCTTCACCAGGTTCTCGCGCATGAGGGCCGCCACACCCAGGCGGGTGCTGGGCATCTTCTTCTGTTCGCCGTAGCTCTTCTTGGGGTTCTCACCCATCGCGGATTTGAGGCCGGAGGGGTTCCTTATCACCATGTCGTCAATACGGTCGCCGTAGGTCTTGAGCAGCACGGTCAGGCCGCCTATCACGTTGCCGCTGCCGGGCATGACGTTCACGGCGGTAATGCCCGCGGCCAGGGCGTCACGGAAGGCGGTATCGCGGGGGAAGGTGGCGTCAATGGCGCGGACCTGCGGCGTTACCGGGTCGGTGTTCTCGTTGGTGTCCGAGCCTTCCTTGCCGATGTCCATCTCACCGATGCCGACGTGGGTGTGGGCGTCAATGAAGCCGGGCACCACCACCTGTCCGGAGGCGTCCACCACCTCCGCGCCTTCGGGTATCGTCACGTCGTCCGCCGCGCCGACAGCGGCTATCTTGCCGTCATCGCCCAGCAGCACGGTGCCCCGCTCCCACACTACATCGCGCCCGTTCTCGTCCTGGGCCATGGTCAGCACGCGCCCGCCCTTGATTGCGATCATGAAGCTACCTCCCGGTGTGCGTAATACGTAGTAAGACAGTCCGTTGTACCACTCCTGGCAGGTGTTGTCAAAGCTGAGCGGGGCCGTAGGGGCCTGCCCCTGTGCCTGCCCTTGTTGCTTATTTGAAACATAGTGCCCCTACCGCTCCGTTACATGCACCCCTCCCGAATGCTTGCGATATTAAGCGCACTTAATAGGGCATGCTTCCTGCTTATAGGCAAGCTACCGGCGCTAGACATAAACGCGGGGTATACGAGCATAGGCCACTATCACGGCAGGAGAATTAGAATGGGTAATAGTAAGGATGGGAAAGCTCAGGAGACGGCAGCTTTACCGGTGGTAACCACAGACCCGGTGCTGGCTCACTTGAGGCAGGCCGAGGAGCAGTACGAGCAGTTCCGGCAGCAGTGGGCGCGGCAGGCCGAGGAGCTTACCGACGCGAGGTTCCAGGTCGGTGAGTTGGTAGCGAGCACGGCCAGCCTCCAGGCGAACTTGCAGACGAGCCAGGAGCAGACGGAGCATCAAGCCGCGCAGTTGCAGGAGATGCAGGCTCAGCTGGCCCGCGCTCAGGAGGCGGTCTCCAAGCTGGAGGCGAGCCTGAACGAGGCCCAGCAGTTACGAGAGCAGGAACACAGGGCCGCGGTGCGCTCGCGAGAGAGGGCTGTGCAGATGGCCGAGGGCTTCAAGCAGATACACCGCGCCCTGTTCGAGGGTGGGGTGTACGGTCTCATCTTGAAGGCGTGCCTCACGATTACGGGGGCCACGCGCGGCCTGTACGTCACCACGCGGGGCGGGGTTGACAACCTGCGGATACGCGCCGCTGAGGACATAGACGGCTACCCCGAGCAGCCCCCGTCGGAGTTCATCAAGGCTATCTGCCGGAGGGTGCTGGAAGACAACGACTCGCTGGTGTGCAACAGCGAGCAGGAGCTAATGGACCTGCCCAGGCCGGAGCGCCCCGGCGAGCGTTTCCAGAACATGGTGGCCACGCCGGTCGTGCTGCTCAGGAGTCTCAATGGTATCATAATCGCCTCCGATAAGCTCAACGGCAACTTCGATGAGGACGACATAGAGACGCTGCTGAGCGTGGGCGACCAGGCGGCGGTCGCGGTGGAGAACCGGCACCTGCAACAGGCGCTACAGAACTCGTACGTTGCCACCGTGAGCATGCTGGCCGACGCGGTGGAGGCAAAGGACCCCTACACGCACGGGCATTGCGACCTCGTTTCGCGCTACGCTCGCCTGATATCGGAGCGAATGGACCTGGAGCAGCAAGACCGAGCGATTATATGCTACGCCGCCCTGCTGCACGACGTCGGCAAGATAGGCGTGAGCGATGGGGTGCTCAACAAGCCGGGGCCGCTGCTGCCGGAAGAGCGGGAGTTGATGCGAGCACACGTGCGGGTGGGGCACGACCTGCTGTCGAAGGTGCCCGCGCTTTCGAGGGTGGCGGACGTGGTGCTGCACCATCACGAGTGGTACGACGGCAGCGGCTACCCTGACGGCCTGAAGGGCGACGAGATACCGATTGCCGCTCGCATCGTCTGCTGCGTGGACGCCTATTGCGCCATGATCACCAAGCGCAGCTACAAGGAAGCCTACAGCATTGAGCGCGCCCGCGAGGAACTGACCCGCTGCGCCGGCACCCAGTTCGACCCCAAGGTAGTGCAGACCTTCCTCTCGATCCTGGACGAGACCGGCGGTGACCTCGACTTCGATGAAGGCGAAGACGAAGCAGCCTGCGGCGTGCTCCCCGGCTTCTACAACATCCACGAGTGGACCCAGGCGGTGAATTAGTAGACGGAAACGCCAAGACGCCAAGACGCCAAGTACCACGCCAAGAGTATAGAGGTTAGATGAGTACAAAAAGGACCAGGGTACGATAGCATGTACCCTGGTCCTCTCTCACTTCTCGAAACCCTTATTTACTCTGCGCGTCCTTGGCGTCTTGGCGTCTTGGCGTTTAGCTCTCCTCTACGACTCAGGTGAGGCGGTGGGCTTCATGAAGGGGGACTTTCTGGTGCGGTTTGCAGTGGCTTCTACCTTCCTTACGGGAGTGGCGTCCTCAAGCTCGACTTCGGGGGAGGGGCGGCCGAAGCGGTTGCGCAGGCCGTCCAGCAAGCTATAGGCTACGGGGACCACTATAAGCGTCAGCAGGGTACTGGTGAAGAGGCCGCCTACCACCACGGTGCCAAGCTCCGCCGCGATGATGGAGCCTTCGCTGAAGCCCAGCACCAGGGGCATGAGGGCTATCATGGTAGCCACGGCGGTCATGATGATGGGGCGCACGCGGGTACGGCCACCCTGCACCAGCGCGTCGTAGGTTGACATGCCCCGATGCTTCAGTTGCTCCACCAGATCGAGCAGCACGATGGCGTTGGTCACCACTATGCCGACCAGCATCAGCACGCCGATGAGGGCGCTGATGCCGAGGGGCCTGTCGGTAGCGAAGAGGGCCACGATAGAGCCGATGGCCGCCAGGGGCAGGGAGAACATGATGATGAATGGGGTAGAGAGCGAGCCGAAGGTCAGCACCATCACCATGTAGACCAGGATGATAGCCACCACGAGGGCCACGCCCATCTGCTCAAACGATTCGCTCTGCTGCTGGGACACCCCACCGAGCGTGATGCTCAGGTCGCCTCCTACTTCAGCTTTGACCGCGTCGATGGTCTTCTGGGCCTCGCCTGTCACGCCCGAGGTGCTATCGGAGTTGATGGTGCCCCGCACCGTGACCGCGCGCTCCTGGTTCACGCGGGTGATGGACACAGGCCCGTCGCCACGCGTGACCTCGGCCACCTCGCTGAGGGGCACGGGGTTGACGGTGCCCACCAGTATGTCCCTGATAGCCTCGATGTCGTTCAGCGTAGCCTGGTCGTAGGTGGCTTCGACATCGTACAGCCGCCCGTCGATGGTGATGCTGGTCACGTCCTGGCTGGTGAGGAGGTTGCGCACCTGCTGGGCAATCTGGGCGGCGGTGGTGCCGTGCTCCAGGGCCTTGGCGGGGTCCACCTGCACTCGGATTTCGGGCTTGGCGCGGGCGGCATCGCTAGTCACGTTCACCAGGTCGGGGATGGCCTTGAGCCTGGTCACCAGGGAATCGCTCGCCTTGAGCACCTCGTCGTAGTTGCTGCCGGAAACCACCGCCGCGAAGGCGCTGCTGTTGAAGCCGCCTCCCATGCCGGGCGTCACATTGTACGACTCGATCTTGCTACCGGGTGCCAGCGTGTCAAGCAGCCCGCGCACGTGCTCGGCCTCGGCGTTGATATCCACTTCGCGGTCGTAGTTCACAGTGAAGTTGGCGGTGCTGTTGCTGCCGAGTGCCACGAAGCCGGTAGACGCGGCCTCGGCGTTGGAGCCTATGTTCACCTGGTAGTTCTCTACCTGTTCCAGCTTCTGTAGCTCAGCCTCAATCGTCTCCGCTACGCCGCTGGTGGTCTGGATGTCGCTGCCGGGAGATAGGTTGACGGCCACGTTCAGCACCTTGTCGCTGCCGACGTTGATGAAGCTGGTGCCCAGCAAGCCGAGCGCGGGTATAGCCATTGACCCGGCGAATAGGAGTAGCGCGACCGCAATCGTGCCCCACTTGGTCCAGACGTTGCGCAGGGCGAACTTGATGGTGGGCGTATAGAGGCGCTGTACCCACGTCTCGCGGGTCTCAGCGTGGGCGGCGGCAGCCTTGCCGGGGGCCTTGGCGCGTCCCGTCTTGAGCAAGATGACGGCGAGCACGGGGATTACGGTGAGGGCCACCAACAGTGAAGCCAGCAGCGACACCGACACGGCCACCGCGAACGAGCGGAAGAACTCGCTCACCAGGCCCGCGATAAAGCCCAACGGCAGGAACACGCAGACGGTGGTGATGGTGGAGGAGGTGATGGCCGTAGCCACTTCTTTGGTGCCGTTGTAGGCGGCGTGACGTAGCGACTCGCCTTCCTGGAAGTGGTGCCTGTAGATGTTCTCAAGCACCACGATGCTATCGTCAACTACGCGTCCGATTGCCACCGCCAGGCCCGCCAGGCTCATGATGTTGAGCGAGATGTTGAGGGCGTTCAGCAGGATGAGGGCAATCAGGATCGACAGGGGAATTGAGACCGCAGTTATAAGCGTGGAGCGTATGTTGGTCAGGAAGATCAGGATCACGATAATGGCCAGCAACGCGCCCAGCACGCCCTCGCGGATGAGGCCGTCGAGCGACTCCTTGATGAAGGTCGATTGGTCCACCAGGATAGCCTTTTCGGAGCCGGGCAGCGCCTTGATTGCCTCGTCCATGCGGGCGTTCACGGCATCGGCCACCTGGATGGTGTTGGCGTTCTGGGTCTTGTAGACGACTACAGAAAGGCTGGGCTGGCCGTTGCTGCGGCTGATAGTGTCACCCGTAGCATTCGCCAGTTCGACCGTGGCGACCTCGCCCAGCGTGGCGGCCGGGATTGGTTCCGCAGGCTGCGCGGGCTGAGTCTGTCCGGCGGCACCGCCAACGCCTTGCTGGCCTCCTGCCTGCCCGCCAGCGGCACCCTGCTGTCCTTGCTGCCCCTGCTGCCCACCTGCCGCGCCTGCGCCCTGACCGGCACCTGCTTGCGCGGGTATGGCGGGACGTACCACCAGTTCGCGCAGGTCCTCAACCGCGTTGAACTGGTTGGTTACGCGCACGGGGATAGATTGGCCGTTATCCACGACCTGCCCGGTGGGGAAGGATATGTTGTTAGCCTGCAATATGCCGGTGATTTGCGAGGCAATGAGGCCGTTCTCCCGGAGCTTTGCGGCGTCGAAGGTGATAATCACCTGCTTTTCGCCGCCGCCCGCCACCGTGACCGAGTTCACGCCATTGATCGCCTTTAGCTCAGGGACGATCTTGTCCTCGACCTCGCGGCGCAGGTTAGCCAGCGCATCCTCGCCGCCCGCCTGGGTGTTGATGGTGAAGGCGACCACCGGGATGTCCTGGAAGTTGAAGCGGCCGACGTTGGGGCGCTGGACCTGGGCGGGGAAGGTCTGCCGATTTACCGACTCCTGTATCGTCTGCTGGGCCTTCTCCATATTGGTGCCGTACTCGTACTGCGCCGTGACGAACGACACGCTATCGCTGGAAGTGGAGCTAACCGACTTGAGGTTGGCGCTGCCCGCAAGTACCTTCTCGACAGGCTCGGTGACGGCGCGGCGCACGTCGTCCGGGGCCGCGCCGGGGTATATGGTGACCACGCTGAGCACCGGCAGGTCTATATTAGGCAGCAATTCGCTCTTGAGCTGCTGCGTGGCCGTCCATCCGCCGAACACCACAAGGGCCATCACCATAAAGATGATAGGGGCCTTGCGCAGCGAGAACCGCGTAAGGAAATCCATCTATTCGTATCCTCCCGATGTAAAGGGCATTTGAATATGAGCAGCTATATTACGCGGGCGGAAAAGCAAAAGTTTGCGTAAAGCTGCCCACTGCTTATATATGTGAAATTATATACAATCTTACGATTGTGTGCAATGAGAGAACGTACCAGGAGGAGCATTTTAATTCACCGCAGAGACGCAGAGAGCCTGCCCTGAGCGAAGCCGAAGGGACGCGGAGATTACGCAGAGAATAGTGGAGGGTGTTCTTTGCAGGGGCAACATTGTGCTGTACGATGCTGTCCGCACCCTTCCCAAAC
>DASVRN010000077.1:0-11154 GCA_036388595.1 Chloroflexia bacterium
TTCTGAGCGTAGCGAAGAATCTCGTCTAACAGCACCCAAACGCCAGCTTCTTCGGGCCGTACTCTCCTGTAGGAGAAGGGGAACACCTACATGTAGGACGAGATTCTTCACTGGGTTCAGAATGACAAAGACGGGGCTTGCTCCTCCCGGTTCATCAGTATACACAGCCACCTGATTCTTCGCTGCGCTCAGAATGACAAAGGCGGGAGATGGTCCTGTAATTCAACGTCGGCACAAGCCCGAAGCACCCACGCCAGCTTCATTGTTTCTGAAATAGAAAAGGGCAGCCTGGCTCGGATGCCCTTTGTGCGTTTAGAAATAACCATAGCCTGTGCCTTTATGCCACGATCCTTCTAATGTCGCGCGGCTTATCCTCACCTTCCGCGTGCTCAGGCAACTGCGCGGGCAGCAGGGTCTCCGTGCCACCGTCGTCAGCCGCGCTGCTGTAGGCTTTGACAGCCTTCACGAAGTCGCGGAACAGCGGGTGCGGGCGGGTCGGGCGGCTCTTGAGCTCGGGGTGGGCCTGGGTAGCCACGAACCACGGGTGGTCGCGCAGCTCGATAATCTCCACCAGCCTGCCGTCCGGCGACAGGCCCGACACAATCAGCCCCGCCTCCCGCATCCGCTCGCGGTAAGCGTTGTTGAACTCGAAGCGGTGCCGGTGCCGCTCATGCACCACAGTCTCGCCGTATGCCTGCGCTGCCTTAGTACCGGACACCAGATTGCACTGGTACGAACCGAGACGCATCGTGCCGCCCATGTCCGCTATGTCACGCTGGTCTGGCATTATGTCAATTACAGGGTCGGGACAGCGCGAGTCGATTTCGGTGGTGAACGCCCCCGGCAGGCCGAGCACGTTGCGGGCGAATTCGATTACCGCCATCTGAAGGCCGTAGCACAACCCCAGGTAGGGTATGTTGTTCTCGCGGGCGTACTGGGCCGCTACTATCTTGCCGATTACGCCCCTGTCACCGAAGCCGCCGGGCACCACAATGCCGTCCACGCCCTCAAGCAGTTCATCCGGGCCTTGCTGCTCCAGCGTCTCGGTGTTGACCCAGCGGACCTCCACCTTCACGTCGTTGTACGCCCCCGCGTGCCTGAGTGCCTCCACCACGCTGATGTAAGCGTCGTGCAGCTCGGTGTACTTGCCGCACAGGGCCACCGTCAGCGTCTCACGGGCCGACTCCATGCGCTCCAGCACCTGCTTCCAACCGCTGTAGTCAGGCTCGTGCCCTTCCAACCCGAGGCGCTCCAGTATGTACTCGCCCAGGCCGTGCTCCTCGAGCAGGAGCGGTATCTGGTAGATGTTCTTCACCGTGGGCATCGGCATGACCGCACGCGGCTCTACGTCGCAGAACAGGGCGATCTTGTTGATGATGTCCTCGCCCACCTCCTGGTCGGAGCGGCAGACTATCACGTCGGGGTTGATGCCGATGGAGCGCAACTCTTTGACGGAGTGCTGGGTAGGCTTGGTCTTTAGCTCGTCGGTGGCAGTAACTTGCGGCAACAGCGTGACGTGCATGTAGAGCACGTTTTCGCGGCCCGCATCCCGGCGCATCTGGCGAATGGCTTCGAGGAAGGGGAGGCCCTCAATGTCGCCCACCGTACCGCCCACCTCCACAATCACTACGTCGGGGGCACCGGAGCGGGCCACCGCCGCTATGCGCGACTTGATCTCGTTGGTGATGTGGGGAATTACCTGCACGGTCGCGCCCAGGAAATCGCCCCGGCGCTCGCGGGAAATGACGCTGGAGTAGATACGGCCCGTGGTGACGTTGGAGGCCTGGGTGAGGTTCTCGTCAATGAACCGCTCGTAGTGCCCAAGGTCGAGGTCGGTCTCCGCGCCGTCGTCGGTGACGAACACCTCCCCGTGCTGGTAGGGCGACATGGTGCCGGGGTCCACGTTGATGTAGGGGTCGAGCTTCTGGACGGAGACGGAGATGCCACGGCTCTTGAGCACCCGCCCCACCGAGGCGACAGTGATGCCCTTGCCCACGCTCGAAACCACGCCACCGGTCACGAAAATGTACTTCACCATCACCGACACCTCCTCCCCTGAGGGGAATTACGAATTACGAATTACTAATTACGAATTACAAGGTGTTTCAAAACCAACATACTATTTTACAGGAAAGGAGCCACAAATTGGAAGCGAGATTTCCACACATGACTCGTAATTCGTAATTAGTAATTCGTAATTACCTAAGCTGCCCTTACTTGTGCCTTCATGCGAGGCTGGACGCAAACGGCGACCCCGGCGGCTATGTAGAGGTTGCCGAGGCGGTCGTCCAGCACCTGTAGGATGCCCCGGAACTCGTCGCGCTCGGTGTAGACGTCGATGTAGACGCCTAGCGGCTGCGTGCCGATGTAGGTGGCGAACTCGGCGTCTGGGTACTTCTCGCTTATCGCTCGCTGCACGCGCCCCACCACGTCCTGCACCCGCTCGTCCTGCAAGTCCACGTACACCATGTACTGTGACACCACCGGCTGCGTATTCACGGGCTGCATGTCGCGCCGTTCCTCCGCGAAGCCGTTGAAGTAATACAGGTCGCTCATCCCTCTCCTCCGGGTTCTGAAACGTGAAACGTGAAACGTGATGCGGCTTACTGAACTAAGTCCCGTATTCCGGCATCACTGTTTAGCAAACCGCATCACGTTTCACGTTTCACGTTTCAGACTTTCGCCTCTAATATCACCACGCGGGTAGTCTCGTCCAGGTCTGAGGCTTTTAGGCTCAGCTTGTCTTCGGCGGTCCATTCCTTCAGGCCCATTTCTTTCGCGAAGGCTTCCAGCGAGCCTGGTTCCACCGAATCGCGGCCCGTGGAGTAGTGCATCGGCACCACGATCTTAGGCTCCACCTGGCTGATGACTTCGCTGGCCCTGGTGGGGGTGAGCGTGGTCTCGCCGCCAACCGGCACGAGCAGCACGTCCACGTTGCTTAAGGCGTCGAGTTGGCTGGCGTTCAGCGTGTGGGCCAATGATCCCAGGTGGCACACTATAAGGTCGTCCAGGTGGAACAGGAAGATGGTGTTGCGCCCGCGCACCTTCCCCTGCTGGTCGTCCGCGAACGACCACACCCCAGTGATGAACACCCCCCGCACCTCGTACTCGCCGGGGCTTTTCACCACGAACGGCTCGCCCTTGACCCCCGCGAGTGCGCTGTGGTGCGCGTTCTCGTGGCTCACCGTGACGATATCCGCGCGCTGATTGAGGGTGCCCAGCCCCAGCGACTTGTCGTAGGGGTCGGTGATGATAGTTGCGTCCCTGCTCTTCAACCGGAAGCAGGCATGTCCAAGCCAGGTAATCTCTGCCAATTGTGTCTCACTCTCTAGCCCGGCTCCTGCCCACAAGCCCCAATAGGCCGTGGTAACAGGGTCCCCGGAAATACTGCGCCATTGTACCAGCCGCGCCGAGGCTACCGCAACATGTGGAAATGTGCATATTACCCCCGGCAGGGAGTGATGTGACATAAAATCCAACTAATGATGTGGAAAACCGTATTGACAGCCTCTCCAGAATGGCGCTATTGTTATTATAGAACATAAGTTCTAGAAAGTCCATCAAGAGCAGCAGAGTGATTACGAGGTAGGAGAGAGACTGTGAAAGAGGTTACCAGAGCCAGCTTTATGAGGATTGCGTTAGCGGGTGCGGCCGCGGTTGCCGCCCTCGGCATGTTCGGTACCGCTGCCCCCGTACAGTCGGCCGCCACCAACCAGAATCCCTATCCCTACGCCAAGTCCACATACTGGGCCTGGCAGAACCGCCCCGACCTGCCTCCTAACCTGGGCCTCCCTAAGGAATGGGACACCAACGCGGCGGCGCAGGGCTGGCCCGTCAGCAAATACCCGCGCAGGGGCGACATAGCCGTGTTCGAGCCGGGCATTTACGGGGCGCACGAGGTAGAGGGCCACGTCGCATTTGTGGAGCAGGTGTTCGAGGACGGCACCTACGTCACCAGCGCGATGGACGAGCACGACTGCCACTATACCCCCGCCACTTGCGGTGATGTACACCAGCGCACCTACCCGATAGTGCACGGCACGAGCTTCATCCACTACAAGAAGGACACCCGCACCACCTGGGGCTTCGCCAGCGGCGCTTCCGGCTGGACCGAGTGGGACCTGGGCAAAGGCAACATGGGCGGTCCCGGCTGGTACTATCCAATCGCGGGTGCAGACCCGCAGCTAGTCAGCCCCGATCTTGACCTGTCGCTAGCCAGCTACAACGCGGTAGAGGTTGACATGGTAATCGGCGCGCCGGTGGCCGACCCCACCCTGCAAATGTACTTCGCCACCGAAGGCAACCCCAGCTTCTCGGAAGCCAACTCGCTCACCGATAAGGGCAAGGCAGACGGCGAACTCCACCGCTACACCTTCTACTTCGGCAAGCACGCCGACTGGCAGGGCAAGCTCACCCGCCTGCGCTTCGACCCCTCAGGCCCTGGCAGCACCGGCGGCGTGCGCATCGACCGCGTCCGCCTCGTCCGCATCGAAGCCCCGCAGACCACCTACCGCACCCTCGGCGACCGCAGTGGCGGCAGACGAAGCAGATAGGAGACGGAAACGCCAAGACGCCAAGACGCCAAGACGCCAAGGACGCGCAGAGATTAGGATTGTTATTCATGTAAAAGAGACAGGAGCCGCATCACGGATCCTGTCTCTTTTTATTCTCCAAACCCTTATTTTATCTCTGCGGGTCCTTGGCGTCTTGGCGTCTTGGCGTTTAGCTCTATTCCTGCCACGCCTTCAACACAACCACGCCGTTCTGGCCGCCGAAGCCGAAGCCGTTCACCAGGGCGGCGCGGACCTTTAGCTCGCGGGCCTCGTTGGGGATGTAGTCGAGGTCGCAGTCGGGGTCGGGCACTTCCTGGTTGATAGTCGGGTGCACCATGCCATCGCGGATTGACATGGCGGTAGCCATCACCGAGATCGCCCCGGCGGCCCCCAGCGAGTGCCCGATCATGCTCTTGTTGGACGAGATAGCCACCTTGTAGGCACGGTCGCCTAGCGCCTTCTTGATCGCGGCGGTCTCTGAGGCGTCGTTGAGGGTGGTAGAGGTGCCGTGCGCGGCTATATAGTCGATGTCGTCGGGCGTGAGGTTGCTGTACTTCAGGGCCTTCACAATCGCCTTGGCAGCGCCCGCGCCGCCGGGGGCAGGGGCCGTGACGTGGTAGGCATCGGCGGTGAGCGCGCCACCCACCACCTCGGCATAGATGTGCGCGCCACGAGCAAGGGCGCTCTCCGCGGTCTCCAGCACGGCGGCGGCGGCCCCCTCGCTGTAGACGAAGCCGTCACGACTGCCGTCGAACGGGCGGCTCACCTCTTGAGGGGCGCGTTCCGAGTTGCGGGAGAGCGCCTGCATGTTGGTGAGGGTAGCAATCGCCAGGTCCGTAAGGAACGACTCGGTGCCGCCCGCTATCACCATCTCGGCCTCACCGCGCATCAGGTAGTGGTAAGCGTCCACGAAGGAGAAGATGCCGCTGGCGCACGCAGCCACGCCCGTCGTGGTCGGCCCGCGGGTGCCCAAGGTGAGCGACACCTGGCAGGAGGCCATGTTGGGGATCATGCTCGGCAGCACGAACGGCGTTATTCCTCGTATCCCTTTGTCCCGCATTATGACACTCGACTCCTGGATCACGTCGAGTCCACCGCCGCCCGTGGCGAACACCACCGCCACATCGTCCGCGTTCTCGTCGTTCACCACGTAGCCCGAGTCGTCCAGCGCCTGCTTGGCCGTGGCTACCGAATACTGGGAAAAGCGCGCCATGCGACGGGAAGCCTTCGGATCGAGGTAGTCATCGGGGTTGAACCCCTTGACCTCGGCCGCGATCTTCACCGGAAAGTTAGAAGCGTCGAACCGAGTGATGTAGTCGACACCTGACTTACCCGCTAACAGGTTCTTCCAGGTCTCTTCGGCCGTATTGCCTACCGGGGTTACCGCCCCCATACCTGTGATCACTACGCGGCGACCGTTGTTATAGACTGACAAAGAAATCTCTCCTGCTTGAGTCTAGCTGCCTTTATATACGTAGCGCAGAAAATAGCATGCTACCATCTATTATACCCGTTTACTAGGCAAAAGTGGGAGTCCGGCGGCAATATGAGCTGTATTTGCATCTATGTACATTTGGGTTACAACCGCGATGCAACGGATGGATGCCACCGTAAGCTGCAAGGTCGCCAGCCGACGCCCATCGATTGAAATCGAGGGCTATACCTTGCAAAGTCCCCATTCGGGGACTGGCTGTGTGGCATGAAGTTCCTGACCGGCTGAAAAAGTTGCTCAAGTAGTCCGCCCTACGGCGGACTTTGCAATGTGTAGCCCTCGATTTCAATCGATGGGCGTCGGCTGGCGACCTTGCGGTCCCTTCATTCCGAAGCGTTCCTCAATACAGCACAACCGCCTGGCTCGCGTACAGGCTATTCGTCCTCCACCCGCTTCAGGACCACACACGAGTTGTGACCTCCCAACCCTATCGAGTTAGACATAGCCACGTCCACCTTCGCGGGCCGGGCAGTGTGCGGCACGTAGTCAAGGTCGCAGTCGGGGTCGGGTTGTTCCAGGTTGATGGTGGGTGGAATGCAGTTGTCGCGTATGGCGAGCGCGCATACCAGCGACTCCACCGCACCAGCCGCCCCCATCATGTGCCCCGTCATGCTCTTGGTGGACGACACCGCCAGCTTGTACGCTGCCGGGCCAAAGAGGTTCTTGATCGCCAGCGTCTCCACGCGGTCGTTGAGGGGCGTGCCCGTGCCATGCGCGTTGATGTAGTCCACCTCTTCAGGTTGAAGCCCCGCCTTCCGCAGGGCGCGTTCCATAGTCTTGGCGGCACCCGCCCCCGACTCGAGTTGCGCGGCCATGTGGTAGGCGTCGTTGGTCGAGCCGTAGCCCACCACCTCGGCGTAAATCTTCGCCCCACGAGCGCGTGCGTGCTCCAACTCCTCCAGCACCAGCACTGCGGCCCCCTCGGAGAGCACGAAGCCGCTACGGCGCGCGTCGAACGGCTTGCTGGCGGTCGCCGGGTCCGGGTCGTCGCTCAGGGCGCGCATGTTGATGAAACCCGCCACAACTACCGGCACAATCACGGCCTCGGTGCCGCCCGCTAGCATCACATCGGCATCCCCGCGCCGTATCGTCTCCATCGCCTCGCCCACGGCGTGCCCACCCGTCGCGCAGGCCGACACCACGGCCATGTTCGGGCCCCGCGCACCCACCGCGATAGCCACCTGCCCCGAAGCCGAGTCGGGCAGGAAGTTGGGCAGGAAGTGAGGCGACACCCGCCGGGGGCCGCGCTCCTCAAGCACCGCCTGCTGGGCCAGTAGCGTGTTCACGCCGCCCACCGCCGTACCGAAGATGATACCTACCCGGTCGGAGTCCTGTTCGGGGATTTCCAACGTGGAGTCTCTCAGCGCCTGCTTGCTCGCTACCACGGCGAACTGCACCGAGCGGTCCATGTGCCGGACCTCTTTGGCGTCGATGTCCGCGCCTGGGTCGAAGTCCTTCACCTGGCCCGCTATCGTGATGGCGTAGTCCGTCGTGTCGAACAGGGTGATTTGCCCGATACCCGACTTGCCAGCCAGCATATTGCGCCAGGTCTCCTCGGCGGTGTTGCCTACCGGCGTGACCGCGCCCAGCCCCGTGACTACTACTCGCCTGTTATTCTGCATATGAGCACCCATGGAATAAAGGTTCGACAACTCGTCTAACGCGCCGCCCACTCGTGCAGGTCGGTTTGCAAATCGTGGTGCTGAAAGTAAGGCCGCCACGGCCCCGTGCCCTGGATAAAGGGCTGCATCAAGGCGCGCTCGGCCTGTACGGTGTGCATCAGGTCGTGGGCCACCCACTCGTGGAGCAACTGCCCCAACGTCACGGTGCCAAGCTCACTGTGCCGCGCGGTAAGGTCCAGGTCCGATGGGGTAACTCGCTCCAGCAAGGCTAGGTTCTCGGCGCGGCACCGGGCAAAAGTAGCGGCAAGCTGCGCGGTTGTCTGGCTGCCACGCTTCGTGCCCTGCGTATCGGGGTCGAACGCCTCGAAGTCGTCTCCGGCGAGCAGCGAGCGCACGCGGGCGGGAAAGATGGGCGACTCCGTATCGAGCAAGTGGCTCAGGCAATCGCGGGCCGACCACTCGCCGGGAGCCGGGGCGCGGCGCAACAGGTCTTCTTGCAGCTTCGCGGTCAGGTTCAACCAGTGCTCGGCAGTGGTCGAGAGCACCGCCCGTACTTGGTCCAGCACATCGTCCATAGCATCACCTCGGCAGTGTTTGTGCAACTACAAGTATATCCTGACGAGGCAGAGAAGGCCAGCAATAAACCTGGGTACGATTGAGCAGGGGTCCGCTAGACGTTGCGCTGTAGGTGAAACAGCATACGAAGCAAGACGCCGGGCGATTGAACGTTTATGCAACATTATCGCCAGCCGACGCCCGGCGATTGAACGCGTTTGCGGCACTATGCAAAGGACGACACCCGGCGATTGAAATCGCGGGCTACATTCTGCAAAGTCCCCTTCGGGGACTGGGTGTATGGCTTAGAGTTTCTATTGGGGTGAAAATATAGGTAAAGGAGTCCGCCGCAGGGCGGACTTTGCAAGGTGTAGCCCGCGATTTCAATCGCCGGGCGTCGGCTGGTAACTATGTCGCATAAACGTTCAATCGTCCGGCGTCGCCTGGTGACTATGTCGCATAAACGTCCCAATCCCTGGGCGTCGAAGGGCGACTCCTGCTTCCAGTATTGCTCTTGTCGCCGTATGACCGCGCTGCTTCCAGCAAAGGGGCTGGCCTTCGCACAGCCTCACCCGGCAAATCGGCTTACCTCAAACCCCCACCGGACTCTCCTGCGGAACGTCACCCCGCATCAGGTCTTCCAGCTTCACCACCTGCACGTCTGCCGAGATACGCTTTATCAGCCCCGAAAGCACCTGCCCCGGCCCTATCTCCACGAACGTGTTGACCCCGCCCTCCACCATCTGCCTGACAGAGGCGACCCAGGCCACCGGCTTGCAAAGCTGGTCGCTGAGCTCGCGCTTGATGTCCTCGGCGGTGGTGAGCGCCTGCCCGGTGATGTTAGCTACCAGCGGCACAAGCGGGTCGGTGAGCTTGATGTTGTTGATTACCGCCGACAACTGCGTACCCGCCTGCTGCATCAGCGGCGAGTGGGACGCGATGCTCACCGCCAGGCGCGCCACGCGGGCCGCACCCTCGTCCTTGGCAAGCTCCATAGCCTTGAGCAACGCCTGTATCTCGCCCGAAATCACCGTCTGCACAGGAGAGTTCGAGTTGGCGATCACCACCACGCCCTCGGAGCTTGCCTCCTCGACCACTTCCTTGAGCCTGTCGTCGGCCAGCCCTATCACCGCCGCCATGCCGCCAGGACGCTTCGCCCCTTCCTCTTTCATCAGGCGGCCCCGCTCCCACACCAGCGTGAGCGCGTCGGCAAACTGCAACGACCCCGCCGCCACCAGCGCCGTGTACTCGCCCAACGAGTGCCCCGCGACATAGTACGGCTCTATCGGCGTGCCGCTCGCCCGCAGCTTCTCGCGCATCGCCTCCAGGTAAGCCACGCTCACCGCGAGGATGGCAGGCTGCGCGTACTGCGTATCATTGAGCAGGTCCGCAGGCCCGTAGAAGCACAGCCCCGTAACGGGGAAGTTGAGCACCCGGTCGGCCTCCTCGAACACCGCACGCGCCGCCGCCGACCGCTCGTACACTTCCTTCCCCATCCCCACGAACTGCGACCCCTGCCCCGGAAAAACAAAGCTAATCTTTTGCATAGCGACCCTTTGGGTAATTACGAATTACGAATTACGAATTACAGGATGTTCGCGTAGTCAGTAATTCGTAATTCGTAATTCGTAATTCGTAATTCGTAATTAATACATGACCATGCCGCCGTCGGCGTTGACTACCTGGCCTGTGACGTAGGCGGCCAGGTCGGATGCCAGGAAGACGACTACGTTGGCTACGTCGTCGGGCTGGCCGTAGCGTTCGGCGGGGATTACCTTGAGCATGTCGGCTTTGAGGGTGTCGGGCAGCCCGGCGGTGATATCGGTCTCGATGAAGCCAGGAGCGACGGCATTGGCGGTGATGTTGCGGCTGCCCACCTCTTTGGCGAGCGACTTGGTGAAACCTATCAGTCCCGCCTTGGCCGCCGCGTAGTTGGCCTGCCCCGCGTTGCCCGTCAGCCCCACTACGCTAGAGATGTTGATGATGCGACCCCAGCGGTTGCGGAGCATGGTGCGCAGCACGGCCCGGCTGGTGAAATAAGCCGAGCGCAGGTTGGTATCGAGCACCGCGTCCCACTCTTCCTGGGACATGCGCATCATCAGGTTGTCGCGTGTGATGCCCGCGTTGTTCACCAGGATGTCGAGGCGACCCCACTCCTTGGTGATGCCGCTCACCAGGGCGTCCACTTCCCCTGCGTTGCTCACGTCGGCCTTGAAGATATCGGCCTGCCCGCCCGCTGCCGCAATAGCGTCTGCCACTTCGCGCGCCGGGGCCTCGCTGGCGTTGTAATTGACGGCCACCCTGGCCCCCGCCTCCCCCAGCTTGAGCGCGGTGGCCCGGCCTATGCCGCGCCCGCCGCCGGTCACCAGGGCAATCTTGCCCGACAGGTCAATTGTTACCGCCAAAACACCCTCCCTGGCTACAGAAAGTAGGTCCTCGACATACGCGCTTTCACAAGGCCGGGTTTACACGGGGTAACCCAAGACCTCACTCCACAACGGTGTGGGCGCGGCAATGGCAACTATACCATGCCGCATACCCACTGTCAATAAGGATAACGAGTGTAGCACAGGGGGTGTTATGTAAGCCCAACCTTTGACAGTGGCGTAGCCTCGAACTAGAGGGACTAAACACCCCCTTGTCATTCCGAACGCAGTGAGGAATCAGGTGGCAGTCGTTCTCTGTTGTATTCGAGCACTTCAGCGGCCTGGTAGTAGCGATTACCGCTATCGCACCATTTGCCTCAATTGCGACTGTGTGCGACTGCCACCTGATTCCTCACTGCGTTCGGAATGACAATGTGGGAGTTATGCTAGATAGGGTGAATTGACAAGACGTTCTCCGGTGTTGTAAAGGAGCAGTTGCAACACCAACCCCCAACAACCCGGAGAACAAGCTAATGATACCAGATATCGATGTACCTGATGATTGG
>DASVRN010000078.1:0-2905 GCA_036388595.1 Chloroflexia bacterium
CATCAAGCGCCTGTGCCAGGTTGCGTTTGGCCTCCTCGGAAAGCTGGTCGTTCTGGCGCCCCAACTCCTCAAGCTGCTTGGCCGCCTCGTCGTAGTTGCCGTTGCGCAGGCTGTCCGCGATGCTCTGGGTCGCCCCCTGCCCATCGAGGGACTCACCCAGCGTGTCGAGGCTCGACTTGGCCTCCTGCGACTCGACGGCTTCCTCCTGGGCCTGGGTCTGCCCGTTCGTAGCGGGGGTAGGATTAGCAGAATTGGCTTGCTGGGTCGCCTGCCGCTCGGCTTCCGGCAGCCCGGTTACGGCCGTGGGGGTGGCAAGCTGCGCAAGCTCCTCCGGGGTCTGGGGAAGCACGCCTGCCTGGTAAGGCACGTATTGCCCGCCCGTGCCCTTGAGCACAAACACGGCGAGCGACAGGCAGAGCAGCCCGGCTGTCAGCGCCAGAGACGGCCGCATGCTCCTGATGGGGCTGACGACCTTGGGGTCCATGCGCGACAGGAACCGGGCGGAAGTGGTCACCTGTGTGGCATCCAGCAGCCCCAACTCCGGCTTACCCGCGAGCTCGAGCGCGGTCACCAGGCGCTGCCGGTCGTCCAGTCGCGAGTCGAGGATGCGGGCGGTGGAGCGTAGCGAAGGGCGGGTGATAATCTCCGCCAGCAGCGCCAGGAACGGCACGGTCAGGGTCAGCCCTACAGCCAGCGCGAGCAGCACGGGAGGGGTCATATCTGCCGCGTACAGCAGCGACATGGCTATCCACATCACGCCAATGCCCATGCAAGCAGCACCCACAAAGGCCCTGCGCCTGTCGCGGCCCAGCCGGTTGCGGTAAGCCCGCAAGGTAGAAGCCAGCATGTGAGCCTCGCTCGACGCGTCACCGGCCGAGGGCGTGCCGTATGCCTGACTCCCCGTTTCGTGCGCTATAGCCAAGATGGGTTCTCCTCTACGTAAGGACGCTGTCGCGTAAGGTTGCTTCGTTTCTGCAGGCGAACCACTGCCAGGACACCCACCGCCAGGGCCAGCACGCCTAGGCCAAGCGCCCCGAAGCCCGCGAGCCTGCGGTACTGCCAGGTGCTGGAAAGGATGCCGTTCACCTCGGCCACGCGTTGATCGTCGCCCAGCGTCACGAAAGCATCCGCCGCGCTCCGGGCCGACAGCTCAGCCGCGGGCAGGTTCCAACCCGACAGGTGCTTCTTTGCCTGATCGAGCTGGGCGAGCGCGTCCACGCCCCGCTGCGCTAGTTGGGCGGTCTCGGCGGCCCTGGTCGCCTTGCCGTCCAGGTCCAGGTTGCCGTAGGTGCTGCGGGCCTGCGTGGCGTAGTTGAACGCCTGGGCGTAGTCGTGCGCCCTCAGAGACTCGGTAGCTTGGCCTACGAGATCGTTAGCCGCGTACGCCTGCCGCGAGTTCTCTCGCATGGTCGCTATTTCGTTAGCCTTCTCCACCTTACCGAGGTCTCGGTACAACTTCTCGGAGAGGGCAAACTGCTCCTCGGCCTCCTGGAAGCGGCCCGCGTCGTACAGTGCCTCGGCGGGGGCGAGGTCGTAAGCCATGAAGAGGTTGGTACGCCAGCCTGTGTCGAGGAAGCCGGGCAGCCACTCAAGCCACTCCGCCTCCAACTGCTGGCCGGTCTTAGAATAGGCCCAGGCTATAGAGTCGTCCAGGTCGGACCCATCGCGCAGGTTGTCCATCATGCGGGCGAAGGTCGCCATGCCGTACGTCTCGGCCAGGAAGTGCATCACGCTGTAGCTCTGAGGGTAGCCAACCTCCACCACCCTGCGGAAGGTCTCGCCGTCGTTCAACTCTTCCCAGGTAAGCCAGGGGTCGCCCTTTGCCTTGATCTGGCGCATCATGTTGGCGACTTCCTGTCCTCTGGTGGTCGATAGCTCGTTGTACTGGGCCAGCCCTTCCTGGAAGCCGACCGGCATGTTATGGTCTGTGAGATGGCCCGCGATAATGTGGGTTACCTCGTGCCGGAAGCTCTCGCGGGCTATCTCAGGGGGCACCTGGCGCAAACGCTCTACAGCCACGCCTATCTCGCGCTGCTCCGGGATTGCGTGTGCCATAATGCCGGGGTGCACTTCGGCCATAGGGTTGGCCTGGCCGTAGTCCGATTCACTGTTGAAGATGAGCAGCTTCATGCCCTGCACCGGCTCGCTACCGAGCAGGTCGGCCACGGCTTCGTTCACCTCGTCAGCAAACCCGCCGTACCAGGCAGCGGACTTCTCCTCCGCGGGCGGGTAGTAGATGGTGAAGTACTTGGTGCTGAGGACCTTGACGTCGTTGCGCTGAGCCAGGGCACGCGCAGGCGAAAGCACAAAGAGCAAAAGGAAGAGTGCGGAAAAAATGGCTCGTACATTCGAGCCGTGGAGCAAACCGGGTCTCATCATAGCACGCCGTCGCTAACTAGCCGGGAACAGGGGACCGGGAGCATAAGTAGTGGAGGAGCCGCTGGTCGATCTCAACGGGAGGTGGGCCTCATTAGTATACACATTCCACATACTTATATGCAAAGTTCGCGCCAAGGGTTCACGCGCCGCCCTCTCTCACTACTCGTATACGCAGCCGGTAACACTCGTGTCGGGTAAAGAGACGAAAACGCAAAGACGCAGAGGACGCAAAGGACGCGCAAAGAGGATGATGGGTTCGGATGTGTATCGTACCAGTCACGCCCCTGTCCAACATCGTCCCAGTAACAGCGACCAAAGCCTTGCCCTTGTCGTTCTGAGCGTAGCGAAGAATCAGGTGGGTAGGGATGCTGTTGAACGCCGGCGACCAACTCCCGCCCTTGTCATTCTGAGCGCAGCGAAGAATCTCGTCCTACGGCACCCAAATACCACCTTTCTTAACGTCGCCGCTTGTCTTGAGGAAAAGGGTAATACCTGAGAAGAGGACGAGATTCTTCGCTACGCTCAG
>DASVRN010000079.1:0-7400 GCA_036388595.1 Chloroflexia bacterium
CATCTGAGATCCTTCACTGCGTTCAGGATGACAGGGGGAGTGTGGTCGCTGCGCATGTTACCGTCTTGCCGGACGCAACCCTGCTGGGTCGGTCGCACTGAAAGGTGGTCTGCAAATCAACTGTATAGAGCGCCTTCAGCCCGTCAATGGAGGGCCTACGGTGGAGAGATGTGTTGGATGGATTGCGCGACTAGCTCCCTTCCATCTCGTTGTATAATGGTAAGGTCTTCGTTGCCTTAGTAGGTGGTCTATGCAGGAGGTGGAGTTTCTATGCAAAGGCAAGATGTAGACTCCAGTAATTTGCGCTCTGTGGGCTACGATGCAGACAATCAGATACTGGAGATTGAATTCACGTCGGGTTCTGTGTACCAGTACTACGATGTCCCGGCGACGGTCTATACAGCTCTAATGTCAGCGTCTTCCAAAGGCCAGTACCACATCCAGTGGATAAAGCACAGCTACCGGTACCAGAAAATCAGCCAATAACTCTCTGAAGGGGTAAAAGCACATAGTTAGTCTAGGCTAGAGCAGCTTAGGAAAGAGGATACTATGAACCTCCGCCGTATCATCGCGCCCGTCGTAGCGTTGCTTGCCGTCGTGGGCATCAGCAGCGCAAGCTCTCAGGCCGCACCCAGCATGGCGCAGGCCCCAATCGTGCCGCTGGTCAACTTTAACGGTAGCGCGTGCATACTGGGTGGCTCGCAGGCCGGTAAGTGGGTTACCGCGGACAAGATGGCCGCCAACGTGAAGGCGGGCATTAAGTACCGCATGTACAGCCTGGCGGGTTTCATGGGCGTGTCCACCGGCACCAAGTCGGAGTCCCTCGGAGTACCCTGCGAGGACACGTACAGCCTTACAGTCTCTCCCAAGCGCACCGGCAAGTACGAGGTATTTGGCATGGGTGGCAACTGGGCCGCCGTGCCGAGGGTGCCCCGCCTGGAGCGTACCAACCAGCAGGTATACATCAACGCGGTACGCGACGAGCTGAAGCGAATGGGTCTCGCCAACCCCACCGTAAAGGTCTCGCAAGTAATCCGCATCGACCTTGAGGGCGACGGTTCGGCTGAAGTGCTGGTGAGCGCCACCAATTACGTCACCGAGTACGAGGGACTTGAGATAACCCCCAACGCACAGGCAGGCGACTACTCAATCGTCTTCATTCGCAAGGTGGTCAATGGCAAGGTGCAAACAATCCCCATCGAGGGCGAGGTCTACACCGAGTACAAGGAGTTCAGCGCCCCCTCCGCGCACTCCATCGCCGCCGTGCTCGACCTCAACAACGACAAAGTCATGGACATAGTCACCCACGGCTTCTACTACGAAGGCGACTGGCACTCCGTCTACGAGGTCAAAGGCACCCAGATTGAAGAAGTGCTCGCGTGCGGCTGCGGGGTGTGACGATTTTGGATTTTAGGTTTTGGATTTTGGATTATTTGCGGTGTAGCCACGTAGTGTCTTGATTGAGGCTACTACCATTGCTACTATTTGGTCGGTCTGGTGCATCAGTTCAGCTAAGTGGTTTTGAGAGGCAAGGCCGGACTCCAGGAGCAACTCCATCCAGTAGAGGCTTTCGTCGGCTTGTTCCTCAACTATGGCAAGTTTGGCTATCAGATCAGCTTTCGATTTTGCTCGGCACGCCGCTCGGTAATTTGCTCCTATAGATGTAGCTGAACGAAGCAACTGCTTGCCAATTACATCGGAAGACCGTCCCCTGGGCAAAGAGTCGACCAAACGGATTGCATCAAGCGCAATCCGTTTGGTCCTCTTCTTGAACTCATGTTCATCCATCCCTTAGCCTCTAACTCGTACCGACCATCTAATCCAAAATCCAAAACCTAAAATCCAAAATCGTCAAGAGCTCCAAGAGCGTGGGACGAAGATGCGCTCGAAGGTGGAGATGGCGAAGCGGTCGGTCATGCCGGCGATGTAGTCTACTACCATGCGCTCGTTGGTCTCGCCGCGAGGGTTGTTGCGGATTTCGGGGGGTAGCTCATCGACGTGGTCGCAGAAGTAGCTGAAAAGCGAGGCTATCAGGTGGTCCACCTTGCTGACCTCGGCCTTGGCGTCGGAGCCGATGTACACACGCTCGTAGAGGAACTGCTTGAGCGTGTTGGCCGCGTGCTCCACCCTGGGGCTGACCTTTAGCTCCACGGTGCACCTGTCCCGCCTGGCAAGCTCGCCTTCCGGGTAGGCTATGGCGTAGTTCTGCTCGATGATGTCCTCTACCAGCTTGTTGATGCGCTCGGCATTCGTGTTGCCCAGCACGCTGCACACGTCGTCAGGTACGTCGCTGCTCCTGATGATCCTGGCGCGTATCGCGTCGTCGGTGTCGTGGTTGATGTAGGCTATCGTGTCTGCCAGCTTGACGATCTTGGACTCTATCGAGCCATATCCCAGGCCCTCTGAGGACAGTCCCTCTTCTACTGGCGTGGAAGTGACCAGCGCGTCGCGCACTTCGTTGGTGAGGTTGAGGCCCTGCCCGTCGCGCGCCAGGTAGTCCACTATGCGTAGCGACTGGTAGTTGTGCTTGAAGCCGTGGTCGTAGATTTCGCGCAGGGCGTCCTCCCCGGCGTGCCCGAAGGGGGTGTGCCCCAGGTCGTGGGCCAACGCTATGGCCTCGGTGGCGTCCTCGTTCATGCGGAGGGCGCGGGCTATCGTGCGGGCGATCTGCGACATCTCGACCGTGTGGGTGAGGCGGGTGCGGTAGTGGTCGTTGATGGGGCCGATGAAGACCTGCGTCTTGTGCTTCAGGCGGCGGAACGCCTTGGAGTGGATCACGCGGTCACGGTCGCGCATGAAGGCGGTACGCGTAGGGGAAGGCTCCTCCTCCAGGGGCCGGGTGGCCTCCCGCGACTTCGCCGCCAGAGGGGACAACCGGGCGTACTCCTCCTCCTCCAACCTCTCCCGGATATGGTGTGGGTCCTTCTCCCAGTCAGGCATGGTCATAATCTCCACTTTGTATCAATTCGCTAGAGATTTATTCACCGCAGAGACGCAGAGGACGCAGAGGGCACGCAGAGATTGTTATTGTTTAGTTTTGTGCCAAGGGGCTGCGCATCCCTCTATTCGGCATAGCGGTTAACGAGACGCCGAACGCCGTCTTTCATCGCGGTTACGTTGAAGTTTAGCAGCAAGCCCAAAGAAATGCCAGAAAGTTTCAAGTAGGTAAGTAATTGTGCGTCGTGGATGGGAAGGAGTTTCTCTACAGATTTCAATTCCAGGATGATCGATTCTTCCACAACTATGTCCATCTGATAGGCACTATCTAAACTGATGCCTTTATATCTGATGGGAAGTGGCTGCTGCCGAGTAAAGAGTAAATCTCGCCTGGAGAGTTCGTAGCACAAACACTCCTCGTACGCAGACTCTAACAACCCCGGTCCAAGTTCACGATGAACCTGAATGCAGGCTCCAATGATACTGGAACTCAGTTCATTCAGGTTCATCGTCATAGCTCACTGTTGCCCGTAATCACCGCAGAGAAACATCACACCGCCAAACCCAAACCTCATAATCCTCTGCGCAATCTCTGCGTCCTCTGCGTCTCCGCGGTGAATAAATCTATCTCACTTGCCCCATTACTTGTCTTTCTCCGCCCCGGCGGTGAGGGCTGCCTGGGCTGCGGCCAGGCGGGCGACGGGCACGCGGTAGGGGCTGCAACTGACGTAGTTGAGACCGGCGTGGTGGCAGAACTCGATGGAGGAGGGGTCGCCGCCATGCTCACCACAGATGCCTACCTTCAGGTCGGGACGGGTCTTGCGGCCCTCTTCTACCGCCATCTTGACGAGACGGCCTACGCCTTCGCGGTCGAGCACCTGGAAGGGGTTTTCGGGCAGGACTTCGCGCTCCACGTACTGAAGGAGGAACTTGCCCTCGGCGTCGTCGCGGGAGTAGCCGTAGGTGGTCTGCGTCAGGTCGTTGGTGCCGAACGAGAAGAACTCGGCGTGCTCGGCAATCTGCCCGGCGGTGAGCGCGGCGCGTGGCACCTCAATCATCGTGCCGAACTTGTAGGGCACCTCGCGCCCGGCTGCCGAGACCACGTCCCTGGCTACCTTCTCCAAAAGGTCGCGCACCACCTTTAGCTCGTTCACGTGGCCCACCAGCGGGATCATGATTTCGGGGTGCGACTCCAGCCCTTCGTTGAGCAGTTGGAGGGAGGCTTGCAGGATGGCCCGCACCTGCATCTCGTTGATGGCGGGGTAGAGGATGCCCAGGCGGCAGCCGCGCAGGCCGAGCATCGGGTTCTGCTCCTTCATCTGCCTTACTATGTCCAGAAGGTTAGCTTTCTCCTTGTACTCCTCACTCTCAGTCTCGCCACGCATGCGCATCTCAGTGGTCTGCACCAGCAGGTCCTCGAAGGAGGGGAGGAACTCGTGCAGGGGCGGGTCGAGCAGGCGGATGACGGTGGGCTTGCCCTCCATCGCCTTGAGGATGCCGTAGAAGTCACCCTGCTGTATCTCGCCTAGCTGCTCAAGGGCACTGCGATAGTTCTTCTGGGCTTGTGAGTTGGAGAGGGCTTTCTGAGCTTTGCTTTGCTGGGCCTTAGCCTCAGCGATTTCTTTATCAGTCTCGGCTTCGTCAAATGCCGCCTGCGCCTTCGCAACCGCATCCTCAAGTCGGGTAGCCTCCGCCGCCGACAGGATCATCTGGCGCACTACGGGCAGGCGCACTTCCTCGAAGAACATGTGCTCCGTGCGGCATAGGCCGATGCCCTCGGCCCCAAAAGCTACCGCCTTCTGAGCGTCACGGGGGTAGTCGGCGTTGGCCCACACGCCCAGCTTGCGAACATCGTCCGCCCAACTGAGCAGGTTCACCAGGTCGTGCTCTTCCTCGTAATTCGGCTCGATGAGCGCGATGGCCCCCAGGAACACCTCGCCCGTGGTGCCGTCGATGGATATAATCTCGCCCTCGCGCACCGTCTTGCCGTTGGCGGTGAAGTAGCCGGCCTCGTCGTCCACGTGCAGGCCGCCGTTCTCGGCACCCGCCACGCACACCTTGCCGAACTGCCGCGCCACCACAGCCGCATGCGAGGTAGCCCCACCCCGAGCCGTAAGCACGCCCTTTGCCGCAATCATGCCGTGCACGTCTTCAGGATTGGTCTCTTCACGGACCAAAACTACGGCCACACCCGACTTACCAAGTTCTTCCGCTTTGTCTGCTGTGAATATTGCCTGACCGACTGCAGCCCCGGGGGCCGCATTAAGACCGGTAGCCAGCAGCTTGCCTTCCCTGATGGCTCGCTCTTTGTCGTCGTCGTCGTAGCGCGGCAAGAGCAGTTGTACCACATGGTCAGGCTCCACCCGCTGAATTGCCTCCTCACGGGAGATAAGTCCTTCACCTACCATGTCCATCGCGATCTTTACAGCAGCGGCGGCGGTCCTCTTGCCGGAGCGGGTCTGGAGCATGTAGAGCTTGCCACGCTCGATGGTGAACTCCATGTCCTGCATGTCTCGGTAGTGCTTTTCGAGCCGTTGGCCTATCTCCAGGAACTGGTTGTAGATTTCGGGCATGTCTTGCTCTAGCTGAGAGATCTTCTGCGGGGTGCGAATACCGGCCACTACGTCCTCGCCCTGCGCATTCACCAGGAACTCTCCATAAAGTTTCGACTCACCGGTGGAGGGGTTGCGAGTGAAGGCTACCCCCGTGCCCGAGTCGTTACCCATATTGCCGAATACCATCGTCATAACATTGACTGCGGTACCGAGGTCATGGGGGATATTTTGCACGTTGCGATAAGCGAATGCCCGAGGCGAGTTCCACGAGTTGAATACGGCTTCAATTGCGAGGCGTAATTGCTCATAGGGGTCGTCCGGAAAGGCTCGCCCCGCCTCGCGTTGTACAGCCTCTTTGAACTGCTCTACCAACAGACGCAGGTCCTCGGCTGTTAGTTCGGTATCGAGTTCAACACCTCGCCACTCCTTCATTTGGTTGATTAGATTATCAAAGTGCTTGGCTTGGACACCCATTACAATACGCCCGAAGAGTTGGATGAAGCGACGGTACGCATCATAGCCGAAGCGCTCATTGCCGGTCAGCTTGATAATGCCTTTCAGGGTATCAGGGTTAACGCCCAGGTTCAATACGGTATCCATCATGCCTGGCATGGAGAACTTAGCACCTGAGCGCACCGAAACGAGGAGCGGATTTTCTGGGTCGCCCAGACGCCTACCGATGCCTTCCTCGACCGTGTGAAGCGCCTCCATGGCCTGCTCCCACATCCCTTCGGGATACTGCTTGCCTCCTTCCAGGTATGCCCGGCATGCTTCCGTGGTGATCGTGAAACCGCCAGGTACAGGCAGGCCCAGGCTGGTCATTTCTGCCAATCCAGCGCCCTTGCCGCCCAACAGGTCGCGCATCTTGGCGTTGCCCTCGTGGAACAGGTAGACCCACTTGTGCCCGGTCTGCGTGCCTTGCGCCTCGTTCTGCATCGTTGTCGCCATCAATTATCCTCCTTGAAAGTGGTGCTTGCTCGCTTGTGAGAGTGACGAGTGACAGGTCACGACCTGTGCCGGAAAATAGTACGAGACTCGTCACATTGAAGAATATCTACGCATCTTTGCGTGGGCCGCCTCTATGCGGTTGGACAATAGTTCTCTATCTACCTGCCTGTTCGCTCAAATAAACCACCAAATCCGTTTGCGGCACCTCAACTCCGAGGTTGCCGAGCATGGTGGCGAGTTGGGAGCGGTGCTCGGTCTGGTGGTTGGGCACCTGTAGGAGCATGTGCCAGGTCTTGCGGGTGCGGCGCTTGCCGTCAGGGCCGACGTAGGTCAACTCCGTCTCCAGGTCGGCTGCGCTGAGGTCGTTGAGGAGTCGCACCGAGTCGGAGTGCACCCCGTTCCACCAGTCCACCAGGTTGCGCAGGCTGTTGAAGTCCTCTCCCCTGGGCGAGCGCATGGGCGACTCCCCCAGCACGCGTTGCGTCCAGAGCCACTCGGAGGCGGCCATGTGCGCCAGCGTGTCGAAGATGGTGCCGTAGAGTCCCTTGCCGTCGCCCGGAAGCTCGCGCAGCCTGCTCTCCTCGAGCGGCTCAATCACCTCCAGCAGCCGGTCGCGCGCCCAGACCGAATACTCGAACAGCGTCCTCAGCATGTCGAGCGCGAGGTCAGTCGTGCTTGTGGTCTGCGCGTCCTGGCCGGTGTCCATAGCCCTACTCCGTATCGCATAGCAGTTGCAGGCACCCTTTAAAGCGGCCGCCCGCGAGCAACCTTCCAATTATATACCTAATCGGCCCATACCTCAATCACTGCACAGCGGTAGGCGAGAATCGTAACCAGAGTGGACTAGAATCCCAGCACCTGAAGAGGGGACTCTGCTCCCCTTTGTCATTCTGAGCGCAGCGAAGAATCAGGCGGGGAGGGATGCGGTTGAATTACGGTGACCAACTCCCGCCCTTGTCA
>DASVRN010000080.1:0-22186 GCA_036388595.1 Chloroflexia bacterium
GCTAGCTCCGCGCTCGATACCACATCCCCCATAGAGGCACGCGGCAACACCATCCTGTCGCAGCCAACTACCACCCGCCCCTCGGGACCTACCAGCACGCGTACAGGCCCTCCAACAGCCACTAAGACGGCCCCTGCCCCCGCCAGCACACCAACCACACAGCCGACTCCGGCGGGCGACACGCTGCCCCCGATGGACCTCAGCAGCAACCCCTACAGCGCGCAACGCAGGGCCGTTATAGCTCAGAAGGGCATGGTAGCCACCAGCACGCCCCTGGCGGTGCAGGCCGGGCTGCTCATGCTCCAGAAGGGCGGCAACGCGGTAGATGCCGCCCTTGCCACCGCCATCGCCCAGACCGTGGTCGAGCCGACCTCCAACGGCATCGGCTCGGACGCGTTCGCGCTGGTCTGGGACGGCAAGAAGCTGCACGGCCTGAATGGGGCGGGACGCGCACCCAGGTCGCTCACCCTCAATCTGCTTAGAGGCAAAGGCTACACCAGCATACCCTATCGGGGCTGGCCGTCCGTCACCGTGCCGGGCGCACCCGCCCTCTGGCGAGACCTGCACGCCCGCTTCGGCAAGCTGCCGTTCGAGACGCTCTTTGAGCCTGCGATTGAGTACGCGGAGAGGGGCTTCAAAGTGTCGCCCATCGTGGCTTATCACTGGGGCCGCTCTGTGCCTATCTACTCGCCCAACAAAGGGCCGGAGTACAAAGGCTGGCTGGAGACCTACGCGCCGGGTGGTAAAGCGCCCAGGTCGGGTGAAGTGTGGTCGAGTAAGGCGCTCGGCATGAGCTTGCGACGTATAGCGCAGTCCGGCGGAGACGACTTCTACAAGGGCGATCTGGCGCAACGCATGTCACGCTTCGCCGCGCAGACGGGCGGCTTCCTGACCGGGCAAGACCTGTCGGCCCACACGAGCACCTGGGTAGACCCCATCTCCACCACTTACCGGGGCTATGAGGTGTGGGAGATACCGCCCCCGACCCAGGGCATCGCCGCCCTCATCGGCCTGAACATCCTGGAAGGCTTCGAGCTGGATACGCTGAAGCGAGACAGCGCGCGGTCGTTCCACCTGCAAATAGAGGCGCTCAAGCTAGCCTTCGCAGATGCCTTCCGCTACGTGGCCGACCCCGATTTCGTACAGGTGCCGGTAGCAGGCTTGTTGGACAAGGGTTACGCAACAAAACGGCGGGGCCTCGTCACCGACCGCGCGCTCCAACCTGCGCCGGGCAAACCCAACTCGGGCGGCACCGTCTACCTGTGCGCGGCGGACGCGGACGGCATGATGGTCAGCCTCATCCAGTCGAGCTACATGGGTTTCGGGTCGGGCATCGTGGTGCCGGGCACCGGCATCGCCCTGCACGACCGGGCCGCGAACTTCAGCCTGAACCCCAACCACCCCAACCGCCTGGAACCGGGAAAGCGCCCCTACCACACCATCATCCCAGGCTTCCTCACCCGCGACGGCCAGCCAGTGGGGCCGTTCGGCGTGATGGGCGGCTTCATGCAGCCCCAGGGCCACATCCAGATGGTCGCAAACACGATAGACTCCCACCTGAACCCCCAGGCCAGCCTCGACGCGCCTCGCTGGCAATGGACCAGCGGCAAGAGCATCCAGGTCGAATCGGACGCAGACCCTGCCATCATCAGGGCGCTGAGAGCGGCAGGCCACCAGGTGAGCGTGCTCGCCCCCAGCGGCACCTTCGGACGCGGCCAGATTATCTGGCGTCTACCAGGTGGCGGCTACGTAGCCGGAAGCGACAAACGAGCCGACGGCTACGCGGGAGGGATATGAGGGGGACGATGGACGATGGACGATGGACGATGGTGCGGCTGTGTTGTTGTGGGAGATTAGAACCAAACACCCCCTGTCATCCTGAGCGCAGCGAAGGATCTCACGAAGGTGAGTTGGGATGACGTTCAACAAGATGAACCATGATGCCACGTTCGACTCTGGAGCAGGGCCAACATTTGAGATCCTTCGCTGCGCTCAGGATGACAGGGGGTGTTTGGTTCTGTGACAAAGACCAGGACCTCACACCAGTTCACCACCTACTGAACCCCTACACGTCGCAAGACCCTACCAAATCTCTGCGCGTCCTTGGCGTCTTTGCGTCTTGGCGTTTCCGTCTCTCCTCTGGTCCAGCGTCCATCGTCCCTATTCTTCCAGCTCCTTTAGCCGCTTCTCCATCTCCCGCCGCATGCTGGGGTTGGGGGTGACGTCGCGTACGTGGCGCAGGTCGGCAATCGCGGCTTCTTTGGCACCCTTCACCCTGGAGGCGGTGGCGCGGTTGATGTAGGCTTCCAGGTAGTCGCGCTGGAGGTCTATGGCTCGCGTGAAGTCGCGGACGGCCTGGTCCAGGTTGCCTATCTCCCCGAACGCGGTGCCGCGGTTGTTGTAGGCTTCCGCGTAGTCGGGACGTAGCTCTATCGCCCGGTCGAAGTCCTCTATGGCGCGGTCGTATTGCTTCTTCTCGGCCTGGATGACCCCTCGATTGTCGTAAGCCTGGGCGTAACTGGGATCAAGCTCGATTGCCTTGTTGAAGTCGGCCAGCGCGCGGTCGTACACCTGCTTGATGCCATAGGCCGAGCCTCGGTTGTGGTACAGGACAGGGTCGTTGGGGTCCGCCTCAATCAGCCTGGTGTACTCCTCTATCGCCCGGCTGGGGTTCAGCTTCTTTAGCTGGTCCTCGTCGGCCAACGCTGCCTCTTCATCTCCCCTGGCGCGATGTATAGCAATGCGTTGCGTGTAAGCGGCGAGAAAGTCAGGCCTTATCCTGATGGCGCGGCTGAGATCGGTGATGGCGCGGTCAAGCTCACCCAGCGCCTGCAACGAGGCGGCGCGGTCCACATAAGCCTGGGCGTAATCGGGGTCAAAGGCGACGGCCTTGGCGTAGTCCTCAATTGCTCGTTGGTGCTCGTCCAGCGCCGCATAGGACTTACCCCGCCTATCGTAGCTCTCGGCCGACACAGGGCTGACCTCTATGGCGCGGGTAAACTCCTCAATCGCCTGCCGGTACTCGCCCTTGTTGTAGAGGGCCGCACCCTGCCTGTTGAGCATAGCAGCCGACAAGCGGTTGCGCCAGCGTGAGATGAGGTTTTCCTGTGGCGGTGTGGTCTGGTCTTTGCGCACGGGTGCCTTCCGGTCTAGTGTCTCTCAATCGTACAAACGTCGCGAAATTATAGCACAGGCAACCCTGCGCCACCTTCTCCCACCCTGCCAGCAGCTAGCAAAGTCTCTTCAGAGTAGGCCAGGCACGGTCGCGATGACCACACTCCCCCTTGTCATCCTGAACGCAGTGAAGGATCTCAGAGGCTTCTTTCGCCCCTGTGCTGAACCCCCAGTACCATGATCCCCTCCGTTCAACAGCATCCCTACTCACCTTCTTGAGATCCTTCGCTACGCTCAGGATGACAAGGGGGAGTAGGGTTCTAATATCCAGCAATAGCACGGCCGCATGGCATATGGTATGCACAGAGCAGGAGGCAACCTTGTAACGCACGAAAGGAACCCTCTTGAAGACACTGCTTCTACTCCGGCATGGCAACGCGCAACAAAACGCTCCACAAGGCGACAAAGCCCGGCGCCTGACCGAACAAGGCAGGCAAGAAGCTGCCGAGATGGGACGTAGATTGCCCCATATAGCGGGCCGAGTGGATGCCATCCTTAGCTCAGACGCTGAACGTGCCCTTGAAACCGCTCGGATTATAGCGTCAGTGGTGGGTTATGCAGGCGACATACACGTGGAGCACGACATTTATGCCACCGACGTCGATACGATGCTTGACGTTGTGCGGGGTCTGCCGGACGAGATCGAGTGTGTGCTCCTGGTCGGGCACCACCCCAGCCTGGAGTACCTGGCAGCCGACCTGGCCCAAGAAGACACGCCAGCACAGTCACTACCCACCTGCGGCCTGCTCCACATCACGCTAGACACCACTCGCTGGCGCGATATTCGCCCCGGCGCCGGAAGGCTGCTAGGGGTTTATGGGCCGGAGGATAGACGATAGACGATGGACGATGGATGATAGGAGTGATGACGACTGAGGTCTGAGGCGAGGATTGCACTCTTGCCAACAACAATCCTAATCTTTGCGCGTCCTTTGCGTCCTTTGCGTCTTTGCGTTTCCGTCTCCTACCATCGTCCATTGTCCATCGTCTATCGTCTGTCGTCCCCCTGAAGCCTCATTGCTCGCTCGAACTTGGATTCGGGTTGGGGCAGGAGGCCGTACTGGATGGTGAGGAGGCGGCTCAGCACCCGCAGGTCGTCCAGCAAGCCCTCCGGCAGCAGTTCGATTTCTAGCTCGAAGCCGCGTACCGGGCGTGAGGCGGTCTGGATTGTTACATCGTCCAGGCTCAACTCCGCGACGGCCCGCTCGCCATCGTAGAGATTTGAGACAGTGCGGGTCTGGTCCAGCGCGAAGAGGTCATGCAGGGGCTTGCCTTGCGCGGTCTCCTCCACTATGCGGCGCACATCGCCCTGCGGCCAGGTGGCGACGTCCAGGCTTGTGACCTGGGTCTCGTACTCGTTGCGGGTGTGGATGCTGCCTTCACTCACACCCGCGCCTGAGCCTTTTATCGTGAGCACCAGGCCACCGGCAACCTCCCGCAGGCGCACGAACAGGTTGCCTTTGTAGAAGCAACGGTCTACCGTGTCCAGGTAGCGGTCATGTACGTGCTTGCTGCGGGTGTCGCGCACCGCGTAGGGGCCAAACGCCCGCACCTGCTGTAATGCAGCAAAGGTCGCTTCGTCGGGCACGAGGAACTTGGCTTCAATCTCCATATGCTAGAGCCGGCTACATTTGGGAATTGGGATTTCGGATTGCGGATTTGTTCTGTATTCTACTAAATCCGCAATCCGAAATCCCAATTCCCAAATTCCTCTCACGCTCTTACTTTTGTGACTTCTATCCTGATTGGCTCCGTGTAGGACTGCGACATCGATTCGCCGGTCCAGCCGAACTGGTCGAGCAAAGCCTTGTACTTGGCTACGTAGTCGGGGTGGGCGGTGGTGATGGCATCGCGTTCCAGCAGGGTGGCCGTGCCTTCGAGTGTTACTACGTCGTTGCCGGTTGGGGAGTTGAGAGCGAGCACCACGTTGGGGTTTTGCTTCAGGTTGCGTATCTTCTGGTCCGGCTTGCTGAATATGTATATAACCGACTCTGAATTGTCCCACAGAAACCACACAGGCACCAGGTGAGGCCGCCCATCGGCCCGTACCGTAGCCAGCCAGATGATAATCTCCGTGCGCAACCGCTCGTCTACATGTGCGTCCCGCTTCTGTGCCAGGTCTAATATCGCCCTACCATTTGCCATTTCTATATACCTCCACAAATTGTTACTCACAGCCAAACACCGCCTGACGGCATCCAACAAGCAGACTGCCGCCCCTTTCCTGCATTGTACAATTACGAATTACGAATTACGAATTACGAATTACAAGATGCTCAACGTAATTCGTAATTCGTAATTGTCCTTGACACTCTTCCGCCCTGCTGCCTACAATGGGGCAACGCTCAACGAGGAGACTGGAGGAGAATCTAATGGCAGAGCAGGACGGCACGCGTCCCGAAGGTTACGAGCCGCGATATGGCTTTGAGACACGGGCGATTCACGCCGGGCAGGACCCGGACCCCACCACGGGCGCGGTTATCGTGCCCATTTACCAGACTTCCACATACGTGCAGGAAAAGGTGGGCGAGCACAAGGGCTACGAATACTCGCGCACCGGGAACCCCACCCGCACGGCGCTCGAGAAGTGCATCGCCTCGCTGGAGGATGGCAAGCACGGGCTGGCGTTCGCCTCCGGCATGGGGGCCGAGACGACCATCATGTACCTCTTCTCGCCCGGCGACCACGTGCTGGTGTCCAACGACGTATACGGGGGCACCTACCGCCTGTTCGACAAGATTCTGCAAGCCTACGGCCTCCAATTCAGCTACATCGACATGACCGACCCGGAGTCGGTGCGCGAGCACATGCGCGACAACACGAAGGCCGTCTGGATAGAGACCCCCTCCAACCCGATGATGAAGCTCATCGACCTCACCGCAGTGGCGGCGATAGCCAGGGAGAGGGGCGCGAAGACGATAGTGGACAACACGTTCGCCTCTCCCTACGGCCAGCAGCCGCTCACTATGGGCGTTGATATCGTCGTGCACAGCAGCACCAAGTACCTGGGCGGGCACAGCGACGCGGTGGGCGGGGTAGTGGTCACCTCCGACGACGAGGTGAACGAGAAATTGAGGTTCTTGCAGAACGCCATCGGCGCGATACCGGGGCCGATGGACTGCTTCCTGGTGCTGCGCGGCATCAAGACGCTGGGCGTGAGGATGCGCGCGCACGAGTCGAACGCCATGAAGATCGCCCGCTTCCTGGAGGACCAGCCGAACGTGGAGCGGGTGCTTTACCCCGGTCTCGCCTCCCACCCGCAGCACGACCTGGCGGGCAGGCAGATGCGCTGCTTCGGCGGCATGATCTCCTTCCTCGCGAAGGGCGGCTTGGAGGAGGCCCGCAGGATATCGGAGAGCACCCGCCTGTTCCAGCTAGCCGAGAGCCTGGGCGGGGTCGAGTCGCTCATCGAGCACCCCGGCATCATGACCCACGCGAGCGTCGCCGCCTCCCCCCTGGCGGTCCCGGATAACCTTGTCCGCCTCAGCGTCGGCATCGAAAACTCGGAGGACCTGATACGCGACCTGGCGAACGCGATGAAGTAGAAGGGACGATAGACGATGGCCGATGGACGATAGGAGACGGAAACGCCAAGACGCCAAGACGCCAAGGACGCGCCAAGGGAATATATGGTTTAGAGGATACAAAAAGGAGCAGGGTACGGCCTTACGTACCTTGCTCCTCTGTTTTGGGCAACTATCCTAAATCTCTGCGCGTCCTTGGCGTCTTGGCGTCTTGGCGTTTCCGTCTCCGCACGTTTCGGCGTCTACAATGTTTCTTCCTCACCCCGTTGCGCGTAAAGCTCCCGTTGCCGCTCCTCCAGCTTCAGGCGGTCGCCGCGCTGAGCATTGAGCACCCGCAACAGCACCACGGCCGCCGCACCCAGGGCCAGCAGCGAGATCGCCCACCCGCCAATCAGCAGTACGTTATTGTTGGCGAAGAAGGTGCGCCCCAGGTAGCCCGCCCCGCAGAAGGCCACCGCCATGACCAGCAGTATCCAGAAGAAGACGTTGCTGCACCCCTCGCCCTGCTTCCGCTCTACGTCGGCTATCCGGCGGCTGATGTCGTACTGCTCCGCCGAGAAGGGTTCCAGGCCCACCGTGTTGCCGCGCCGCTGCACCAGGTACTCGCTGCCACAGTGCTTGCACGCCACGTAGTCCACCCGTGGCATGATCGTCAGCCGCGACCCACAAGCCGGGCAGGCCATTCTTAGAGCGTCTACTTCCATGCTTCATTATAACCCAGGTGTGTTGGCCCATTTACGCAACGCTGGGGCACGATGAATTGTGCCTCGTGTAGCCCCGATGCAACAAGCGAAAGAACCCTGCTCCCCCCTGTCATCCTGAGCGCAGCGAAGGATCTCAAGAAGCTGGCAAGAGGATGTGGTCGAGCTAGAGCCAGAGTGGTACTGATGGTTCAACAGGCACGCAAGGGCGGCATCTTAGATCCTTCGCTACGCTCAGGATGACAGGGGGAGCAGGGTTCTCTATGTCCGGCATAGGTCAGCATTGGAGCACGAAGCAGCGGGGCCTGCCAATTGCGAAAGCACGCACGTTGTTGACTAGCCTCTGTAGCGTAATGTAAGATGGCCGCAGGAGGAAACAAATACTGCCTCCTTTGCGTCTATAGCTGTAGACCGTGCATCCATCCTGACATACGCTTATGCAGTTCCAGGACACGACGCCACAACAGCCGTTGCCCGCGCAACCCAGGGTGGTTGTGCGGCAGCCGCGCGTGCTAGGGACGGCCCCCGGCGCGTCGTCCACAGGCGACTACCACGCCCGCTACAGCCGCCTCATCCCCGACTTGCGGCCCGGTGAGATGGTCATCGTGGTGCTCAGGCGGCACGTGTCGGTGGTGCTGATGCAACTGGCGTTGCCACTCGCGCTCCTGGGGGCCTGGACCTTCGGGCTGTTCTTCGCCCTCCCCCTGATAGAGAGCCTGCAAACCGATCCGCTGCTCGCCGGGGGGTTCGAGGGACCAACCTCCCCCTCCTGGGTGCCCGTAACGCTTACCGGCATCTACATGTTGCTGGCCGGGCTGCTGGTCTTCTGGGTGCTCTATATCTACCTCGACTGGAAGGACGATTGGCTGGCGCTGACCACGCGGCGGCTCGTCATGATGGACAAGACGCTCATCTTCCACGAGACACGCCGCGAGGTGCCGGTGCTTAAGATACAGAACATCGTGGCCGAGTACCCGCGCCTGCTGAGCATGTACCTCGATTTTGGCGACCTGAGCATCGACACGGCGGGCGTGGGCGTAATGGTTTTCAAGGACCTGCCCCACCCCAGGGAGATGCGCGAGGTCATATTCCTACAACAGGGGGCACTCGAAAGCAGCCAGGCCCCGCCCGAAGACCGCCGCAAGGCCGCCCTCCGCAACCTCCTCCACGGGGCCGACCCCAACACCCACAACAGCCCCACACCTCCCAACGGCCACGCGCAAATACCCGGCAGGGGCGAGACGCAACTTATCGACTACTCGTCCGTTTCAGGCTTGGGGCTGCTCAGCAGGTTCTTCCCGCTTGCCCCACAAAGGAACGGCAAAGGCGTTACCTGGCATAAACACTGGGTTTTCCTGTTGCGGGGATTATTGTGGCCCACTCTCCTTTACGCCGGGGCGCTTATTGCCTGGTTCGTGCTGAGAGTGAATGGCGCGCTCAACCCGCTAGATGAAGTGCTCGGCTGGGCGGCGGTGCTGCTCCTGCCCGTGTGCCTGGTGTGGGCCGTGTGGCGCTGGGAGGACTGGCGCAACGACCTGTACCGGCTGGACGCGGAGCGCGTATACCACGTCGAAAGCCTGCCGTTCGGCCTGCGTGAAGAATCGACCGAAACGCTGGTCTCGCGCATCACGGACGTGTCGTACTCGCTGCCCGGCCCGCTCGCCCACCTGCTCAATTACGGCGACGTTATAATCAAGACGCCCGGCGAGTCCACCGAAATCCTCTTCAAAGGCATCCCGCGCCCGCGAGAGGTCCAGGGCGAGATCATGGCCCGCGTAGACGAACACCGCCTCAAAGCGCAGGCCGGTATGGACGGCGAAATAGAAGCCTGGATCAAAGCCTACGACGACGTGAGACGTGGGAAGTGAAACGTGAAACGTGAAACGTGAAACGTGATGCGGCGTAGGTTACATTGCACATACGTTGTGTCATTTAGCAGAAGGGAAGTCTAGCATGCGCGCATTACGAGCCATCTTCCTGTCTATGGTACTCCTTGGCCTCATGCTGCCTGCCACACTGCCCACCAACGCAGCACCACCGCCCCACACACCCCATCACGTTTCACGTTTCACGTTTCAGAACCCGTTTCAGAATCAGCCCGGAGTCACAATGACCGCCTCCGCGGGCTTCGGTGAGGAAGGTTCTTACTCCATAGGCCGGTGGTTCCCGGTGCGGGTGACGCTGGACAACCCGGCGGGTGCGGGCGATAAGCGCGTGCGGGTGGAAGTGAACCTGCTGGGTAACTCCGGTAGCTCCAGCCCGTTGGGAGTGTACGCGCGTGACGTAGACCTGCCCAGCCCCTCCCGCAAAGAGGTGACCCTTTACACGTTCGCGAGCAACTTCTCCCACGCGATGGCTGTGCGCCTCAGCCAGGGCGGAACGATCATCGCCACCGCCAACATTAAGCTTGACCCTCACGAACCGGTCAACTCCGCTATCGTGGGGGTGGTCTCCTCGGACTCGTCGCTGCTCAACCTGTACGAGGGGGAGCAGGTGGGCAACCCTGAGCAGGCGCCCTTCTCCTCCCAGTGGGGAGCGCCACCCGCGACCAATCAAGAAGCGGCCCGCGCCGCAATCGCCCACGTAGCCCCCGAGCATATTCCGCCCCTCGCTTCCGGGCTGAACAGCCTCGCCGCCCTCGTCATGGATGACGTGGAGACCGGGGCGTTTTCCCAGGAGCAGCGCGATGCAATAGCGTCCTGGGTGGCACAGGGCGGCACGTTAGTAGTCACCACGCGGCCTGGTGGGGCCGACACCCTGGCGGGCTTCGCGGACATCTTGCCGGTGTCGGCTTCAGGCACCCGCAACCTCTCAGGTCTCAACGGCCTATCCGACCTGGTGGCGACACCCCTGGAGGCCTCAGGCCCGTTCCTGGTGCCGGAGGCGAAGCTGCGCGCCGATATCGTGGGCGCTCCGAGGCTGCTGGCGGCGCAGGAGGGCGTACCTCTGGTGGCGATGCGCGACCTGGGGAGGGGGCAGGTGGTCTACCTTGCCGTATCGCCGGGGGTCGAGCCGCTCAAGGGCTGGGACGGCACGGTGCCCCTGGTCAAGCGCCTGCTTGCCGAGCACCCCGTCCGCCTGGGTATCGAAGCCGCACAATACGGCATGCCCACCGCGATATTTGACACCTACGGCAGCATTTTCGACCTGCCGGGCCTCGACCTGCCCGAACCGCTGCTGATCGCTGCGTTCATGTTCATCTACATACTGCTCGTCGGCCCTATCAACTACATGGTATTGAAGAGGATGCGCAGGGCCGAGCTTGCCTGGGTCACCATACCCATCATGGTGGTGATATTCGCTGCCATTGCCTACATCATCGGGCTGCAATCGAAGGGCGGCGAGCTACTGACGATACGGGGCAACGTGGTGCATACCACGCCCGGCCTCACCACCGCAAGAACGCAGCAGTACCTGGGGGTCTTTTCGCCCATACGCCGCACTTATCGACTGCAAGCCGGTTCCGAAAGCCTGGCCTCCGAAATCAGCCCATACGATTACGATTACGGCAGCAGTAGTGGGAGCAGCAAGCCCCCGGTAGTGCTGGCGAGCGCCTCTTCCACCACCATCGAGGATGTGAACGTTGACACCTGGAGCCTGCGCAGCTTCATGGCCGAGAGCACCGTGCGGGCCGAGTCGCCGCTGGAGGCCAACCTGCGCATGGCTGACAACAGGATCGTGGGCACGGTGCGCAATCGCAGCGAGAACGGCTTGCAGGACGTGGCGCTCATCAGGGGGCGGGCGGTGCAATACGTCGGCTACCTGGCCCCGGGGGGCGAGGCCCCGGTCGATCTCGAACTTTCGCAGGCCCCCTTCAACAACTCATCCCCCGTGTCGCTGCTGCCGTTGCCCACCGGGGTGGAGGACCCTACCCAGTCCGGTGGATACGGCTACTATGGCTCCGGAGAGTCCGACAGCGCCCAGCGCAACTACAACCGCCGCGTGCAGATGCTAAGCACAGCCCTGGAACCGCTGCTCACCAACGAACGACCTACTGATTTTACGGTATTAGCTATAGCCTGGGGTCCGCCGCCACCCTCCGAGTTCCGAGTGCTGGACCGCTCCACCCGCAACGAGGACCTGAACGTCTGGACCAGCCGCCTGCAGGTCACCGGGGCGGCCGGCGACCAGGGTCGGGCGACCAACCGCACGCTACCCGTCATGCAGTACGTACCCGGCGACAACCCGGCGTGGCAAGCGTTCAACGTGACGAGCGTGCGCTTCAGCCCATTCACCGGCGTGCAGTTCCGCCTGCCGCCCGGCACGCAGCCCGGCAGCCTGACATTGGAGTACGAGACACAAGGTAGCGTCGCGGACAACCCTGTAGTGGTCCGGGCGTTCAACGTACGAACCGGGGCCTGGGACGAGCTGGTTGTTATAGCGAATGCTAGTTCCGAGCGGGTGAGCGTGCCCATACGCAACCCAGGCGACTACACAGGCCCCGGCGGCGACGTCACCCTGCGCCTGGCACCCGCCCCCGGCTCATCCAGCACCGGGATTGGTTTCGACATGTTTACCCTGTTGCTGAACGAAAGCGAAACACAGTAGAGCATGTCCGGTAGGACATGGGACGCACAAGCCACAGCGAGTGATGTGAGGCCGCATAGGAGGGCCAGGATGCACCAAATAAGTTCGAGAAGAACCTGGGTGTTGCTGGCTGCGTTGAGTATGCTGCTGAGCGTACCTGCGTGGGCGAGCGGCCCGGCCTGGGCTGCCGGTGACAAGACCACTTCGCAATCGGGTAGTACCTTATCCGATAAAGCAGGCGAAGCAGGGAAGCAAGCCACCGAGGGCACCGCACCGGGCAAGAGCAAGGGGCAAGCGGACGGGTGCGCGCCTTCCTGGCAGCAAGTCGAAGGGACGGACCTGCCCGGCAGGTTCAGCGACTTCAGTGCGGTCGAGGTTATCTCGCCAGGTGACGTATGGGCGGTAGGGTCCGAACGGCCATCGTCCCGTGTTCCAGCAGCCGATACCCTTGTGGAGCATTGGGACGGCAGCAAGTGGACCCGCCTTCCAACACCTACTCTGATGGGCATGTGGAACCATTTGCGGGATATAGATGCTGTAGCCGCAAACGACATTTGGGCGGTGGGTAGCGCCTATGACGGGGTCAACGAAGACTTCAGCTTGCTGCTACATTGGGACGGTACTTCCTGGACCCGTGTGCCGGACCCGGAGGAATCGGAGGGTTACGTTACTCCCCAAGCGGTGGAAGCTATTGCAGCCAACGACGTGTGGGCGGTCGGCACCGCCGGCGACGACTCTGAAACCAGACAGGCTTTGGCTCTGCACTGGAATGGCAGCACCTGGAGTAGCGTCCCCCTGCCGCAGCTTGAGGACGACATAGAGCGGTCCTCCCTGGAAGACCTGGTTGTTTTTGCGCCCGACGATATATGGGCCATAGGCTGGCAGGTGCGAGACCTGATTTCCAGGAAAGAGGGAAAACCTCTCTTCCTGCACTGGAACGGCAAGACGTGGAATCTCATGCCGGGCGAGGGTCTGGATATAGAGGACACTCCTCCTATCAGCCGTGGGGCCTTCATCTCGGCTATCAGTGGCACCGGGCCTGACGACCTGTGGGCGGTAGGTTCTGCCAGCGAGTCTTCGCCCAGCGTATATGTCACCTTCCATGATTACACCCCGTCCATGTTTATCGCGCACTGGGACGGACACACATGGAGCCAGGTGCCCGGCCCGCCTGTTGACGCCACGGCTGCTGCTCTGTACGACGTGAAGGCGTTAGCGCCCGATGACGTATGGGCAGTTGGCGCGACCACTCAGGGCTGTTGCTATTACCGGACGCTGGTGCTGCATTGGGACGGCAGTTCATGGAGCGTGGTGCCCAGCTTCGCCGAGGGTTCGGGCGGCCGCTTGTTGGGTATCGATGCCCTGCCCGGCGGCGACCTTTGGGCAGCCGGTTTATATTCAGCCGACAACCGCATGCAAGCCCTTGCAGAGCGCTACACGGGAGAGTGCCCTCAGCCGGAGCCTCCACCCACCTGCTCCATCACGTTTAGTGACGTGCCCCCGGACAACACCTTCTATAACTCCGTCCGGTGTATAGCCTGCCAGAATATAGCGAACGGCTACGCGGATGGGACTTTCCGGCCGGAGCAGACGATTACGCGCGGCCAGATGTCAAAGATGGTATCGAACGCGGCGGGGTTCTCCGACCCGGTAGAGGCCCCTGTTAATGACTACAGGATATGGGCTGACATACCCATTACGGACACCTACTACATCCATACCGGCCGTCTCGCACTACATGAAATAGTAAGCGGTTACGGGTGCACTCCCGACCAGCCGTACTGGGAGTGCACGTCTAGTTTCCGGTATTTCCTCCCCGCCGGAAACGTAACCAGGGGCCAGGCTGCCGGGTTCATATCGAGGTCCGCGTTCCTGGATGAGATCGTCCCGCCGGGCCAGCAGACCTTCAGCGACGTGCGCCCCGGCCAGCTATTCTGGTCCGAGATAGAGCGCATGGCAGCACACGGAGGCATAGGCGGCTATCCATGTGGAACGCGGCCCGATGAGCCATGTGACTCCCAACACAGGCCATATTACCGTCCGGGGGAGCATGTCACCAGGGGGCAGGTATCCAAGTTCATAGGTAATATCTTCTACCCGGATTGCCTTGCGCAGCAGGAAGGGCCGTGAGGAGAAGCATCAGAAAATCAGCAAGGTAAAGCAAAGAGACCAGCTAGGCGTAGGAACTATCTATAGATGCCGCTAATCGTATACATAGATGAGGCAGGAGACCACTCACTGGAGCGTGGGGACGAAGGCTTCCCAGTCTTCGTGCTTGTACTGATGATTTGCGACATCAGTACGTATACTCAGGACATTGTTCCAGCAGTTTACCAGTTGAAGATAGACTACTTTGGACATGAAGGTGTGATACTGCACTCACGCGACATCCGCAAAGCCCAGGGACCTTTTACCTTCCTGAACGACCGTGACGTAAAACAATCGTTTTATGAACGCATCAATCAGATCATGAGGGAAGCAGAGTATAAGCTAATCGCTTCAGTGATTCGCAAGCAACACCATAAAGAGCGTTACGGTAGGAACGCCGCCAATCCGTATGACTTATCTCTGGAGTTCGCTCTGGAGAGGTTAATGCCTCTACTGGAAGAAGTCGGTCAAACAGAAGTACAGCTTGTTGCAGAATCAAGAGGCAGACGCGAAGATGCCGAACTCGAGTTGATCTTCTTACGTACTGTGAACAATGGCACCGACTATGTTAGCGCAGATCGCTTCAGGAGAATTCAGTTTAAGCTGCATTTCCTGCCCAAAGCAATGAACATTGTTGGAACGCAAATAGCGGATCTCGCTGCATACCCGATTGGTAGATATTGCATAGATAAATCGAAGCCAAATCCAGCATATGAAATCGTCAAAGAGAAATTCTACAAAGGGCCTGGCGCAGTATACGGGCTCAAGATAGTCCCTTAAAGCAAAAAGCCCCGACCTATGCCAGGACTTTCTACCGACCGGGATTCCCCAGTCCCTCAGTACATTTGTACCAAAAATGAGGTAGTTTGTCAACTATTGGAAACAGCAACTTCAGACCAGGCTCAAGATAACCTAGAACAGAAGATTGGATACTTCTATGCCAGACTACATAGTCGAAACCGAAGACCTGACCAAGCAGTACGGAAGCTTCACCGCGCTGCACGAGCTTAACCTGAGCATCGAGCGCGGGTCGATACATGGCTTTATCGGCCCCAACGGCGCGGGCAAGACCACCACCATGCGCATCCTGGCTACCCTGCTGGAGCCGACGAGCGGGCAAGCGTGGGTGTCGGGCTACCCGGTGACCGAGGAGGTCCACGAGGTGCGCCGCAAGGTGGGCTACATGCCCGACTTCTTCGGCGTGTACGACAACATGAAGGTATGGGAGTACCTCGACTTCTTCGCCGCAGCCTACCACGTGCCCCAGGCGCGCCGCAAAGGGATGATAGACGACCTGCTGGCGCTGGTGGACCTGAACGTGAAGAAAGACAGCTTCGTGGAGGAGCTCTCCCGCGGCATGAAGCAGCGCCTGTGCCTCGCCCGCACCCTGGTGCACGAACCCGACCTGCTAATCCTGGACGAACCCGCCTCCGGCCTCGACCCCCACGCCCGCATCGAGCTAAGGGAACTGCTCAAGGAGTTGCGCAGCCTGGGCAAGACGATCCTGGTCTCCTCCCACATCCTCACCGAGCTTGCGGAGATGTGCACCCATGTGGCGATCATCGAGCGGGGAAACCTGCTGGTCAATGGGAGCGTGCAGGATATACTTTTCGCCATGCAGCCCGCCCGCGACATCTACGTGAGGGTGCTCAACAAGGCGGACCAGGCCGCAAGGCTGCTATCCACCCTGTCGGGCGTGTTGAGCGTGCGCGTGCTACCGCCGAACTTCCGCCCAGGCGCGGGCAATATGCCCCTACCGGCACCAATCCCGGTAGCCGCGCATCCCGCCGAGGGCAACGGTAGCGGCACCGGCATCCCGGCCCCTCCCGCCGACCCCTCATCACCCGACGCAGGCGCGCACATACCGCCGCCGCCCGGCACCATACCGGAGCAGGGTGTGCCATACGTGACCGGCCCCGCTACCCTCCACACCCGCGTCAACGGCGACGACAAGCTGCTACAAATGCTCCTGTCGCAGCTTGTAGAGCACGACATCCCCGTCTACGGGTTCGAGGAAGCCACCGGCAACCTGGAAGATATATTCCTGCGCACAACGAGGGGATTGGTGCAATAAGAGGACGATGGACGATGGACGATGGACGATGGACGATGGACGATGGACGATGGACGATGGACGATGGACGATGGACGATGGACGATGGGAGAGACGGAACCGCCAAGACGCCAAGACGCCAAGACGCCAAGAACCCGCCAAGGTTAGGATGGTTTGGTACTCTCCGACCACTAACCACTAACCACTAACCACTAACCACTCCCACATCGTCCATCGTCTATCGTCCATCGTCCAACATAGAAGGTCGGTACAATAATGCAAGTCAACCCAGTCATCGTAAAAGAACTCCGGGGGCGCATGAGGGGGCCGCGCGCCGCTATCGTGATGACGATCTACCTGGTCGTGCTCACCGGCGTAACGCTGCTGTTCTACTGGATGGTGTCCGCCTCCTCCAGCTCCGGCTTCGCCAGCCCGCAGTCGTCGCAGGTGGGCAAGATCATCTTCTACGTGCTGGTCATCTTCCAGATGATCATGGTGGCGCTGCTCACCCCGGCCTTCACCGCAGGCTCTATCACCTCGGAGCGCGAGCAAAAGACGTTCGACCTCCTTATGACCACGCTGCTGCCCGCCCGCTCGGTCATCTTCGGCAAGCTTGGCTCGGCCCTCTCCTACGTGGTGCTGCTTATCATCGCCATAGCGCCGCTTGAGAGCCTGGCCTTCATGTTCGGGGGCGTGTCGCCGGAGGAGATCGTGCTGTCACAGGTGGTGATGCTCATGGCGGCGCTCCTGTTCGCCTCGGCGGGCATCTTCTGGTCCTCGATACTCAAGAGCAGCGTGGCGAGCAACGTGCTCACCTACGGCACGATGCTGTTCCAACTTATCGGCATCCCGGTGCTCTATTTCATCATCGTTACCACGGTGGGCAATTCCAACGCGGGCAGCGGGCCTAACATGACCGAGACGCTCGAGTTCTGGTACACCAGCGGCCTGGTGCTGTCGTCCCACCCGCTCATCGCCATGATAATCAGCGAGATGTTCATCTCCAACGGCGACCCGCTGTTCATCTATAGCTCCACGCAATACGTCAACGGTAAGGAACTGTTTATAGTGTCGCCCTGGCTGCTCTTCTGCATAGAAGCGCTCATCTTCAGCGCGGTCTTCGTGCTGGTAGCCATACGCGCGGTGCAGCCGGTGCACATCACCCGGCAGGGCAATAAGACGCCGCCCAGCCAGGAGCTTGCGCCCATGGAGGCCCACGCGGGAGACCAACAACCCCCGCCCGCGCCAACCCCCGCGGCAACTACGCCCACCGAGACACCCTACACGGCACGAGTGGAGCAACAACCCGGCCAGAACCAACCACCGCAAGCCTGAGTGGAACCCTGGGGCCGCCGCCTGCGTCTTAAAGGTATAATCACACTATGGACGCGACCAGGCAACTAACCACCATAGCTCCAAACGACCCGCGCTTGAGGCAGCTACAGGGAGTGCTGGCGCGCGTGCAGGCCCGCTTCCGGCTCATCGAGGCGGCGCGGTTGGTGCCGGTCGCGGCTATGTTAGGCGTGGCGGCAGCCGTGGTGCTGGCGGCAGTGTGGCGATTCGATAGGATGTTGCCTTTCGTCGGCCTGCTGCTTGTGGGTGCCGGGCTGGTAGTGTCGGCAGTGCTCACGGCGCTGTTATACGCCCTGTTACGGCCGCGCGACCTGATGCACACCGCCCTCCGCGCCGACCGCGTCCTCTCGCTGGACGAGCGGCTGTCCACCGCGCTGGAAGATGCGATCAAGCCCGCCCCCGCCAACATGCAGACCCTGCGGGAAGCCCAGCTAGACGATGCGCTCACCGTCGCCAGGCGAATCGCGCCGGGTAAAGACTTGCCGTTGCGCGTGCAACGCCGCGAGTTGGTGCCTGTAATAGCGATGCTCGTCCTATTCGCGTTCGCCGTCCTGGTGCCCAACCCCGCCATATTTACGCGAGACCCGGAGGTGCGGGCGCAGATAGAGGCCGAGAAGGCGCGGCTGGAAGAGGTGCAGAAGGCGATAGAGGCCAGCCCCAACGCCGCCACTCCTGAGCTACAGGAGCTACTCAAGGAGCTTGCCGCCCTGCAAGACGAACTCGCCCGCGAGGACCTCACCAAGGAAGAGGCGGTGGCCCGGCTGTCGGAGGCCGAGAGCAAATTGCAGGAAGCCCTCGACCCACAGTCCCCCGCCCAGCGCGCGGCCCTGGACCAGCTTGCCCGCCAGCTTGAGACCTCCGGCAGCGACGCCGCCAAGAAGGCAGCCGAGGCCCTGCGGCCTGGCGACACTGAAGAGGCGGCGAAGCAGCTTGAGCAGGCGGGCAAAGACGCCGCCAAGATGACCCCCGAAGAACGCAAGGCGCTGGCCGAGGCGATGCGGCAGGCGGGCGCGAACGTGGCCCCGCTCGACCCTGAGATGGCGCGGCGGCTGAACGAAGCGGCTAACGGGCTTGAGAGCAACGATCCGCAGGCCGCGGAACAGGCAATGAAGGACCTGGGCGAGCAGGTGCGCGAGCGCGGGCAGCAGCTAGCCACCCAACGGGAGGTAGAGCAAGCCCTCTCGCAAATCCAGCAGAGCAAGTCGAACGTGGCCCGTTCGGGGCGAGAGCAGGCACAATCGGGCACCCCGCGACCGGGCGGCACCAGCCAGCCCAACGCAAATGGTACGGCTGTTGCGTCGAACGGCAGCCCGGTGTCGGGGACTCCGGTGACGCCGAATGGCACGCCTATAGTCCTCGGCTCGCCGGTTTCAGGCACGCCAGCCGGAACAGGGACCCCCGGCACCCCTGTGCTCGCGCAGACCACCCCGGGCCGGGGAACGCCGGTGGTCGCCCAGGGTCAGGGCCAGCAAGGACAAGGGCAACAGGGACAAGGGCAACAGGGACAAGGGCAGGGGCAGGGGCAGGGTCAAGGCCAGCAAGGTGGGCAAGGTCAGCAAGGTCAGCAAGGTCAGCAGGGCGGACAGGGCAACCAGGGCCAACCCTCCGGCGGCTGGGGCAAGGGCCACAACGAGCCTGTATACGCCCCCGGCCCGGACGTGAACGCGGCCCTCACCCCCGTCGCCTTGCAAGGGCAGGAGGACCCGGACGGCGAGCAGAGCACCGGGGCCACCAACACCGACGCTAATAACACCGGCCCCGCCCAGGTGCCGTACGAGCAGGTCTACGGCCAGTACCGCGACCAGGCAGGCAACGCCCTCAACAGCGACTACATCCCCCAGGGTTACAAAGACCTGGTGCGCGACTACTTCAACGGCATCGACCCAGCCCAACCCCAGCCGGAGGAACCCGCACAGCCCTAGCCCGTTGTCGGTGTATACTAGACACTGGAATGACGTTCTATAGGTTGCAGCCAGGCCGCCAGTCGTTTCCTGGGGAGGTATCGAGAAGAGGAGCAGGATGCAAAGGCTGACGCCCGGCGAATGATCTCGTGCAAGCAGCGGAATGCAAAGGCCGATGCCCAGCGATTGAAATCGCTGGCTACACAAGGCAAAGTCCCCTTCAGGGACTAAAACACCTTACAAGACCTCTTTAGGCTCTATATAAGAAGCACCAGTCTGCCGGAGGGCAGACTTTGCAAGGTGTAGCCAGCGATTTCAATCGCCGGGCATCGGCCTTTGCATCCCGTACCTTTGACTTGCCAATAACCGGGGGTCAACTGGCGAATATGCTGCTTCATAACTCGCCAACATAAATCAAGCTCAAAATCCTAACTTGGCCTCCTCCACCATAAACACCCTGCAACCCACAACTAACACCACCGACGCAACCCGCGCGGCTCGGACGCCTGCCCTGCTCGTGCTCATAGGCTTGACGCTCGTCGCTGCTGGGTTGCGCTTCTATTGCCTCGATTGCTACGGCCTCTGGTACGACGAGGTCTCCTCTATACAGGTAGCGCAACGCGGCCTGAGTGCGATTCTCACCGACCGCTTCGGCTGGATGCGCGTGCAGACTCCCCTCCACTACCTGCTCGTCTGGCTCAGCATCCAGCCGCTCGACCCTACGGCCAGCGCGATGCTGGTGCGGCTGCCCTCGGCGCTCGCGGGGCTACTTACTCCTGCCATCGTCTACGGCCTGGGGCGGGAGATGTTCGGGAGAGCGCAGGGGCTGCTCGCGGCTCTGTTCGTGGCGATGTCGGCGGTACATATCAGCCACTCACAGGACGCGCGGCCCTACGTCTTCCTGACGCTGTTCACCGGCCTGACAGTCTACTGCCTGCTCATGTCCGAGCGTACCGGCGAGCGCCGCTGGTGGCTGGCCTTCGCCGCCAGCATGGCCGCCAACCTGCTCATGACCTACCACGCCCTCACCCTCGCGGTGCCCGCGCTCGCTCCTTACCTGCTGTGGGTGCTCTACAGAGTGTGGCAGAAACGTGATGGCGAGCATGGCAGGGCACGGCTACGGAGTGCGGTCCTCAGCATAGTAATTATCGCCTCGATTGGGATAGTAGTCTTGCTGGACATCCTGGGCGTACCCAGGACCCCACCCAACCTGTCGCAGTTCTCACTTGCTTCAATGGGCGACCAGCTTGGCCGTATGCTCAACCGGCTGGGGCAGGTCGGGGTAGAGCGCGAAGCCGAGAAGTCGCTGCAATGGGTAATCGCGGCTTTGGCCCTGCTGGGCGTGTTGTTCGGCATCTGGCAGAGACGGTCCCGCGCGGTGCTGCTGTGCCTGCTGATGCTGCTCGTGCCCGCGCTGCTCATGGCGGTGCTCAGGACGACCAATACGGTCTTCCAGCGCTACGTGCTCTTCACTATGCCGTTCTACTTCCTGCTCCTCGCAAACGCGGTGGTAGGAGCGCGCGAGTTGTTGCCTGGTAGGTGGCAGATGTCCGGGCGAACGGCTTCGGGTACGTTGGGAGCGGGGCTGCTCATGCTGTTCGGGCTTGGCCTCTACGTCTACTTCAGCCCGGAGCAGCACAAGCAACTCTCCTTCCTGGCCGACTACCGGGGAGCGGCCCGCTACCTCTCCGAACGCGCGCAACCCGGCGACCTGATCGTGCTGCTGGAGGAGCCGCCCCAGAGCATGCAGGTGTTCGACTTCTACTGGCATGGCAGCCCGCCCGCCTCCACCCTGAACGGCATAGACCCCAGGGTGCACGCGCAACCCACACCCCGCCGCATCTACTGGGTGGTAACATACGCGCTCAACGACCCGGCTTACGTGGAGGCCCTGCGAAACGCCCTCCCGAGGGTAGAGTTCTCCTCCGTGGGTGAGTTCGACCGGCTGCTGGTGCTCCAGGAAGACAGCCCCGGCGAGGTGACCCTCAGCTTACAACGCATGACAGCCAGGATGACACAGGCCAACCCGGCCTTTTCGCCCAACTTGCAAGCCCTCCGCACCCTACAAGGCAGCCTCCTACAGGCGTCCGGCGATACAGAGGCAGCCGCCAACCTCTACCGCGCCGCAGGCCCCTTCTACCTCATGGGCGAGGAATACCTGACCACCGCTCAGGGCTTCCACACCAGGGGAGACCGTCCCGCCGCCTGGCGAGAGGCCATTATGTCTCTCTTCGTGGAGCCATACCGCCCCCAAATCCACACCTTCCTGGCCCAACTACTCCAGGAAGAAGGCCTCTCCTCCCGGAGCGACCTGGAGCGACAAATCGCGGAACAACTGGGGAGGGGACGGTGATTTGGGAATTGGGATTGCGGATTTCGGATTTAGAACGCGTTTCGGAGGGTACCGGACTCTGTAGAGTTCGGGGGAGGATGGGGAAGGGTGATGGCTTGCACACAGAAGGAGTTCAGCGATCATGACGCAGCCGTCGAATAAAGGCAGGAGCACGCGGGTTTCGCAGGTCGTCAAAGCGCCACGCGAGGTAGTGTATGGGGCATTCCTTGAGGCAGACGCGGTGGCTTCGTGGCTTCCACCCGACGGCATGAGAGGTCAAATTCATACGTTCGAGCCTCGAGAGGGTGGCAAGTTCCGAATGTCCCTTACGTACCTGGACCGGCTAGATAGGCCACGTGGTAAGACATCCGACGACACAGACGCATCCGAGGGGAGCTTTGTCGAGTTGCTCCCCTACGAGAAGATTGTGTGGGCCGTTGAGTTCGACTCCGATCAACCGGACTTCGCAGGTG
>DASVRN010000081.1:0-7069 GCA_036388595.1 Chloroflexia bacterium
AGAGCGGTAGGAAGTTGGACCAGTTACGACGGCATGTCTTACTCCGTTGGCGGTATGGTTGACGGCTCTCCGCTGCCTGTGGAAACTCAGCCGGTTGACCGCGACGTAATGGCAACCTGGTGGCTCGTGCCGGTCAGCCCACAGCGGCTCGGTCTAGATCCGAAGTATCGGCGTGTGGAAAGCAACGACCCGTCAAAAATACACCTTCGACAGGACGTGCAACACCCCTGCTCTGAACTGTCAGGCGAGTGGCAAGCGCGCCTGTGCGCCGACGGACGGCAGAGCTATGACCGGGCTGTCGAGAAGAGCTTGTCAACCGACCACGGCATACCCACCGAGATTATCGAGCGTGTAGAAGACAAGGTTACTTCAAGAATTGCCGTTACGGAGCTTACCCTACAGTAGACCCCACCTTGGACTCCACCTTTGCTGACACATACTCAGGTCTGTAGGAACTTTGGACAAAAGGGGAGCGAGAGAGCTTTGTCTGCTCTCGCTCCCCTTTATGCAGCCTGGTAGCACAACACCTTATGAACGGCTCGCCAAGTGCCCTGCGACAACGGGGTGCGGGGGCACGAAATCTTGTAATATATTCTATTCAACTGGGTGCTTGGAACACCAAAATCCCACTTGACAACTCCCCACCCCCCGGTTATAATGACCTGTCCAGGGTAAATTCCCCATTTATGACAGAACTACAAACGCAAAAGTAACCCCCACCTGTCCCACGGCTGCCCACAACGTCGTGAGCCGACGGGAAGGGTGTTTTGCGTCTTTTGGCTGTCTCCACCCCACCGGGCCCCTGGCGAGGCTGAGCGTTCATGCTGGTTCAGCGCGTTCATGAGTTATAGGAGCAATGTATTTATGACGACAGCTATACGCCCGCAGAGCAGTCCCTCAGGTCCCCCACTCTACACCGACGAACAGTATCTCCAACTGGTAGGTAGGCGCAACTTCGGCAGGATCCCTTCCGTCATGCCGATGCCCAACCTCATCCAGATCCAGATAGATTCGTTCGACTGGTTCAAGACGCAGGGCCTCCAGGAACTGTTCGAGGAAATCTCCCCGATCACCGACTTTACCGGCAAGAATATGGAACTGCGCTTCCTCGACTTCCATTTTGGCGAGCCGCGCTACTCCGTTTTCGAGTGCCGCCAGCGCGACATGACCTACGCCGCTCCCCTGCGCGTCAGGGTGCAGCTACTCATCAAAGAAACAGGCGAAATCAAAGAGTCTGAGATATTCATGGGCGACTTCCCGCTCATGACCGATACCGGCACGTTCGTCATCAACGGTGCCGAGCGCGTGGTCGTGTCGCAGTTGGTGCGCTCGCCGGGCGTCTATTTCACCGCCTCAGAGGACGCGAACACCGGCCGCCAGCTTTTCGGGGCCAAGCTGATCCCGAACCGCGGCGCGTGGCTGGAGTTCGAGACCTCCAATAAGGACGTAATGTCCGTCAAGGTGGACCGCAAGCGCAAGATCCCCGTTACGATCCTGTTGCGCGCTATCGGCTTCTCCGACGACGACCAGCTACTGGAACTCTTCAAGGAAGCCAACACCAACCCCGACCACAACTACATCCGGGCCACGATGGACAAGGACGGCATCCACGAGCGCGAAGGTAAGGACGCTCGCGAAGAAGCCGTAATCGAGTTCTACCGCAGGCTGCGCCCCGGTGACCCGCCCACCCGCGACAACGCCGACAGCCTGTTGCAGTCGCTCCTGTTCAACGCACGCCGCTACGACCTGGCTAAGGTGGGCCGCTACAAGCTCAACAAGCGCCTGGGCATCGATGTGTCTCTGGACACCCGCGTGCTTACCAACGAAGACCTGCTCAAAATCGTGGAGCACATGGTAGTGCTCAACAACCGCGAGCTAGACCCGATGAACCACGCCCGCCCGGACGACATAGACCACCTGGGCAATCGCCGCGTGCGCGCAGTGGGCGAGCTAATCCAGCAGCAGTTCCGCGTCGGCCTCCTGCGCATGGAGCGCGTAATCAAGGAGCGCATGTCGATCCAGGACCCCGAGAGCGCATCCCCCGGCGCGCTGATAAACATCCGCCCGGTGGTGGCCGCCATGCGCGAGTTCTTCGGCGGTTCGCAGCTTTCGCAGTTCATGGACCAGACTAACCCGCTCTCCGAGTTGAACCACAAGCGCCGCCTCTCGGCCCTCGGCCCCGGCGGCCTCTCCCGCGACCGCGCCGGCTTCGACGTTCGCGACGTGCATGAGAGCCACTACGGCCGCATCTGCCCGGTGGAGACGCCGGAAGGTCCGAACATCGGCCTCATCGGCTCGCTGGCGACGTACGCGCGCATCAACGAGTTCGGCTTCATCGAGACGCCCTACCGCAGGGTAGTCAACACGGTGAACAACAACGTAGACGAGCTTGTAGGCCACGTGCTGCGCGAGAACTTGGTGGCTGGCAACGGCAAGGTAATGGCTGAGGCGGGCACCGTGATCGATGCCGCGCTGGCGAAGCGCATAGCCGCCACCGACATTGCCCGTGTCAAGGTGCGGCCCAAGCTCACCGAGGAGATTGAGTACCTGTCGGCGGACGTAGAGGACAACTTCGTAATCGCCCAGGCCAACTCGCCTGTGGACGAGACGAACCACTTCACGGGGCGCTCCGTGACCGCCCGCCATCACCAGCAGTTCCTTCAGGAGCCTGCCGAGCGCGTGGACTACATGGACGTGTCGCCCAAGCAGGTTGTGTCGGTGGCGACCGCGCTCATCCCGTTCCTGGAGCACGACGACGCCAACCGCGCCCTGATGGGTGCGAACATGCAGCGCCAGGCCGTGCCCCTGCTCATGCCTCGCTCGCCCATCGTGGGCACCGGCATCGAGTGGCAGGCCGCCCGCGACTCGGGCCAGGTGGTGCTCGCCAAGCAGGAGGGTGTGGTGATACGCGCCGATGCCTCCCTGATCGTTATTCGCGACGACGAGGGCACCGAGCACGAGTACAACCTCTCGAAGTTCGTGCGCTCCAACCAGGACACTTGTATCAACCAGAGGCCGCTCATCCATTCAGGGGACCGCGTGAGGGCGGGCCACGTAATCGCCGACTCCTCGTCCACCGAGACGGGAGAGCTTGCGCTGGGCCAGAACATCCTGGTGGCCTTCATGAGCTTCGAGGGCGGCAACTTCGAGGACGCGATTCTGCTTTCGCAGCGCCTGGTGCGCGACGACGTATTCACCTCCATACATATAGAGAAGTACGAAGTCGAGGCCCGCGAGACCAAGCTTGGCCCCGAGGAAATTACCCGTGACATCCCGAACGTCGGTGAGGACTCGCTGAAGAACCTGGACGAGCACGGCATCATATACATTGGTGCCGAAGTGACTGCCAACGACATCCTTGTGGGCAAGATTACCCCCAAGGGCGAGACGGAGCTTACCCCGGAGGAGCGCCTGCTGAGGGCCATCTTCGGTGAGAAGGCCCGCGAGGTTAAGGACACCTCACTGCGCGTGCCCCACGGCGTGCGCGGCAAGGTGATCGACGTCAAGCAGTTCTCCCGCGCCAACAACGACGAGCTTCCGGCGGGCGTGAGCCAGATGGTGCGCGTCTCCATCGCCCAGAAGCGCAAGATCTCGGTCGGTGACAAGATGGCGGGGCGGCATGGCAACAAGGGAGTTATCTCCCGCATCCTCCCGATGGAGGATATGCCGTTCCTGCCCGACGGCACCCCGGTGGACATCATTCTGAACCCGCTGGGCGTGCCTCACCGCATGAACATCGGCCAGATACTTGAGACCCACCTGGGCTGGGCCGCCGACAAGCTGGGCTACAAGGTCGCCACACCCGTGTTCGACGGGGCCACCGAGGAGAGCATCCACGAGGAGCTTGAGAGAGCAGGATTGCCCCGCGACGGCAAGGTGGACCTCTACGACGGACGCACCGGCGACAAGTTCGATAACCCTGTAACGGTAGGCCAGATTTACATGCTCAAGCTGGCCCACCTCGTGGAGGACAAGATCCACGCCCGGTCCACAGGGCCCTACAGCCTCGTTACCCAGCAGCCGCTGGGTGGTAAGGCACAGTTCGGCGGCCAGCGGTTCGGCGAGATGGAAGTGTGGGCGCTCGAAGCTTATGGCGCGGCGCACACCCTTCAGGAGATGCTCACCGTCAAGTCCGACGACGTTATGGGCCGCGTAAAGACTTATGAGGCCATCGTCAAGGGCGAGAGCATCATGGAAGTGGGCGTGCCGGAGTCGTTCAAGGTGCTCGTGAAGGAGCTACAGTCGCTCGGCCTCAACGTGGAAGTATTCACTGAGGACGACGTGCCGGTAGCCCTGAGCGAGGACGCCGGTGCCGACACCATGTCCGAACTGGAAGGCATCAACCTGAGCGGCTTCGAGGCCGACGAGCGAGACCGGCTTTAGGTAATTACGAATTACTAATTACGAATTACGAGTGTTCTGCTGTAATTCGTAATTAGTAATTCGTAATTCTCCAAAGGAGATACGATGTTAGAGGTAAACAATTTCAGTGCAATACGGATAAGCCTGGCCTCGCCGGAGAAGATCAAGGACTGGTCGCATGGTGAGGTGACCAAGCCGGAGACGATCAACTACCGCACGCTCAAGCCGGAGCGCGACGGCCTCTTCTGCGAACGCATCTTCGGTCCCCAGAAGGACTGGGAATGCTACTGCGGCAAGTACAAGAGGGTACGATATAAGGGCACGATCTGCGACAAGTGCGGCGTGGAAGTGACCCGTTCCCGCGTGCGCCGCGAGCGCATGGGGCACATCGAGCTTGCCTCCCCCGTATCGCACATCTGGTACGTCAAGGGCACTCCTTCTCGCCTCGGCCTGCTGCTCGACATCTCGCCGCGCAACCTGGAGCGGGTGCTCTACTTTGCTACCTATATAGTGAGCCACGTTGACGAGGAAGAGCGGCAGCGCCAGCTAGAGCACGTCCAGACTGAGGGCGAGCGCCGCATCCAGGAAGTCAGCGAGCGCACTACTTCTCGCATCAATGAGTTGCAGGAAGGTTTGCAGGACGAGATCGCCGAGATCCAGGCCAGCGATCGCGACGCGCGCACCGACCTGGATACGAAGCTCAAGGCCGCCAAGAAGGAGCTTGACTCTCAGCGGCGTGCTATCGAGCGCCAGCTCAAGAAGCAACTCACCCAGGACGCCGCGGAAGACGTCTACTTGGCGGGGGCCACACGTCCCGTCGTCCAGGCGGGCCAGACGATTACCGAGGGCACCCTGGAGCGCCTGAAGGACATAGCTGACGAGTACCTGTTCGACGTGCAGGAGGACATCCGCCGCCAGTCGCAGCACTCGCAGGACCTTGCCGGTGCCTCCCGCGACCAGCGGTCGTACGTCGCCATGCAGGAGAGCGAGCAGATACAGGTTCGCGCCAACCGCGAGGTGGACGACCTGCGCCGCCAGATGGAAGAGCGCGTGGACCAGCTAGAGTCCATCCAGGTATACCAGCTTCTAACGGAGCAGCAGTACCGCGAAATGTCCGAGGCTTTCCCCGGCGTGTTCCGCGCGGGCATGGGTGCCGAGGCGGTGCTAGAGATAGTTGACAAGCTGAATCTGGATAACCTCGCCAACGAGATGCGGCATGAAATCCAGACGGTCGGCGGCCAGCGCCGCAAGAAGGCCACCAAGCGCCTCCGAGTGATCGAGGCCTTCCGCAAGTCGGGCAACCACCCGTCCTGGATGATGTTCAAACTGCTGCCGGTCATCCCCCCCGAACTGCGCCCGATGGTGCAGTTGGACGGTGGCCGCTTCGCTACCTCCGACCTGAACGACCTGTACAGGCGCGTAATCAACCGCAACAACCGCCTCAAGAGGCTGTTGGAGCTAGGCGCGCCCGAGATCATCATCCGCAACGAGAAGCGCATGCTCCAGGAAGCGGTCGATGCTCTCATCGACAACGGCCGCCGTGGTCGCGTGGTATCCGGCTCCGGCAAGCACCGCCTGAAGTCCCTCAGCGATATGCTCAAGGGCAAGCAGGGCCGCTTCCGGCAGAACCTGCTCGGTAAGCGCGTGGACTACTCGGGACGTTCCGTTATTGTGGTGGGCCCCGAGTTGAAGCTGCACCAGTGTGGGCTGCCCAAGAAGATGGCGCTCGAACTGTTCAAGCCGTTCGTCATGCGCCGCCTGGTAGCCCAGGGCCACGCCCACAACATCAAGAGCGCCAAGCGCATAGTCGAGCGGGTGCGCCCCGAGGTGTGGGACGTGCTCGAAGAGGTCATCAAGGACTACCTGGTGCTGCTCAACCGCGCCCCGTCCCTGCACCGCCTGTCAATCCAGGCGTTCGAGGCAGTGCTGATCGAGGGTTCGGCCATCCAGCTTCACCCAATGGTCTGCTCGGCCTTCAACGCGGACTTCGACGGCGACCAGATGGCGGTACACGTACCGCTGTCCTCCGCCGCCCAGCGTGAGGCCCGCGAGCGCATGCTTTCGATCTACAACATGCTCTCGCCCGCGAACGGTGACCCCATCGTGTCGCCTTCGCAGGACATCGTGCTCGGCTGCTACTATATGACCGTGATGCGCCCCGGCACCGAGGGTGAAGGCAAGATATTTGCCTCCCCCGAAGAGGCCGAGCTGGCGTACAACAGCGGCATCATCAACCTGCAAGCGCCCATCATGGTGCGCATGCGCAATCATGAGGGCAAGTCCGAGCTTGTGGAGACCACCGTTGGACGTGTTATGTTCAACGCCGTGGTTTACCGCTTCAATGAGGAGCTTGCCGCCGAGGAGCGCATCCCCTATCGCAACCAGGCGATGGACAAGGGTGCGTTGCGCGGCCTGATGGCAGAGGTCCACCTCAAGATGGGCTCGCGCCGCACCGCCGAGGTCGCGGATGTCTTCAAGCGGCTGGGCTTCCAGTTCGCCACCAAGTCGGGTATGTCCGTGGCGGTGGCCGATATCGAAATCCCGCACACGAAGGCCGAGCGTCTCACCAAGGCCGACTTGGATGTGGACCTGGTGGAGAAGAACTTCCGTCGAGGTATCATCACGGAACAGGAGCGCTACGAAGAGGTCATCCGCATCTGGAACGAGACCACCGACGAGCTTACCTCCGAGCTTGAGAAGGTGATGG
>DASVRN010000082.1:0-45485 GCA_036388595.1 Chloroflexia bacterium
AGGTGTATCAGTCCCGCAGGGACTTTGCAAGGTGTAGCCCTCGATTTCAATCGACGGGCGTCCCTTACCGACTCTGTCGGGCTAACTGTGAGGCATGCCCCCGCCCAGCACCTCCCTGTAAACATCGTCCACCCCCTCAAGCATATGCCGCACGGAGAACCGTTCTCGCACGTGGCGGCGCGCTTGCTCTCCCAGCTTGTTGCGCAACTCGGCGTCGGCCAGCAGCAGCTTCAACTTCCGGGCGAGGTCGTCGGTGTCGCCCGGTTGGACCAGCAGCCCTGATACGCCGTCGGGGTTCACTTCTCGCACGCCGGGCAGGTTGCTGCTCACTACGGGCGTGCCACAGGCGTGCGCTTCTAACTGCACAATGCCGAAACTTTCGCTAAGGCCGGTGCTAGGGAGCACAAAGGCCGCCACGGAGCTATACAGGACGGGCAACTCGGCGTCACTTACACGGCCGCGCCACTCTACCTGCTCGTTTACGCCCAACTGGAAGGACAGCTTGCGCAACTCCTCGCCTTCCGGTCCCTCGCCTACGACAATCAGGCGCGTGCCGGATAGCTGGCGTAATGCCTTGAGCAGCACGTCCAGCCCTTTGTAGTAAGCGAGCCGCCCCACGTACAGCAGAGTATCGTGGGAGCGGGTAATCGCGGAATGCGAGATGGGAGCGGTGAAGGCTTCGGCCTCGAGGCCGTAGGGCACCACCCTTACCTTGTGCTGAAATGCAGCCAGAGAGGGGCAGGCCCGTGCGTAGCTGGCGGTGGTCACTATGATGGCGCGCGAGCGGGCGAGCAGACGGTGTAGCAGGGCGTCATGTACCACACGCACAGGCCCGGGTATGCCCAGGCTGCCCTGGATTTCGTTGTGGTAGGTGACGACCCAGGGCACCTTTCGTCCGGCAAGCGGGGCAAGTCCGAGCAGGGCGGGGAACGGCAGGTGGGCGTGGAAGAGGTCGCAGTTGCCGCTCAGCCGCCGCAACGTGTAGCCCAGACCAAGGGGCAAGATGCCCGTCGGCTCGGAGTGCACCACCGCATGCCTAGCGACCCTGATGGTACATACTCCCCCCGCCATCTCTATTTGAGTGCGTCTCCCACGTGCGGGAGCAACCACCGTACAAGTGCGTGGTGGGCGGGACGCGGCCAGGTCGTGCACGTATCGAGCTATGCCCCCAGTGTCGGGTAGGTAGCTGGCGGTGACATGCGCCACGCGAGGCGCTGGGGGTGCTTGCCTGTCGATTTGCTCTGCCTGGGGCATGGAACGTGGTACCTCTTACTTGATGACGACATCGGGCAGCGTCGGTCCCATCTGGGCGGTAAGATCGCGTAAGGGTGCGAAGTTGAACCTGGCGAGCAGGCGTGCGAACCGCCGGGTGCTGCCGCTCAGGTTGGCGTAGTGCAGCCAGGCCGCGCGCCCGCTCGTGATGCCGCGGGGTTGTTCGGGGTCGAGCTCCCAGGGGTGCAGGTATGCGACGAACGGCTGCCCGGCACGGTTCAAACGTCGCAGCCCGGCGAATATATAGCGTTCGGGAAGGATGCGCTGGTAGGCCCCTCCACCCACGGGAAGGCGTAGCAGACCGAAGTTCCAGGTGGGCAGCGGAAACTCTATCAGGCTACCACCCGGCCTTACAATCCGGCAGAAGCGGTGCGGGCCACCGGGCCAGCCGTAGCGCCGCCTGCGTACCGGGAAGATGCTCGAATCGTATTGCAGGCCAAGCTCGATCAGTACGTCGAGCGCCCACTTCGAGCGCGGGGTGATAGAGAAGAAAGCCGCCCTGTGCCCCAGCACCTTTTCGCCGCAGGCATCCTCGACCACGCATATGCTGCGCCTCAACTCTTCCCTGAACTGGCAAGGGGCCTGGTTGTAGACCAGCGTGTGAGAGTAGCCGTGGGTGCCCAACTCGTGCCCGGCGGCGTGTATCCTGCGTACCAGGTGTGGGTAGTGTTCGGCGTTATGTCCCAGGACGAAGAATGTCGCTTTCAGGCTGTGGTCATCGAGCAGTTGGAGGGTCCGTTCCAGGCTGGCCGCCAGCCTGTGCTCGTAGAGGTGCCAGGTAGGAGGCGCAATCTCGTTGAAGCCCTGGAACCAGTCTTCGACATCTATCGACAGGCCGTTAATCAAGCTGCCTCCGGGTCCCCTGGCTCAACACGTCGGCCCGTGGGGACCTTACAGAGAATTTTGAGGGACGAGCCTCTACATAGTAACGGTTGTTGGCGGACTCCGTTGCAGGTAGCTTACGGCTCGGTGTGGATAAATTGCAACTCCTCGGCGTCCTGCGCTCGCTTGGCCCTGCCGATGAGGCCGATTATCATGTGGTCCGGTGTTGCCCCCTCCTCGAACTCGTCCGTGCCGACATAGGTGAGGATGTCGCGGTGATGGGATGTGACCACCCAGCCGGGGTCTTCTTGCAGCGCGATGACGTTGAAGTCACCCGCGGGCGTGCCGACCACGACCGGCCCCCACTCCTTCAGCAGGGCCGTTGCCGCGCCCGCCGGGTCCTCAACAGGACTCGTCAGGATAACGCAGGTACCGTGCTCGAACAGCACCCACGACTTACCTTCGCCTACTATAATCCTGCGCCAGGTGTCAATCAGTGACGGTCCTGTCATTATGGTTCTCCTTGCTTGCCGGAGTCCGGTGCACAGAGGACTTCGCACCGTTGCCGTGCATAGTTCCAGGCTGAGAATTGGCACTGCTCATCGGCAGTGAGGACAAACGGGTCTTCACCGAAGGTAGTGTAGCTCCTGTAAAGCTCCTCGGCGGACATGCCGGGGCTATGGTTGGCTAGCAGGTAGTCGTCAACTATATTCTTGCAGGCTGTGATTGCCTCCTCACAGCTATGGAACGGGGCGTGCTCGTATCGTTCGGCCTCGTCCATGTAGTGGGAGTTTTCGTTGACCATTACCCTGTAGGCATGCATGTGTGCCTTCATTATCGTGCCCGTTGTGCCTGTGGCAGGATACTCCTGATAGAACATGCAAAATCATATTGCAGATGAAAAAAAGCGGAGACGCGCATCCAAAGGTAGACCTTGTCATTCTGAGCGCAGCGAAGAATCTCGGTCCTCACCACCCAAGTTACCACCTTTCCTACGGCAACAATGTACCACAAGAAAGAGGAGAAAGGGTGCAGAGGGACGAGATTCTTCGCTGCGCTCAGAATGACAAGGTCCGACTCTCGTGCGGTCATTGGGACTGCCGTGTATGCAGAAGCTTCTATCGGTGGTGTTTCGTCGCCTGGGACTTAGGGTGTGGCACACACAGGTGCACTCAAGTGCACCTGTGTGCTGGGAGGACATGATGTTGGAAGGGACGATGCGTGCCAGCTTACAGGTTGCCTCTTAGCTCCTGTTCGCGCTCGATGGCCTCGAATAGCGCTTTGAAGTTGCCCTTGCCGAAGCCGCGCGAGCCGTGACGCTCGATGATCTCGAAGAAGACGGTGGGGCGGTCCTGCACCGGCTTGGTGAAGATTTGCAGCAGGTAGCCCTCGTCGTCGCGATCGATGAGGATGCCGAGTTCTTCCAGTTGGGCGAGGTCTTCCTTGATCTGGCCGACGCGAGCGGGGGCTTCCACGTAGTAAGAATGGGGCACGCGCAGGAAGTCCACGCCGTTGTCGCGCAGCTTGCTTACCGTGCCGATGATGTCGCCCGTGATGAGGGCTATGTGCTGCACGCCGGGGGTGCGGTAGTAGTCGAGGTACTCTTCGATCTGCGACTTCTTCTTGCCCGCCGCCGGTTCGTTGATGGGGAACTTCACCCGCCCGGTGCCGTCCTGCATCACTTTCGACATGAGGGCCGAGTACTCGGTGGAGATGTCCTTGTCATCGAAGGAGATTAGCTGGGAGAAGCCCATTATGCGGGCGTAATACTCCACCCAGTAGTTCATCTTGCCAAGCTCGACGTTGATCACCTGGTGGTCCACCGCCGCCACACCCGTTGGGATGCCTGCTATTTCGCGCCTGTGATAGCCGGGTGCGAAGGTGCCCGCGTAATCGTCGCGATTGATGAAGGTGTGTACCGTGTCCCCGGCGGCTGCAATCGATGCCTTGCGGATGCGACCCTTTTCGCTCTCCACCCAGTGCGGCTCGGTCACGCCGGTCGCGCCTCGCTCCAGGGCCGTGCTGTAAGCGTAGTCCACGTCCTGGACGCGCAGGGCGATGTCCTTCACGCCGTCGCCGTGCAGGTTGACGTGAGCGGCGATCTCGCCTTCCGGTTGGAGGGGAGCGGTGAGCACGAAGCGTATCTTGTTCTGTTCCAGCACGTATGAGGAGCGGTCGCGCACCTTCGTCTCCGGCCCGGCATAAGCGATGACGTTGAAGCCGAAAGCGGTGCGGTAGAAGTGGGCGGCCTGCTTGGCGTTGCCCACGTAGAACTCTATGTAGTCGATGCCCTGGATGGGGAAGCTGTCTTCCTGGTCGGCGCGGCGCTCGCGGGCGGAAGGTCGTCGCTGGGTGGCGAGCTGGCCGTCGCCGTTAGTATCGTTGGTGGCCGCATATTCAGGCGTATCGGTAGATGTCTCTACCTCGCCGGTCTCGTCAGGTGTCATGTGGTGCCTCCTCGTAGAGAGTCCGCGCATCGTCGCGCATAAAATGCCCACATTAGGCATTGTTAGGATAGCAGAGGGGTATGGGGGTGTCAAGCATTGCTGCCAGCTTTGTATTGGTCAGATGCACCCGTGGTCGTTGCTGGTGTCGAATGCATTTCCCTAAAGTTGTGGTGCCACTCTGTCAATCTCCTACCGGGCTACATTGACGGTTAGACGTGATGCGGTAGAACTCTCTATCCTGGTATGATTCTACTGTTGACATACTTTGCGGCAGCAAAGCTTTCCTAGCTTAATCCTTCCTTGGTGACGTGAAGCAACCTACGTCTTTCCGCACCGTTTTATATTTGCTGATCTGAATACTTGGAAAGGACGAGAAACGTGACCAAACGCAGGTTCTTTATCATCGGTACTATTGCTCTGAGCATGCTAGCAACATTGGTTTTCCTTTGGTTTGGCGGAAGTAATATCTCGGCGGACGCGCCTGTTATATTGGACCAACAGGAAGTCGGTTTTCGCTACCGCGTGGGTGCGCCAGATGCGAAAACTCTTCGGATCGAGGTAGACTATGACACCCAGTCGGTAGGCGGTGTGCTTGGATACCAGAAAGCTGTCGCTGCCCGTTCTGCTCGTTACGCGACGGCCAATTCCACGCGGCCCATCGAAGTAGACGTTACCTTCAATAAGCCGTTGCCGTTGGAGCAGTTCAACGCATTCACCGAGAAGTACGGTTTACAGCCGAGAGACTTTGTTATTCGAACCATCGATCCTGATGGGCAACGTTCCACGATAAGTGGCGCTCTCTCAGGAGACGAGGGCATATCGCAGGAGACTATAGACCGGATGCTGCTGTCCAGTGGTGGCACAGTTCAGGGCCTGGTCAATTTCCGCGCTACCCTCGTTGGGGCGAGTTACGCGCAGCTTGCGGCGGACAGGAACGTATTCCTCGTGGATGCCCTGGAGGCTGAGTTGAAGGATAAGGCAGTAGGCTTGCGCCCCAAGCAGGACAGGGCAGCCATCGAATACACACCTCGCAGCCTGTACTGGTTCCTGGAAGACTTAGGTCTAGTACAGAATTAATCCAGGCAAAATTGCATTGAATAACCCAAGAGGGCATGGGTAGCTGAGGCACCTGTGCCCTCTTGCATTAATGCGGTAGTAGCTAGGCTTAGACGGCAACAAGCAGGTGGAGCACCCGTGCAGGCTGAACTACAATTGTGCGGGCCGCGAGACCTGCTCCGCCTCCTGTTCCTTTTGCGCTTGCCTCCAGAAGAGCACGCCCGTCACGATTATTGCCAGGTGCACCACGATGAAGCCTATGTAGAAGGGCGCGGATGCATACCCGCGTGAGATGTAATAGATGTCGTCCAGCACGCCGCGGATAAGTTCCAGCAGCACCACCGTCTGTACGAGGATGATATTCCTGAGCGGGTGGCGAGCGCCGTAAATAAGCATCGCGCCTATCACCAGCAGGTCGAGACCGAAGACGAACGTCCAGTCAATCAGCGCCTTGTATTCTATGGTGTCCGTCCCGGCGGTGATAGGTACCAGGGAGCGAATACGCAGTTCGTTGAGGGGTGGTATGAACCCGATCCCCAGGATGACGTAGAAGATGCCGACTACACGCATCCACCATTTCAGTCGAACCACGATAGCACCTCCCTTGTTAGAAGTCATCTCATAAAAAGCAGACCCGAATACCAGAGGCAGAGTCGGCCCTTTGTCATTCTGAGCGCAGCGAAGAATCTCGTCCTATACCGGGATGTTCCCTCTTTCTTGTGGGACTCTGTTGCTGAAGGAAAGGTGGTATCATGTGCTGAGGGACGAGATTCTTCGCTACGCTCAGAATGACAGGGTGGGGCTTTGGGTGCTCATCTCCTCCTTCCTATTTGTGAGATGGCTTCTAATCAACCGTAGTCCAGCGTGTCACGTGTACACTCTACCGGCTATTCGCTGCCTGTTTCAAAGTGCGGGGCTGCCACAGGCTTCGACTCGGGGGAGCCTTTCTGCCGCAGGAAGATGGACAATACGACGATAGCTCCTATCGCCATGAACTCGCTCTGCCAGTTCTGGAACGACTCGAACCACATCCTGGAAGTGCCCAGGTAGCCGAGCGTCGTTACGGTCTGTCCGCCGTGGGCCAGTTGCTCCTGGTTGTAGTCTTCAGCGCCCCCGAATGCGTGGAGCGCGAATGACATGAAGAAGAGCGCAAAGAAGGTAATGCTGAGGGAGTTCTCGTAGATCTTCAGGATGAAGCCGCCTTGCTTCACGGGGCCAGGCGCGCCTTTCTTCTTCCGCTCCTTCTTGTCACGCGGGTCGGCGTCCACCGGCTCCTCACCTTCGAGCTTCTTCGACTCGGACGAGCCTTTCTGCCTGAGGAAGATGGTGAGCACAATATACATGCCCATCTGTAGGAACTCGCTTTCCCAGTTCTCGAAGATGGCCTCGATGAAGTGTCCCGTACCCAGGTACTCCACCATGCCGACGCCTTGCTCGCCATGCTCCTGCTGCTCTTCGTTGTACTCCATGTTACCGGCTATCGCCTGCCCTATGACGGCGAACAGGAACATGAGGAATAGCACGATAGACAGACTATTCTCGCGCCAGAACTTGCCCATGTGACCCTCCACTACTTCAACATTGAAGTTGCGCCTCTTGGGCAAGTATATGCCTCCGCCCCTGCTAACTCAATCAAAGCGGCAGTAAGGTGGATAACTGGTGCAAAGGGGTCGATGGACGATAGGAGAGACGGAACCGCCAAGCCGCTAAGCACGCCAAGGACGCGCCAAGGCCCTTCCTGTCATCCTGAGCGCAGCGAAGGATCTCAGATGTTACTTCTACCCCTGCGCTGAACCTTCAGCACTGACATCCACCCGTTCAACAGCCTCCCTACTCACCTTCTTTAGATCCTTCGCTACGCTCAGGATGACAGGGTGGGGCAGGGTTCTCGTGTCCTGCTGTTGGGATAGGGGCAGCCGCCAGTAGAGCCGCCATCGTTCATCGTCCATCGTCCAGCGTCTATCGTCGGCTTGCCTGGTACCACCCCACGACGTACAATACCCACATACATCCCACAGGAGGGCATTATGACCCCTGGTTCTTACAGCGAGGTGGTGGCCTCGAACCGGCAGAATTACACGAACGAGCTTGTTGAGTTCCTCAGCATACCTTCGGTCAGCACCCTATCGCAGCACAAGGGCGATGTGCAGCGCGCCGCGCAGTGGGTGGCCGACGATTTAGAGCGGGCGGGCATGGAGAACGTGCGCGTCATACCCACCAGCGGGCCGCTGGGCCATCCCCTCGTCTACGCCGATTGGCTTCACGCGGAGGGGCAGCCTACGGTGATGATCTACGGGCACTACGACGTGCAGCCGCCGGACCCCTTGGACGAGTGGCAGACACCTCCTTTCGAGCCGACCATTCGCGACGGCAACGTGTACGCTCGCGGCTCGGCTGACGACAAGGGGCAGCTTTACGTGCACCTCAAGGCGGTGGAGCTGCTGATGAAGCAGAACAACGGCACGCTGCCGGTGAACGTGCGCTTTCTTATCGAGGGCGAAGAGGAAGTGGGCGGCGAGGGGATAGAGCACTACGTCAGGGAGCACCCGGAGGAGTTGAGTTGCGACGCGGTGCTCATCAGCGACAGCCACATGTTCGCGGAGGGGCTGCCCGCCATCGACGTGGGGCTGCGCGGCATGGTCTACACGGAGCTAACGGTGAGGGGCGCGCGGCAGGACCTCCATTCGGGCCTGTACGGAGGCGCGGTGCCGAACGCCATCAATACCCTGTGCCACATCGTAGCGAAGCTGAAGGACGAGCAGGGCCGCATCGAGGTGCCCGGCTACTACGACGACGTGCGGGTGCTCACCGAGGAGGAGCGGGCCGACTTCGCCAGTCTGCCGTTCGACCCGGAGGAGTGGCGCGAGCACGAAGTCGGTTCACCGGGGCTGATGGGGGAGCCTGGCTTCTCGTCGCTGGAGCAGATAGGAGCGAGGCCCACGCTGGACGCCAATGGCATCATCGGCGGCTTCACGGGCGAGGGTGCCAAGACGGTCATCCCCGCTGTGGCCCGCTGCAAGATCAGCATGCGCCTGGTGTCTGACCAGAACCCCACCAAGATATGGGAGTCGTTCAAGCGGTACGTCGAGGAGATTTGCCCGCCCTATGCCTCTGTGGACGTGAACCTGATACACACCGCCGAGCCGGTGCTGCTGGACACAGACTCGCCCTATATGCGGGCGGCCCAGGCGGCGTTATCGGAGGTGTTCGGCAAGAAGGCGGTCTTCTTGCGGGGCGGCGGCTCGATTCCGATTGTGTCGCTGTTCAGCAAGGTGCTGAACGCCCCCTCCATCCTGATGGGCTTCGGCCTCCCCGACGACAATCTGCACGCGCCCAACGAGAAGATGAAGCTGGACAATGTCTTCAAAGGGATTGAGGCGTCCATGCGGTACATGGAGATGTTGAGACAGTAGTATGGACTGAATGTAGCTGATTATGAAGGAAGGGCACCCAAAGACTTCGGGTGCCCTTCTTTTATGCTCAACTAACCCTAAGGGGGTCAAGTAGTCCTTCGGCAAGGAGCAACCGGTCCAGGTCATCTAGCAATGACGTACTAGCGCGCACGAGCAGTTCATAGTCGGCGGAGCAGGTGGTCTGGAGCAGTGTCCGCACGTGCTCGACCATGCCCTGCGGTACATTTTCACAGGCGGAAGCTAGCGTCAGCAGGCGCTTCTCGCCGGGGTGGGGCGTGCGGTTCGCGGCAAAGAGGATGTCGAAATAGCTGGCGAGCAGAGCTGTCAGCCTGTCGTTACTCGCGACCACGTCATTACGGCGTACCGCTTTCTCTAACTGGTGCAGAAATGACGACATATTGGTGCGGAGGAGAGGGTGGTTCCTGGCGACTATTGCTCGCACCAACTCTTCAGGATAGGGCTGCGCCGCTCTTTCTTGTAGACGGGCGAACCAGCCGTTGCGGTCGAACAGTGGGAGAGCTTGGCGGACGTTGTGCCAGAAGGCGGTAGAGTAGCCGGTGGAGGCCTCGTGCTGGACCAATACCCTATCAAGTTGGTCCTCTATCCAGGCGGGGTGCCTGTACATCAGGTCCACCGCTATGCCCGACTCTGCCTCAATCCACTCGTCGCCCGGCTCCCAGAAGCGGTTGTCTATTTCGGCGTAGCTGGCTCGTGAGTGGATAATCTCGGCCCGTGTTGCTACGGGTATCTCCCGCGTGACGTAGACGTACAGGTCAATGTCGGAGTCCGCCCCTGCGTTGTCTGTCGATACAGAGCCGCCCAGTGTGATGGCTTCTACATCAGGCAACTTGGAGAAGGTGTCACTGATGGATTGAGCTAACATGAAACGTTTGGTTACGTGGCTGTCGGTCATGGCAACCCCTTAGAAACCCATCCCACAAATAAGACATAGGAGATTAGCACATCAGCCCCGCTTTTGTCATTCTGAGCCCTTCGGCTACGCTCAGGGTAAACTCTGCGAAGAATCTCGTCCTCTACCGGGATGTTTCGTCTTTCTTATGGGACTCTGTTGCTATAAGAAATGTGCTACATGGGTGCTCAGAGACGCGATTCTTCACTGCGTGCAGAATGACAAGGGCCAACTCTGACACCAATATCCCTCGTTACTAATGTGGAGATAGTTTCTAGTCTACCGGAGGCAATACTTCACCTAGTATGCGAACTGCTTGTGTCGCAGTTCCCCGGTGGCTCGGCGCGATGACGCTTTCCACCAGCCTGAAAGTCTCTCTGTACAATACCAGCACCGCTGTGCCCCTCGACCTGGCCGGTGTGCCTTGTGCCTCGGTGGATAACGGTGTGACCCCTGTGGCGATCTTATGGTAGCGAGTCCAGGAAGACTCCAGCCTTACCGATTCCTGCACCTGCCGGTAATAGGTCCTGTCGCCCTGCACCAGCACCCCGCGTTGTACGGCCACTAAATCGGTCAGGTTCCAGAGGAGGTTGGTGGTCGTGAGTGCGACTGCCGGGTCGTTGCCCATCGCAAGGTCGCCCAGTAGCTTGTGCACAGCCTCCGCCGAACCGGCAAGTGCAGCCCCGGCATACTCGTTGGCGGCTTGCTGCAACGGCTCCCATGTGAACGCTTCAAGGTCACGTAGCAGGCCCTGGATAGCGCCGTCCTTGTCCAGCAATATTTTGGCACTCCGGTAGCCGTTCACCACCCAGATTGCGCGGTTGGGCAGCGACATATCAGCCCGTACCCCGGCGACAGTCTTATATGAGACGCTCACCAGGTAGCCATCTCGGTAGAATAGCCGCTTCTTGCGGGGTGGGGCACCTTCGTGAAGAAATGGGGCGATGTCAATGTCGCTGAAGCGGGTGGCGTCACCCCTGGCGTAGCTGCCGCCCAGGACGATACCTGCAATCTCTTCGTCTGCTAGCTCGCTAATAATGCTTTCGATGAGTTGTGGAGGCAGGGAGTTATAGTCCAAGTTTGGCCTACATTACGGCCTATTTCAGGCCGATATTGTAAACGGGCGGCAAGTACCACACGCGCTCCGCGTACTCTCCGGCCCGCTCTCCTGAAGAGGCCACCCACCGGGCGTAGTCGCGCACCGCACCTGGCATCGCCTGGCTGCTGCCGAACAGCACGTCAAGCTGGGACTTGTACCTGGTGATGGCCGCTATCTTGAGACCGATTAGCTCCGAGATAGGGGTGAGCCGGGGCTGCATAGGCATGTTCAGTTCCCGCAAGCGGTGGTCCAATGCTCCGGGTTTGGAGGCGTAGGGGTAGTCCTCATAGTAGAGCACGCCGAAGCGTGGACCGAGCCTCCGGGCGGCCCAGAACACCAACTGGTGGTCTACGTGGTGGCCTACGCCCAGCGGCGCGAATACTCTCACCCTGCCGCGCTCTCCTCCGTGCTCGCGCGCTACTCGCCGGATCTCGTCAGCTATGCGGGGCACGAGCGTGCGTCTCTCCTCCCCCTTCACGCTGCCAAACAGGTCTTCGTCGGAGTTGTAGAGCGACTCGCTTGCTATGCTTCGACGATAGGGGGCGTCCGGCACGTCGAGCCAGACAGGCTCCAAGCCCAGCAGGCGCATGGCAGCGCGTTCTTCATCCCGTCGCACCTGGTTGATGCTCACATCCGCGTTGCCGCCCGCGCTTTGCCACTGATCGTGCTGAAGGTTGGCGTAGTCCGAGAGGCCGGTGCCCTCCGGCTCGGGCGCGGCGCACACCACCAGCCCGACGCAACGCGCGCCCATTCTTGCCAGGCGTACGGCGGTCCCCCCGCACGAGAGCGGGATATCGTCAAAGTGTGGCGATAGGAAGATGGCTAGGGGTGGAGGCATCAGGGAGTTATGGGTTATGAGTTATGGGTTATGAGTTATGGGTTGTGGATTCGGTGTGGATGGGCTGCCGTCCTTTATACCACCTACATGCAGGTTGTTCCAGGTAGGGAATCGAAGTTCGCTCAGGTAAGGAATGGTTGAGCCATGTTGGAGTGTCGTATGATGACGCCCGTCGATTGAAATCGAGGGCTACACCTTGCGAAGTCTGCCCTGCGGCAGACTGGTTCACCTTTGAGCATCTGTAAAGACCTAATGAGATGTTCTAGTCCCCGGAGGGGACTTTGCCTTGTGTAGCCCTCGATTTCAATCGATGGGCGTCGGCTGGCGACACCGCAACATCGTAACACCGCAACATCGTAACACGGCGACACGGCGACACCGCTCACCCATGTCGGTGACCGCTAACAACCTCCGTGTTATACTACCCGCATGAACAGCAACTTACGGGAACAACTGCGCGGATTGGTGGTGTTCGAGCCTGAGGTGGGGGAGGCGTTGAGGCAGGGTAGGGCGGTTGTGGCCCTGGAATCGACCGTCATCGCTCACGGTTTGCCGCACCCTACCAACCTGGAAGTGGCGGCCAGCATGGAGCGTCTGGTACGGGACGGTGGGGCTGTCCCGGCCACCATAGCTATCCTGGACGGCAGGGTGCATTACGGCCTCAACAGTGAGGAGTTGGAGCGCGTGGGCACCGCAGGCGACATCCACAAGGCCAGCTTGCGCGACCTGCCTCTGCTGCTGGCGGGTAAAGCTAGCGGGGCGACCACCGTTTCGGCCACGGCTCACCTGGCGGCACTCGCGGGCATCACGGTATTTGCGACAGGAGGCATAGGCGGGGTGCATCGCAACTGGGAAAGCACCCTCGATATCTCCGCCGACCTGCCCGCGCTGGCTTCTACGCCAATAGTCACCGTCTGCGCGGGGGCCAAGTCGGTGCTCGATCTGCCCGCCACCCTGGAGTGGCTGGAGACCCACGGCGTGCCGGTACTTGGCTACCGCACCGGCACCTTCCCGGCGTTCTACACCCGCACCACCAGCCCTGCGTTACGCGTAGACCGCAATGTGGAGACGGCACAGGAGGTGGCCGACATCTTCAAAATGCGGCAGCGGGTGGGTCCGGTAGGGGGCGTGCTGGTGTGCCAACCCCTGCCCGAAGAACACGCCCTTGACAGCCGCGAGATAGAGGCTGCCATAGCAGGTGCCTTGCAAGAGGCCCGCTCCCAGGGCATCACGGGACGTGAGGTGACCCCGTTCCTCCTTGGCAACCTCGCCCGCGCCACCTCCGGCCGCTCTCTGGCCGCCAACCGCGCCCTGCTGGAGAACAACGCCCGCCTCGCCGCCGAGATAAGCCGCGCGCTCAACCCCCAGAACTATGTGTGACGATTTGGAAATTGGGATTTCGGATTGCGGATTTATGGGGCATTTGCTACATCCGGTCTTCCTTAACTCAAATCCGCAATCCGAAATCCCAATTCCCAAATCATGAACCTCCTCTCTTTAGGTGACCTGCTGCTCGACCTGCTGGTGCGGTACGACCCGGCTTCGGGTGAGGTGGACGTGGGGGCGGGGGCGGTGCAACTGCACCCCGGTGGGTCGGCGGCCAACTTCGCGGTGCAGGCCGCGCGACTTAGGGCGGACGTGCGTTTCATCAGCCGGGTGGGGCGCGACATGCTTGGTGAGATGCTAGTCCGCTCGTTGGAGAGCGAGGGCGTAACACCCGCGGTGCGCGTGATGGACGATGAGGCCACCGGACGGGTGCTCGTTATGGTGGACCAGTCGGGCGACAGGCGGATGTGGTCTTATCCGGGTGCGAGCGCCTCGATTAGCCCCGGCGACCTTGAGCCTGGGTGGTTCCGCGGCCTGGATGCCTTCCACCTGACGGGCTATTCGTTCCTGCGCGAGGGTCCGAGGGAGGCCGCCCACGAAGCGTTGCGAATGGCCCGCGACCTCGGTTCGCCCCTATGTACCCTCGACCCCAACCCGTCTCATCTCATAGCCGACTATGGTCCTGCCCGCTTCCGAGACTTGCTGGGGGAGCTAAGATTTGACATAATATTCCCCAACATGGAGGAAGGCAGCCTACTCAGTGGAGAGGAGGAGCCGGAGGCGATAGTTGCGAGCCTATTGGAGATTTCGCCGCTGGTGGTGCTTAAGCTAGGTGCGGAGGGTTGCCTGGTCGGTACGGCTGAGGAACGCGTGCTCAGTCAGGGCGTAGAGGTGCACGACGTTGTAGACGTCACGGGTGCCGGTGATGCGTTCGCGGCGGCGTTCGTGGTAGAATATCTGGCCCGCAAAGATATCCGCACAGCCGCAGCCGCCGCTAACAATTTCGCGGTGCAGGTGGTCGGCCGCGCCGGAGCCAGGTAGCAACTCAGTTATGCCCCAAGACATCAACCCAACCGAACCCAAGGCAGTACCCGGAGCCACACCGCCCCAGCCCAAGCGCGGCCACCAACGCCGACCGCCTCTAGCCGAGGTGGACACAATGGAGCTTTGGCAGGCGTGGCAGCGTGGCGATCGCCGTACCGTCAGGCCCTGGATTGGCCTCCTCGCGAGCTTTTGCCTGGTGCTGGCGGGCATGTACTCCTTCTTTTTCTTCTCCACCACCCTTAGTAGCGACCCGTTGGGCGGGGCCATTATGTCGTTCGTCTTTATCGTGCTGATATTCTACCTGGGGCGGCGTATCTCTCCCGAACCGAGACTGGTCGCGCTGGTGGTGGGCTTTATGTCGGCGGTGTCACTGAGCGCGTTCGGCCTGTGGTTGCTGGTGTGCGCCCTCAGCGGCTGGAACGCCTGGGTAGCGATAATGGGCACCCTGACGCTGGGCCTGCTGGGAGCGTTCCTGGCCGTACCGTCGTTGAACGCTATTGAAAGGCAATACGTGAGGCGTGGGGAGTGATGAGTTAAGAGACGAAAACGCAAAGGCGCAAAGGACGCAAAGAACGCGCAAAGAAGCATAGGGTTTAGATAGCTCACTAACAACTAACAACTAACAACTAACAACTCGTTACTCCTCACTAACGAAAGGAACCTATGAAACAGCTTATCGAATGCATCCCCAACTTTAGTGAGGGGCGGCGGCAGGACGTGATCGACCGGGTGGCGGGGGCGGTGCGCTCGATTGAGGGCGTGCGACTACTGGACGTGTCGTCCAACCCCGACCATAACAGGACGGTGCTCACCTTCGTGGGGCCGGTTGACGCAGTGGGCGAGGCGGCTTTCGCGGCGACGGCTGAGGCTGCACGGCTTATCAACATGGAGGAGCACAAGGGCGAGCACCCGCGCATGGGCGCTATGGACGTGGTGCCGTTCGTGCCGGTTTCGGGCGTTACTATGGACGATGCGGTGGCCCTGGCTAAAACGGTGGGGCAGCGCATTGCCGAGGAGCTTGAGGTGCCGGTCTACCTGTATAGCGCGGCTGCCACCACTCCCGCACGCAAGCGCCTGCCCGACGTGCGCAAAGGTGAGTACGAGGGCCTGAAGGCAGCGATTGCCACACCCGAACGCAAGCCCGACTATGGGCAGCCAGTTATGCACCCGACCGCCGGGGCCACAGCCGTGGGTGCCAGGCCGCCCCTCATCGCCTTCAACGTGAACCTGGGCACCACGAACCTGCAAATCGCCAAGACCATAGGCAAGGCGTTGCGTGAGAGCAGCGGCGGCCTCATGAACGTGCAGGCGATGGGTGTCGACCTCGCGGCTGAAGGGCTGGTGCAGGTCTCAATGAACCTGCTCGACTACACCAAGACCCCCATCCACCGCGCCTTCGAGCTAGTGCGCCTCGAAGCCGAACGCTACGGCGTGCCGGTAGTCGCCAGCGAGGTCATCGGCCTGGTGCCCCTGGACGCCCTACTGGGTGCCGCCGACCACTACCTGCGCCTCAAGGACTTCAGCCGCAACCAGGTGCTGGAGGCGCGGCTGTTGGAGGAGTGAGCCTGAAACGTGGTTCTGAAACGTGAAACGTGAAACGTGATGCGGTTAGGGTTAAAGGCTCGCGGGCATGCTACTTTGTTGGCCTTGTGAGGACAAAGCGGCGCTGTCATCCTGAGCGCAGCGAAGGATCTCAAGAAGGTGGGCAGGGATGCTGTTGGACGCTGAGACAATGGTGTTGAAGGTTCAACGCAGCAGTAAAGGCAGCATCTGAGATCCTTCGCTACGCTCAGGATGACAGGGCCGCTTTGGTCTTGTAGAACAAACCGCCTGGCATTCACGAACCCTGCTTAGCAAGCCGCATCACGTTTCACGTTTCACGTTTCAGAATGCTTGTAGCTCTGCCTGCATCCTCTCCACGAAGTTGCCATCGGTGATGCTGCCAAGGTTGATGTTCACGTTGGCGATGGCACCATCGCGGGCGGCATCGGCAAGCAGTTGGGCCACTTTGGCGTCGGAGGCTACGTTGGGGTTGCTCTTCTCGATGGCTATCGTGGCTAGCTGGTATATCTCGTGGGAGGCTTGCGCTACCCGCAACGGCACCTCGGTGGCGTACTGCAACCCCGCCTGAATCGCGGCTGCGCGCTCGGCCTTCTCGGCGTCGGTGGACCGGGGTAGCTTATAAGCCTGGCTCACCTGGTCGTAGGCCTCGGTGTCCTGGTCAACCGCCTCAAGCAGCGTCTCACGAAGCTCCCTGGCCCTGTTCAGCACCACCGTCAGGTCGGCCTCAACGTCGCGGAACTTGTCTCGCCCCACGGTCAGGTTGCAGGCCATCTCCACCATAGCCGCCGACATGGCCCCTGCCAACGCGCTGGCACTGCCTCCACCTGGCGTTGGCTGTGCCGACGCAAGCTGCTCTATAAAGTCCTGAACTGTCATTTTTGTAAGCGCCATCTACTCCCCCTATGCCTCTAATCATCGCCATGTTTGGTGAACAGATCATCCAGGGCACTTTCATCCTCTATGGTGCCTGAACTGACGAATCTCTCCACCTCTACATGGTCATCCTCGAAGAACTCAATTTCCCAACGCTCGCCCGGTACCGCGACAATTACCATTACTGAGTCGCGCACATGATCTAGCCTGTAAGAGATATGGGCTTCCTCAAGACGATCCAGGAAAGTGAGTAGCTTAGCCAGTGAGTTTCGTGTTGCAGTTTTCATCTGTTGAACCTCGAATCTGTCAATAACTTCCTGATGGTCCGGTACCCTGGCCTGCCTTGTTTTGCACCCTCCTCAATATCTCGCCAGACCAACTCTTGTACTTCATCCCAGTTTGGGGAGCCAGGCTCTAGCCGTGCCGTCTTGATGCTCGCCTTCTTACTCTTTAGGATATCACTAATCTTGGTATTTGGGTCGGTGGGCATTGTATCAGTGTCCCCAGTCGCGTGGATACCTGAAGTCTATGCCCGGCGTGCGGGAGCCTACCTTGGCGATGATGGGGGTCATGCGCTTGTACTGGTTGTTGCGCACGGTGCGTACCACCCGGCTGACCAGGGCCTCATCGAAGCCCATTCCGATTACGTATTGCGGATCTAGGCGCTCGTCCACCAACAGGTAAAGCACCTGGTCCACCGTATCGTAGGTGAGGCCCATCTCGCTCTCGTCGGTCTGGCCGGGCCAGAGGTCGGCGCTGGGTTTCTTCTCGATGATGGGCGCGGGCACCCCTACGGCGCGGGAGAGGGCGCGGATTTGCGTCTTGTATAGGTCGCCTATGGGCTGGATGGAGGCGGCGCTGTCGCCGTACCATGTGGTGTAGCCGAGCAGGTACTCGGTCTTGTTGGAGGTGCCGAGCACCAGGGCGTTCTCGGCAGCCGAGCGGTCGAACACCGCCACCATGCGCAGGCGCGCCAGTATGTTGCCTCGGCGCAGGTTGCTCGGTTCGCCGCCGTAATGCTCGAACAGCGGCTCGGCCATAGGCGTAATGTCTATCAGGTCGCTCTGGATGCCAAGCTGCTCTACCAGCAGGCGGGCGTGGCCCTCGCTTTCGGGGCTGCTCGTCCTGTAGGGCAGCATGATGCCGACTACGTTCTCAGGGCCTAACGCTTCTGCCGCCAGCGTAGCCGACAGCGCCGAGTCGATGCCGCCCGACAGCCCCAGCACCAGCCTGTTGAAGCCGAACTTGCGAACTTCCTGGCGGATAAAATCTACCAGCAGTCGGCGCGTCAGGTCTGGGTGGATGGCGAGGCGGTCGGTGACCGACTTCGGGTAGAGCGTGTGCGCTTTCAGGCTGCCCTGGTCCGGGGTGTTGTCCATACTTATCGCTCCCACTGCTCGTACTCGCCCCGGTCGAGGGCGAAGTACTTGCAGTCCATGTTGTAGTAGACGGCGTCCTTCTCATAGCGCAGGCCGATCTTTTCCAGCACGCGCTGCGAAGGGACGTTGTCGGGCCGGGTGACGCCCACCAGACGTGACAGGCCCACCACGTTGAAGCCGAAATCGCGTACCGCTGCCGCCGCCTCGGTGGCGTAGCCCATGCCCCAGTATGGCCTCCCGAAGAGGTAAGCTACCTCCACCTCCGGCGTGTTGTCCAGGTGAAATATGCCGCACTGCCCGAGGAGCGTGTTGCCCTCTTTCAATTCCACTACGAACAGCCCGAACCCGTTCTCTCTGAACCTCGCAATGATACGCGGTACCGCCATCTCCACCCGCTCCCTCGGAACTGGCTGGCCCGTGCTCATCCACTTCATCACTTCGGGGTCGGCGTAGAAGGGCGCGAGCTGGTCAACGTCGTCCGGCCTGAACATCCGCAGCCGCAATCGCGCCGTCTCAATCGGTTCTGGGTCGGTGAAGGTTGGCTTCTCGGCAGCAGACATGGTTGCTCCATTTTGGATTTTAGGTTTTGGATTTTGGATTGGCTTGGAATTCTACAGAATCCAAAATCCAAAACCTAAAATCCAAAATCAATAATGTCTTTCATTCACGATCCTCTGTAGCTCTTTCAGCACCAGTTCGGGGCGCTCGTCGCGGAGGAGGGGGAGGCTGCGGCGCTTGAAGCGGACCTGCTCCGGGTTCACTGTGGCGGTGACCAGGCACTCCTCGAAATGCTCGCCCTTGACCAGGAACTCACCGTCGGGGGCGATTATGGTGCTGTAGCCGCCGAACGCCACGCCGTCCTCGTAGCCGACGCGGTTGCAGTGGAAGATGAAGGTGGTGAAAAGCTCGGCGTACACGCGATGGGTCATGACCACGTCGTAGCTGGTATCTAGGTAGTCGTCGCCCGGCTTCACGCCCCGGCCCGGACCCGCCGCCACCAGCAGCAAGGTCTCGGCCCCGTCCATCCAGAGCAGGTAAGGTAGGGAAAGATGCCAGAAGTCCTCGCACACCAGCATGCCCATGCGACCGAAGCGGGTGTCGAAGGCCCTCACCCTGGTGCCCCAGCCGACGTAGCGCATGTCATCGAACATGCCGTAGGTGGGCAGGTGCACCTTCTGGTGGACGTGCTTGATTTCGCCCCCGCCGATGTACGCCTGGGCGATGTAGTGCACGAAGCGGTCGCTCTCCTCCACGAAGCCGACGCAGATGTCCATATCGTTGTCGCGGGAGGCCTCCACAAGCAGGCGCAGAGGCTCGGCTGGCGGGTCCACACACAGGCCGATTTCGTGGGTGATGTCCTGCAAATAGTAGCCGGTGAGGCTGAGTTCGGGGAAGATGAGGAGGTTGACGCCTGCCGCCTTGGCTTGCTCGATGTATTCGAGGTGCTTCTTGAGGTTGGCTTCTAGGTCGCCCAGCTTCACGTTAATCTGGGCGAGCCCGACCACGTACGGGTCAAGAGGGGGTTGGGGCATAGCTGCCTCTCCAATTGGGATTCCACCCGCATTATACGTGAGAGGCACATCCTCGGCAAAGGTAAGAGACGGCACCGCCAAGAAGCTAAGGACGCCAGGAGAAAGATTGATTATTCACCGCAGAGACGCAGAGGACGCAGAGGTCACGCTGAGATTGTGGTTGTTAGTTAGAGGCAAGTGCTACATCGAACTGTACGATGCAGCCCTTTGACAGAACACCCTCAATTCTTCTCTGCGTAACCTCCGCGTCCTCCGCGTCTCTGCGGTGAAATTCTTGGTTGCCCACGCGACCGACCTTCATATGCAATAAGAAAGGCCCTCCTGGTAGGGGAGAGCCTTGGCAAGCGTGGGAAAGTCTTGCGCGTGGTTACGACATCTGTTGCAGGCCGGTGTAGAGGCCAACCTGGTTGCCCGCGGGGTCGCGGAAGACGGCGTACCAACCTACTCCCGGTATTTCTTGCTTGGGTGAGACGGTGGTACCGCCCAACTGCTCGGCCTTCGCCAGGTCGCCGTCGATGTCGTCTGTGTTGACGTAGACGAGCACCTGGCCCGGCGCGACCTCGAAACCGCCCTCGGTGCTGCCGACCTTGTTGAAGCCGCCGCCCTGGCCTTCTCCGCTGGCAAAGGTCCAGTAGTCGAACTCGGGCATGTGGTGCATCTCCCAGCCGAAGAGACCGGAGTAGAACTCCGCTGACTGAGCCGAATTGCTGGCCGGAAACTCTACATGAACGAAACTGTGATTGGACATTGTCTTGCCCTCCTGGGGATATGGGATGTCACTTGGGCTATGACGAAAGCTGGGGCGAGGTGCAGGAGTATTATAGAACATAAGTTCTATTTGGTCAATAGGTCTGGGGTTGTATTCTCCACATCCTCACCGGGGGTGTTCCACCTTCTTGGTGGGGAAGCAGGGCATCGGGTATGGTAATTCGCGGCAGGGGACGCCCGTCGATTGAAATCGAGGGCTACACATTGCACAGTCTGCCCTTCGGCAGACTGGTTCATCGTTGGGAGCCTTAGAAGATATAGTAAGGTGTAGCAGTCCCCTTCGGGGACTTTGCAAGGTGTAGCCCTCGATTTCAATCGACGGTCGTCGGCCTTTGCAATCTGTAGCCTCAATCGACGGGCATCTCTCATGAAAACCTTGGGGTTTCCACCCCCTGGGCAGGAAAAGCACGCCTATAAATAGCTCATATTTTCTGCTATACTCGTGCGGGAGGGTTAACATCTATGCAAAGCACGGCTACAACGGTTGACGAGTACCTGGCGACGGTGCCACTCGAACGGCTTGCCGCCCTCAACATGCTGCGGCAACTGTGCCGTGACAAGCTGCCGGGCTACGAGGAGAGCATGCAGTACGGCATGCCTTCCTATAGCAAGGATGGCACGGTGGAGATCGGCTTCAATAGCCAGAAGAACTATATCTCCTTCTACGTGCTCAAGCAGGATGTCATGGACAGGTACCGCGACCAGTTGCAGGACTGCGGTAAGGGCTGCATACGGTATCGGAAACCGGACCAAATTGATTTTGACGTGGTCGAAAAGCTGCTGGAAGGCACGGTAGGCTCGTCCGCCGAGATTCGCCCCTGAACCGGGGATCAGGCACTCCGGCTCCCTTGCTTTGCTAGCCTCATCAGCTCGTCTATGATGGCGTCGGCTGCCCCAGGCATGGCTAGCTTCCCGGCCCCTTCTCCCATCGTCCTCAGGCGAGTGGCGTCATGGATTAGCCCGCAGACCATTTCGGTGAGAGAGTCGGGCGTGAGGTCGCTTTGCAGGAGCACCACTGCCCCGCCTTCCTTTTCGAGGGCGCGGGCGTTGGCTTCCTGCTCGCCGCCCGCAGAGCCGGGGAGCGGCACCAGCACCGAGGGCTTCCCCAGGCTGGCAAGCTCGTTCACCGTGCCTGCGCCAGCTCGTCCAACCACCAGCGAGGTCAGCGCGTACACGTCGCCTATTTCCTCGCCTACGAACGCCTGGACGTGGTACCGCTGCCGGAGGTCGGGGGGCAATTGCTCGCGGGCCTGGGTTAGCACGTGCAGGTCGTCGCCTGAGCCGTCCGGCCCTTCGCCACACTGGTGCAACACCTGGCAGCACGCCAGCAGCCGGGGCAGGGCCTCCCGCACGGCCATGTTGATGGCGTGAGAACCCTGTGCGCCTCCTGTGATGTAGATGGTCGGTTGGTCAGCCTCGAAGCCGAATAGTTGCGCGGCGCGATAGGCATCGCCCGCAAAGATGGTCGGGCGCACCGGGTTGCCTGTGAGTATCGTCTTGCCTGGGGGGAAGAATGAGGCCGAGCGGGGGAAGCTAATCGCCACCCTGTCCGCGAAGCGCCCCGCGACCCGGTTGGCGAGGCCCACAAGCGCGGTCTGCTCGTGGGTGAGGGAGGGCACGCCCAGCATGCGCCCCGCTATGACGGTAGGTACGCACACGTAGCCGCCGGTGCTGAATATCACGTCGGGCTTGAAGCGGCGCAGGGCCGACAACGCCTGGAAGAAACCGGCGGGCAGCCTCACCATGAGGTCCAGTGGAGTTTCGAGGGAAAGGTAGCGGCGCAGTTTGCCGGTCTGTATAGCCTTGTAGGGCACGCCCAACCCGCCGATGATGCGCCTTTCCACGCCTGCCACGCTGCCCACGTAGAGCAGGTCGAGGTCCCACCCCTCGGCGGCGCTCCTCTCCCGAAGCCGCGTGATTACCGCGACCGCCGGGCTGACGTGCCCGCCCGTACCACCGCCGGTGATGACGATTTGGGATTTGGGATTTGGGATTTCGGATTTGGCGGGTGCAGGTTGGGAGATGATAGGCGATTGTGGCAAGGTGTTTACCCAAAGAAAAAGCTGTGCCTGGGATTATAGCACAGCTTCAGAACCTAAGCCCTCAATCCAAAATCCCAAATCCAAAATCCCAAATCCCAAATCAAGCGAGTCTTGGCGTTGTGATTACGGCTTCCCTTTCGGCGGGACTCAGGGGCACGGAGGCTGACAGGTTGCCGGTGGTGATGGTGCTGTCTTTGTCCCTTGTTTCCTTCAGCAGCATCTTAGCCGAGAGGTGCCCTGTGGTGGTCGTGGCCTCTTTGAGGATGCCCCGGCCTTCGTACACGATTAGCTGGTTGCGGCCCCGCTTCTTGGCCTGGTACAGCGCCGAGTCGGCTTCCTCTATGAGGTCGCTGGGCGTGGCGGAGGGGTAGGGGTAAGACGAGATGCCCTGGCTTATGGTCGGGTTGGGTATGAGATGGCCGTGACCGTCCACCGGGTATAGCTCCGCGATGGCGCGGCGGATGTAGCGGGCTATCTTCTTGGCCTCCTGCACGCCCGCGCCGGGCAGCAGCACACAGAACTCCTCGCCGCCCCACCTGCCTACGTAGTCCTTGTCGGTGCAACTGCTCTTGAGAGCGTTCGCCACCATGCGCAACACGTTGTCACCGGCGACGTGGCCGTAGGTGTCGTTGTACTGCTTGAAATGGTCTATATCGAGCATGATGAGCGCCACGCATGTGTCGTCCCGGTCCGACTTCTCGACCTCTTGTCGCACGAGGTTGACGAACTCGCCGTGGTTGTAGACCTTGGTAAGGCTGTCGAAGCGGGCCTGGTCCTGGGCGACCTGGTGCAGGCGGGCGTTTTCGAGGGCCATAGCGGTCTGTGCCGAAAGGGCCAGCAACAGTCGCTCGTGGTGCGCGTCGAAGGCCAGCGGTTGCAGCGACTGCACCGAGATAACGCCCACGACCTTGTCCTCTGCCACCATCGGCACGCCCAGGTACGACAGCATCTCGGTGCCGGTCTTGTTCGCCACCGAGTTGTACTGCTGGCCGTCTACCTGCCAGTCCTGCACGAGCAGCGGCTTGCAGGTCTCGATGATGCGTCCGGTAAGGCCGCCCCGGTTGAGGGCGACGCGCATCTTGGGCATCTGCTGGCCGTTCTCCGTGAACACCTCGAACGACACCATATCGGCCTGCGGGTCGTAGAGGGCGATGTAGTAGGCGTCGGGGTTCATTAGCTTTTCTATAGTGGCGGCGGTGCGGCGTATAACTTCGTCCCTGGAGAGGGTTGAGCCGGTGTAGAGGCCCACGTCGTACAGCACGCTCATCTCCTGGGCCAGCCGCTCGGTGCTGCCGTAGAGGTGCGCCCGCTGTAAGGCCACGCCCGCCTGGTTGGCTATGGTGGCGAGCAGCGACTTGTACTCAGGGCTGATTTGCGTGACGGTCATGAACGCGAGGCTGATTGAGCCTATTACCTTGCCATCGACCTTGATGGGGAACAGGTACACACACCGCGTTTCCGGGTTCACGAGCAGCGGCCTGTACTCCGAGTGCTCGTCTATGTCTTCGAGTATGAGCGGCTCGCCCCGCTGGAATACCGGGTTCAGCGCGGGGTTGTCGAGGCTGACGCCCTTCAGCTTGGCGAGGGTGCTCTGGGGCACGCCCGCGCTGGCCCGTACCTCCACGCGGTCGTCCTTGGTGACCATGCTGATTACGCAGCTAGAGGCGTTTTGCAGGGTCTTGAGTGTGTTAGCCAGGTAGCGCAACATCTCGTCTTCGTCCATGATGTTGCCAAGGCCGTTGGCGATGTCGTACAGGGTGCGCAGGTCCTGGAGTTGGCTCCGCACCTGCATGTTGCGCTGGCTGATGACCAGGGCTATGCGGTTGGCGAAGAAGGCGGTTACCATTATCAGGGTGGACACCATGAGGGTGTACATGGCGTAGGTGGTGCTGCTGGCCGACTCGTAGTAGTCGTGGGTACCCCAGTGTCCCGGTACGTAAGGGATGGCGCGTTGGGCCTCCAAAAAGGCCATAGTGCAGTAGAGTATGATGGATGCCGCGCCCGTGTGGTAGACGCCCCGGGGGTCTGCCAATATAATGGCTTCGACGATAACGAGCGGGTAGAGCAGCACCATTGGTGTGAGCGCGCCACCCGACACGTAGATGGCGAAGGTGCAGAGCAGCAGCTTCTCGGGGAGCTGCACGTTCCGGATGATACTTATGCGGCGGGGGGATGCGCCTTCTCGTGAGGTCAGGTCGTATATGCCGCTTCCAAGCAGGTAGACCAGCAGCGGCCATAGTAGATTGTAAGCGCTGTCAAGCGGTATGATGGAGAAGAGGGTGCTGACGACGAGCACTGCGAGCAGGGACATGCCTATCTTGTAGCGCATGCCGATTACCCAACGTAGCGTCTCGCGCTCTCCTTGTGGGAGGTTAGTTGTTGAGGTTGTGCGTATCAGGTTGCCCGCTTTTAGTATTTGTTGTGCCATACTTCGACTCTGTTCGGGAGAATGCGCATACTGAGCAGTCCGAAAAACGCGCCAGCACTAGGCAGCCGCATCGCCCTACCGAGACTACTCCTGCATACCCATCGTAAGGTCAGTCAGGGGCTGTGTCAATAGTAATGTACTCCTATAAAAGTAGTAGGAAAGATGGTACCGGTTGTAGTACGGCGTTCTGAAACGTGAAACGTGAAACGTGATGCGGCTTGCTCAATAGGGTACGCAGAAATGCTCTATCGGAGCTACAGGACCAAAGCTCCCCCCTGTCATCCTGAGCGTAGCGAAGGATCTCAAATGCTGGCCTTGTTTCAGTACCGGGTACTCGGCACTTTGCTCCTTATGAGTTCAGCATCATCCCTACTCACCTTCTTGAGATCCTTCGCTGCGCTCAGGATGACAGGGGTAATAGGGTTCGCAGGTAAGAATTAGCTTGGCATTCACGCACCAAATATCACAAGCCGCATCACGTTTCACGTTTCACGTTTCAGAACCAGGAGGGAGTATGACAGCACAGGGTAACGGGCACAGTCCTTCGGGGCAAGAGCCACGGTTTACCGAGGACGAGGGCGGCATCACCACTATAGATAGCGGGGCGGCGGTATGCCGCTTCAACAGAGTGCTGGGGGGCAGGTTGGAGCGGTGGCAGTGGCGCACGGTACCCCCTGCCGTGGCCTCGCAGCCTGGGGGCAACCAAGCTTTGCCGCGTAGCATGGACCTGGTGGACCCGCAGCGGGGCGCGCTAATAGACCACTTCATGCCCCTGGGTACCAGGCCGGAGGATGTAGTCGCGGGTACCCACCAGGAGTACGGCGACTTTGTCGAGGGGGAGTTTCGCAGCCAGGCGGTGGACACCGGGGGGGAGATTCGCCTCGGCATGCTGAGGGACGGAGCGATTCGAGCGGGCAAGCGGGTGGCTGAAGTGCGCGTGGCAAAGAGCAGCGCCCTGCGGCCCGGTGCCCCCGATATAGCCTCGCTTTACCGCGTCATCAACTCAAGCCTGCGTCCCATGCAAATCCTGTTCGCGCTGGAATTCAACCTGTATGCACCGGGCATCTACAGCCGGGAGGCGATGAGCGAAGGCTTCTACCTGATAGACGGAGAGCACCCCACGGACGGCTCGGAACTCGGTTCGCTGGGCGTGTCGCCGGGCTGTACGTCGGTGGCCGTAGCCAACTCCGTGGGCGAGATGGCGGTGCAACTCGGCTGGGACCGCGAGTGCGACCTGTGGCGCATGCCCGCCCCGGATGGCGGCCCTGGTGTGCGCCTCTTCGCGGTGTGGCGCATCCAACTCCCCCCACGCGATAACTGGGCGATGGGCCTGTGGCTGGCACCGGGGTGATTTTGATTTTGGATTTTAGATTTTGGATTTTGGATTGGTCGGTGAAACATGCAGATGTCTGATGTTGTATCCTTAGCAAGGTGATACACGCTTGTCAATCCAAAATCCAAAATCTAAAATCCAAAATCTAGAATGCCAAAGAGTCTTTTCGAGGGTGATTACAACGAGGCGGAGTTCTGGGAGAGGCACTACCAGGAAGGTAATACCGCCTGGGACCTGGGTGCGCCCGCTCCGCCGTTCGTGGACCTGCTGGCCGAGCCGGTGCCGCCTGCGCCGGGTTCGATGCTCGTGCTTGGGGCAGGGCGGGGGCATGACGCGCTGCTGTTTGCCCGGCATGGATTTCGGGTGACGGCGCTCGATTTTGCTGAGTCGGCGGTGCGGGAGACGCGGGAGGCCGCGCGTTCGGCGGGTCTGACCGTTGCGACCGCCCAACACGACTTCTTTGCCCTGCCTCCCGGCTACGACTCCTCTTTCGATTACGTGTTGGAGCACACCTTCTTCTCCGCCATCGATCCGGGCAGGCACACTGAGTACGTGCGGACCGTGCGCCGGGTGCTCAAGCCGGGTGGCCTATTTATCGCGCTGTTCTACGCGCATGGCAGGCCGGGCGGACCTCCTTTCACCACCTCGGAGGACGAGGTGCGCGCCCTCTTTGGTCAGGACTTCGGGATTGAGCGGCTGGAGGTGCCTGTGCGTTCGGTGAAGCCTCGGCAGGGGTTAGAACTGCTGGCACTCATGCGTCCTAAGGATCGCCAGGAAGGCTGAACCTCCGGTAAAACTTTCATGGGAAGGGAGCTTCGGTAACGCTATCGAAGCTCCCTTTTGCGTGTCCCGTGAGTGCCTGGATGAGGGCACCTGGGTGCTTTGGAACTGAGTCGTAAAGGGTCGTGCTCCACCCCATCGCCTTGCTAGAGTGTCCGTACAGGTTGAGGGGCGAGGAGGGCTAACGTGGACTGGGTCGAGCACTTTGCGCGTAACCGGGTTGAGCGCATCTATATACCCTGGGAGCTTGGCGTGCATGTCGCGCCCCACCTGAGGTCCGCCCTGGCGAAATCGCTGCAACGCTTCCAGATAGGTGAGAGCGGCGATGGGGCGCACCTCAGGAGGGTGGCCGCGCGTACGGGAGACAGGCAGTACGCCCTGGCCGTTGAAGCCTTCGTTCGGGAGGAGCAGGAGCACGCCGCGATCATGGCTGGGGTGCTACGCCGCCTTGATGCTCCGCTGTTGGAACGCCATTGGAGCAACGGCTGCTTCAGGCTGCTTTGTCTCGTCTCAGGGCTGCGTACTGAGCTACTGGTGCTGCTGGTAGCCGAGATGGTAGCCAAGCGCTACTTCCGTCTTTTACTCGAAAGCACCTCCGATCCCGTGATTGGTGCTATGTGCCGCCAGATTCTGCACGACGAAGAGGGACATATCGCTTTCCACTGCCATACCTTGCATTCCACCCTTCTAAGGCTGCCGGTGCCTGTTCAATGGGCGTTGCGGGCTGCGTGGCGGGCCTTCTTTGGCTCTGTATGCCTCCTGGTGACTTACGACCACCGTGCCTTGCTGCGGGCCATAGGTTGCCGTCCCGCTAGCTTCCACAGGGAGTGCCTCGCGTTGTTCGATACCGTCGCCTCGCAGGTGTTTGCATCGGGAACCTGCTTGCGAAAGGCAAGTGGCTCAACGGGACGTCGAAGGAAGGAGCTTTATAGATGAAAGTGAAGATGATCCTGCCTGCGCTGACGGAAGCTAAAAGCCCTCATTGGAGGCCGGTGAAATATTCGCTGTTCCCGCCTTTGGGGCTGGCTACGCTAGCGTCTCACCTGGGTGACGATGACGAAGTGACATTGCAAGATGAGCATGTCGAAGCATTGGACCTGGAGGACGAGCCTGACCTCGTGGTTATCCAGGTCTATATCACCTCAGCATACCGGGCTTACCAGTTGGCCGACCACTACCGTCGCAGAGGGGCGTATGTCGCGCTCGGCGGGTTGCACGTGACCTCGCTGCCGGAAGAAGCCGCCCCGCATGCCAATACCATCTTCCTTGGACCGGGAGATGATACCTGGCCTACCTTCCTGGCCGATTTCAAGGCTGGTCACCCTTCGCCGGTGTACAAGTCTACTTTGCGCACGTTAGAGGGGCTTCCACCTATACGGCGCGACCTGATAAAGAGGCACCTGTACCTCTGCCCGAACTCGCTTGTCGTTACGAGAGGGTGCCCCCACGTTTGCGACTTCTGCTACAAGGAGGCTTTCTTCCGAGGGGGTAAGTCGTACTACACCCAGTTGGTGGACGATGCACTGGCCGAGATAGAACGCCTGCCGGGGAGGCATCTCTACTTCCTGGACGACCATCTGCTGGGTAACGCTCGGTTCGCGGAGGCCCTGTTCGATGGGATGCGGGGTATGGGCAGGCTATGGCAGGCGGCCTCTACGGTGCAGGCCGTGTTGAAGCCGGGGCTGGTCGAGAAGGCGGTGGCTTCGGGCCTGCGCAGCCTATTTGTCGGCTTTGAGACCCTGAGCGCGGAGAACTTACGCGAGCAGCGCAAGCACCAGAACCTCAACCGCGACTACAACGCAGCGATACGCAGGCTGCACGACCTCGGGGTGATGATCAACGGCAGCTTTGTGTTTGGGATGGACGACGATGACAGCACGGTATTCAGCCGCACGGTAGACTGGGCGGTGAGCCAGGGTATAGAGACGGCTACCTTCCACATTTTGACGCCCTATCCTTCGACCGCGCTCTACCAGCGTATGGAGGCACAGGGGAGGCTCACTACCTCCGACTGGAACCTGTACGACACCCGGCACGTCGTCTTCAGACCAGCCAAGCTAACGCCTGAGGAGCTAGAGGCTGGCTACTGGGGGGCTTACCGGGACTTCTATTCGTGGGGTTCCATCTTCAGGGGTGCCTCCACTAAAGAGGCCTGGGCCGGACGGCTGCGACATGCCGCGTATGCCGGTGGTTGGAAGAAGTTCGAGCGGCTGTGGGATGTGGTCATCCGCGCCAAACGTATCACCCGGATGCTGCCTGTACTCGAAACGATTCTGGCTGAGTTCGGCAATCGTTCAGACGCACGCGCGCTTGCTACAACATCTTCAATCGCCCCCTCAACTCCGACTTCGTACCGATTGACCCAGTAGAACGGAGGTGCTAATATGTAGCTGTTGCTGATGACGGCATTTATTCCTGGGAGGCAGGCTATGAGCAAGATTATCCATCGCTCCGCCCTACTTCGCTGCACCCCTGACCGTGCGTTTGAGCACTTTACTACCAACGACCTGCTCAGTTCCTGGCTGGCGGACAGCGCAGATGTCGAGCCTATGTTGGGTGGCAAGTACGAGATTTTCTGGGACCAGGCCATAGTCGAGAACGACGGCACTCGCGGCTGCAAAATCACCGGCATGGAGCCGGGAAAATTCCTCTCCTTTGATTGGCGCGGGCCGACCATGTTCCAGCAGACGATGAACGTCGCTGACCCCCTTACGCATGTGGTGGTGTTCTTCATCCCCTTTACAGATGGCGATGAAAGCGGCACCGAGGTACATCTGGTGCATTCCGGCTGGGGCAGCGGCGACGAGTGGGAGCAGGCTCGGCTCTGGTTCGATAGGGCCTGGGGCCTGGCTTTCGGCGCGCTTGAGGGGCTGGTGAACGGCGACCGAGCCGGGCAGCCCTTGGCTGAGCGAGAAGTGACTGCCTCCTCAAGCTACTGATAGCCCTCTATACTTTCGATTTGGCCTCGACAGCGTCACCCTGCCGGGGCCTTTTTGCTTACCGAGTCATTGCGGCATATAAAATGCAGACTATAGTCCACGTTCGCACGTGACGGCGCGAACATACCAGGAGCAGGACTCTAGAGTAAGAGAGGGTTAGCAGTAATGCAGGCTATAGCTGAGACGCGCAACACCGGGGCGGAAAGCTCCAACATGAACAACACCCGCGTGGTCATCGAGAACGTCAAGCCGGAGATAGACGGCGGGCGCTTCCCCATCAAGCGGGTGGTTGGCGAGAAGGTGCAAGTCACCGCCGACATCTTCACGGACGGGCATGAGGCGGTATCGGCGGTGCTGCTCTACCGCAAATCGGGCGGCGACTGGACCGAGGTGCCGCTTACCTTCCTGGGGAACGATGCGTGGGTGGGTGAGTTCACGGTGACGGAGATAGGCCAGTACGAGTACACCATCGCCGCCTGGCTTGACCACTTCAAGTTCTGGCAGCGGGCTATGGTCAAGCGTATAGATGCCCGGCAGGACGTGAGCGTCGATTTGGTGATAGGCGCGAACCTGGTTGAGGACGGTGTCACCAATGCGCAGGGTGCCGACCGCGAGCGGCTGTCCGCCTACGCCGAAGCCTTGCGCAGGGGAGGCGCTGAAGCCACGCAGCCCGCGCTGTCGGAGGAGCTTGCCGCGCTGATGTACCGCTACGAGACGAGGGAGCCGCTGACTACCTACCACCCCACCTTGCGCGTGACCGTGGACCCCAAGCGCGCCCGTTTCAGCCAGTGGTACGAGTTCTTCCCCCGCTCGTGCTGGGAGCCGGGTTGCGAACATGGCACCTTCAAGGACTGCGAAACGCGCTTGCAGTACGTCCACCAGCTTGGCTTCAACGTAGTCTACCTGCCGCCCATCCACCCGATTGGGCAGACCAAGCGCAAGGGCAAGAACAACAACGTGGTGGCCCAGCCGGGCGAAGAGGGCAGCCCCTGGGCTATCGGCTCGGCGGAGGGCGGGCACAAGGCGATACACCCCGCGCTCGGCACGCTGGACGACTTCCGCAGGCTGGTGAGCCGGGCGCGCGACGAGTACGGCATAGAGGTAGCGATGGACATCGCGTTCCAGTGCTCGCCCGACCACCCTTACGTGAAGGAGCACCCCAACTGGTTCCGCATGCGCCCCGACAACACGATCCAGTACGCCGAGAACCCGCCCAAGAAGTACGAGGACATCTACCCCTTCGACTTCGAGAGCCGCGACTGGCGTAACATGTGGGTCGAACTGCGCAGCGTGCTCCTCTACTGGATCGAGCAGGGAGTGAGGGTGTTCCGCATAGACAACCCGCACACCAAGTCGCTCATGTTTTGGGAGTGGTGCATCGGCACGATCAAGGAGCAGCACCCGGAGACGATCTTCCTCTCCGAGGCGTTCACCCGCCCTAAGCTGATGTACTACCTCGCCAAAATCGGCTTTACCCAGTCGTACAACTACTTCCCCTGGCGCAACGCCCGCTGGGAGCTTACCGAGTGGATGACCGAGCTTACCACCACGGAGGTGAAGGAGTTCTACCGTCCCAACCTGTGGCCCAACACTCCCGACATCCTGACCGAGTACTTGCAGGTGAGCGGTCGGCCTGGCTTCATGATAAGGTTCCTGCTGGCGGCCACATTGGGCGCGAGCTACGGCATCTACGGCCCCGCCTTCGAGCTTTGCGTGGGCCAGCCAATTGCCTACGGCAAGGAAGAGTACCTCGACTCGGAGAAGTACGAGATCAAGCACTGGGACGTGAGCAACCCCATTACATTGGCCCCGCTCATCACCCGCGTGAACCGGATACGGCGCGAGAACAAGGCGATGCAGACCAACGAGGGCCTGCGCTTCCACCAGACCACCAACGACCGCCTGATCGCCTACAGCAAGTCCACGCCGGAGAAGGACAACATCATCCTGACCATCGTGAGCCTCGACCCGGTGTACACACAATCGGGCTTCGTGGAGGTGCCGCTGGAGGAGTTCGGCCTGGACCCTCACCAGCCGTACCAGGTACACGACCTGCTCACCGACAACCGCTACATGTGGGCGGGCCGCAACAACTACGTGGAGCTAAACCCCGCCATAATACCCGGCCACGTGTTCAGCCTGCGCACCCGCCAGCGCACCGAGGCAGATTTCGACTACTACATGTAAAGCGTGGGGCACGTCCACCGTGCCCCACTTATCCCTGGCTCCTGCCCATGCCGCGCTAACGCGACTCCGCTGGTCTTACTGGACCATCTTCCCCTCTGTCATCCTGAGCGTAGCGAAGGATCTCAAGAAGGTGAGTAGAGATGCTGTTGAACGTGTGGAGCCTGTAGCGGATGGTGCTAAACGTTCAGCATAGGGCTAAAGCCAGCATCTTAGATCCTTCGCTGCGCTCAGGATGACAGGGGGTGCTTTGGCCTCAGGGTAGGGGCATAGGGGTTGCCCAATGGGGTGCCTTGTATAGTACGCCTACGGTCGCGGCGACAATTGAGACAAAGAAGAGGTATTGCAAACATGTCAGACAACGGCAACTTCGCCCCCATGAAGTCGTGGGAGGAAGTGTTCCAGGGGAAGAACAAGGCCGCGCTAGAGAATCTGCTGCCCGACTACTTGATGACCGTGCGCTGGTTCGGCGGCAAGGCCAGGCAGATACAGCGCGTGGAGCTTAACAGCAACATACCCCTGCCATGCCAGCAGCTAAAGCCCTATATCGCCACTATCGACGTGAGCTACGAAGACGGCGGCAGCCAGACCTACGTGCTGCCCCTCGATTTCGCCCAGGGCAAGCGTGGCACTCAGATAGAGAGCGACTCGCCCCAGGCGGTGATAGCCCGCTTCGAGGTGGGTGGCATCGAGGGCATGCTGTACGACGCCTCGCAGGACAAGCAGTTCGCTTCATTGCTGCTAGACTCTATCAGGAAGGGCGAGACCTTTGGCGACACCGACTACTCGCTCGTAGCCTGGCCCACGGCTGCGTTCGGCCAGGTGCTGGGCGACGGCAGCGAGCAATTTGAGCCTAAAATCATGAAGGCCCAGCAAAGCAACACCTCTATTGCTTACGGGGGCCGCGCCATCCTCAAGATGTTCCGCCGCCTGGAGGAGGGCACCAGCCCCGACCTGGAGATAGGCCGCTTCCTGGGTGAACAGGGCTTCGAGCACACGCCACCTCTCGCGGGCGCGCTTGAGTTCAAGACCAAAGACGGCGACGAGCCACTGACGCTCGCTATCCTCCAGGGCTTCGTCTCCAACCAGGGCGATGCGTGGGAATATACCCTCGATTCGCTGGAGGGTTACTACGACAATGCCGCGTCCAGTGGCGCGGACAACGTGCCCCAAAGCCCGGAGGGCGACCACCTGCTTGAGGTGCTGGACCAGGAAGTGCCCGGCCCAGTGCGGGAGGCGCTCGGCTCGTACCTCGAATCGGCCCGGCTGCTGGGCAGGCGCACCGCCGAGATGCACCTCGCGCTGGCTTCCGGTGGAGATGACCCGGCGTTCGCCTCTGAGCCGTTCAACCCTGAGTACCTGCGTTCTCGGTACGAGTCGGTGAGCGGGCTGACCGAGCAAGCTTTCCGGCTGCTGGAGAGCAAGGTGGACGATCTGCCCGGCGAGACGCGCGACCACGCACGCGAGGTGATCCAGGGCCGCGAGCAAATCCTGTCGCGGTTTGAGGCGATGTTGCAGGGAGAGATTGAGGCGGTGCGCACCCGCCTGCACGGCGACTACCACCTGGGGCAGGTGCTCTGGACCGGCAGCGACTTCGTAATCATCGACTTCGAGGGCGAGCCGGTGCGTTCGCTGAAGGAGCGGCGCGAAAAGCACTCGCCCCTCAAGGACGTGACGGGCATGCTGCGTTCGTTCCACTACGCCGCGTACGCCGCCATGTTCTCCCGCGTCACCAAGGGCGTGGTAGCCTCCGAGAGCCAGGCAGGCATAGAGGGCTGGGCCGAGGCCTGGCACAAGTGGGTCGGCGCGGCCTACTTGAAGGAGTACCTGGATGTGGCGGCGTCCGGTAACTTCCTGCCGAGCAACCCCGCCGATCTGAGAACCCTGTTCGATATCTACCTGCTGGAAAAAGCGGTGTACGAGCTAATATACGAGCTGAACAACCGTCCCGCCTGGATACGCATCCCACTACAGGGCGTGCGCGAGCTTGTAGGCTAAGGCATAACGCTGGTCAGTGTTGGTAAAGATATCTACTATGTCTACGCTTACAAAATTACAAGCATATGCAGCCATGCTCCTGTTCCTGACGCGCTACAGCGAGGAAACCAAGGGACTTGGTAGGGTTGGTGACCTCTTGAGTGGCATGCGGATAGTAACGGGCGACACGGACTTCGAAAGTTTCGATGCCGCCAACTGGGACGACTGGCTCGAAGATGTAGAGACTGTGTTGAAGGCTTCCGAGAATGAGGATACTTGGGAGCAGTTCTTTGATGCTCGCCTGGTGTTCAAGCTAATAGCTCCCGATGGCACAGAGAGGCGTTTCAAGCTTGGTGGCGACCCAGATTACCACACGGAATCCTTGTCCTTGGATGATCCGGTGCAACGTCATCTGTTGCAACAAACAGCTGACGATCCAGCTAATTTAGTAGCGAACTATAATGACGGCGTTGACCTTTATGAGAGAACATTGTCAGATGGGACACAGATATGGGTGCACGTGAAGGATGGCAGCATATTAAAGGGAGGCCGCAACCCGACCGCTCTTTAGCGCGGCCCCAAGCCACGTCGCTTCGTTCGCGGCCATTCGACTTCGGGTCCTTATCGAATACTTAATGCACTTCAATCTCACCCAGCACAATCCGGTCTGCGGTCTCGTTGCCGGGCTGTAGGCGCACAGTCGCTCCGGGGCCGTTGGGTGGCACCCACATGCCGGTTTCGAGGCGATATTTGCCCAGCTTTAGATCCGCGGGCAAAGGGAAGTTGTAGATGCCCGCCAATAACTCGCCCTGGTGCCAATCTCGGACGGGATGCGGCTCGCGGTTGATGATGGGGTGTTGTTTGAGCATGCCCGCGAGGGGTTGCACGTCAAGTTGGGCGACCGTCTGCTCGGTGGCGGGGTCCACTAAGTGTATCCAGACCTGCCAGTTGGAATCGGTGGGCCTGCCGTCGCGGTGCGCCCGGTAGTACATGTTGAGACCAACTGCCTGGCCTGGCGTGTAGGTGGCGCCGTTCGATGCGGTGCCCGGTTCCAGCAGGGTGTCAACGTTCGACAGGGGCGACAAATCGAAGCCCCGTAATACCGCGAAGTCTTCGATCAGCGCCTGCACTTCACGCGCTGCCGGTGCTGGTCGTGGCTCTTCTTGCTGCTCGTGCAGGCTGATTATCGTCATGGTGGGGCCTTTGTTGCCCCCTTCCTGGTCGCCCTGGTATCGTTGCGCCACCGGCAGGGCCTGGTACATTGCAAAGCTGGTGGCATCCCGCTGCCAGTCCTTGAGGTTGGAGTTGAGCACCACGTAGTCGTAGCCGTAGCGGGCATACCACTCCGGGGGGCGGGCGGTAAGCTCCTCGGTGTCGCCGGGGTTCTCCACGTCGAACGCGAGCACGTCGGGCCAGTCCTGTACCTGCCAGGGGTGCAACTCGGCGGCGAAGCGATAGCCCTCCCGCATCTTCGTCTGCATCCAGTACCAGGCCAGGTTGCGGGTGTCAGGGTCGGCCATCGACGCGCTGTAGTTGCCGGAGATGCGCAACGGCTCCATCGTCACGAACAGCAAGACCACGCCCACTATGCCCCAGCGCACGCCGTTCCACACCCGGCGATCCTCTATGCGCCCCGCGTAGCCTCGCGCCAGCGTGGTAAGCTGCATCGCCACCAAGTCTATCACGTAGCCCGACAGGATAGCCAGGAAGGGCAGGGTTACGATCATATTGCGTACGTAGGTGAGCGAGAAGCGGCTCATCGCCAGCAGGTAGAGCACCGGGAAGATGAGCAGCAGCCAGGAGCGATTGCGCACGGGGGCGTTCGCCAGCACCACGAAGGCCCCCAGCATCGCGGGCATGAAGAAGTGCATGTCGCTCGCGGCAAGGTCGGTGACGTGCCGCTGTATGGAGGCTATCACCTGGCCCAGGTTCTCGGCGGGGAGGTAGGCTTGCACCTGGAACGTGAAGCCGTTGTAGAACGCAGGCCAGTCGAGCAGCATGTACGGCTCGCCCAGCAGGAAGCCTAGGGCTGCGAACCCGCCCATGCTGACCAGCGTCCCCACCAATCGCCCCCGGCTCAAGCTTGACCTGTTGCGCCGCCACGCCATAATTAGCGCGATGAACGGCACCACGCCCAGGTAGAGGCCGTTGTACTTGGTGCCGGTGGCGACACCCACCAGCAGCCCTGCGAGCGCCGCCTGCCAGAACAGCGGGTCGCGCAACAGGGGCCTGTTCGAGGAGGACGTGCGGCTCAGGCGGTAGGAGGCCCACAGCACGAATATACCCATCAAGCCGAGGGGCGCGTCCATGAGGGCGAAGTGGGAGTACTGCACGTGCAGGGGCGACACCGCCAGCATGAGCGCCGCCGCCAGCCCCACGCGCCTGCTGTCGTTGAACATCTCCTTGCCGACATGGTAGAGCACCGGGATGGTAATGGCCCCTATAGCGGCGGCCAGCGTACGCGCCCAGATGTAGACGCTGGAGTCGAGCGTGAAGATGTGGGTCACGTCGGGCAGCGAGGCGGCACCCTCGTAGTAGCCCCTGAGCGTGCCCCAGGCGACGTGGACTTGCAGCAGCAGAGCCTGGATGTAGATGTACAGCGAGGGCCAGATGTAGAGGTTGGGGTTGAGGTCGCCCGACTTGACGATGTGTATGGCCGAATCGATTACCTTCGGCTCGTCGGGGTGCGCCACGTAGGGCAGCGAGCCGGAGATGCCGTACCAGCGCAACGCGAAGGCGAATAGAAAGAGCGCCGCCATGATGAGGAAGTCTACAGAGATGATGCCGGACCTGAGGCGGCGCGCGTGGGGGCTGAGCCTTGTGAGCATGAGAAATTATAGCATGTTGAGCGCGATCAGAGCGTAGCGCCTGGATGCCTATGTGCCGGGAGTAAGCTCCGGGGTCAGCGGCAGCCGTATCGTGAATGTAGAGCCTTTGCCTTCTTCGCTGGCCGCTGTTATAGACCCTCCATGAAGCTCTACGATGTGGCAAGCGCCTGCCAGCCCTATACCCACGCCGGAGATCTTGCCTGCGGTGTTGCTGGCCCTGCGGTACCACTCGAAGATGTGGGGTAAGTCCGCGGCGGGTATGCCCACACCCTCGTCCCGCACCGTGAGCACGGCCCATAGCCGTTCCGCGGGCATAGCGTTGCCGGCGTCCAGCGGAACCGTGCTCAGGCCCACGTCCGAGGAGTCTTGCGATATAGCCACCGTAATCGCGCCACCGTCGGGGCTGTACTTTATCGCGTTGGAAAGCAGGTTGTCCAGCACCCTCTCCAGTCGGAACAGGTCCCAGTAGCCCGTCAGACGAGACAGGGAGGTCTCGACCGTCAGGGAGTGCCTGTCGGTGGTCTGCTGGTATTGCTTCGTCACCTGCCGGGCTAGAGCCACGAGGTCCACCGGCCGCCGCAACAGGTCCAATGGCTGTCCCGACTGGATGTTGGCGAAATCTACCAGTTCGTTGATCAAGACGATCATCTTGGTAGTCGCCGTGTCGATTCGCTCCAGGCCGGGCAGCAAGGCGGTCGAATCTCCGGCGGACAGCGACATGAACCGCTTCTTGAGCAACTGGGTATTGCCCTTGATGACGGCCAGCGGGTTCTTCAGGTCGTGGGACACGACGGCCAGCAGTTCGTCGCGCAGCCGTACCGCCTTTTCAGTGTCCGACAGCGCCTGTACTTCGGCGGCGTACCGGCGGGCGATCTCAATCGAGCCGCTCAGTGCCGTGGCTACCTTCTCCATCAACTGAAGGTCCTCGGGTTGGAAGGCATCTACGTGCAACGAGTCGATTTGCAGCAACCCGAACGCGCTACCCTGCCACACCAGCGGCACGGCCAGGTACGAGCGGATGGGGCTGGTTGGCCGCAGCTTATCAGCGAGCAAGTCACCTGACATGAACGGCTTGCACTCCTCCACTACCCGCCACGATAGGCCCCTTCCACGGGGCAGGCTCTGGCCCAACGCCGACTCCGCGAACGCGCCGATGGCCGCCCGAATGACCAGGTTGTCGCCTTCCACCAGGGCGATTGAGCCTCCGGTAAAGGTGACGACGCTGGTGAGGTGTTGGAGGGTGGAGGAGAGGATGCGCTCAAGCTCGTACTCACCTGCCGCCGAGAGCGCGATGGTGTTCAGCAATTCGGTCTGGGCCAGGGCGCGGTTCAATTGCTCGGCGACCGTAGCCAGCCGCTGTTCGGAGGCCTGGGCCTGCATCTTCAGCCTGCGCTCGGCCTCGGTCAGCTGCATGTTTTCGATGGCGATGGCCGCCAGGTTCGCGGCGGTGAGCATGGCCGACACGTGCTGCTGGCTGTAAGCGGCGGGCTGGGTGCTCTGCGCTTCAAAGCCGCCGATTACCCGCCCATGCGCCATGATAGGCACGGCGATAGAAGAAGCGGGCAGGCTGGGGTCTCGGTCCAACCCGACGTTCACCCTCGGCTTGCCCGCCATCGCGGCGTTGAAGTCGTCGGTCAAGATGACCTGCCCTGTGGAGACCGCGCGGCTGTGGGGGCTATCGGTCATTGGCATGGGTGGCAGGGTGGATACGTCTATCTCCTCGCCGTCGGTCCAGGCATACACGGCCGTGCGTAGTTGCCGGTCGGGGTCGTACAGCGAGGCGAAGAGGCCATTCGACGGAGTCGCGGCAATCACGAAGCTGGTGAGCGTGCTGAAGATTGCGCGGAGTTCGGTAGAGGGCTGGAGCGGTTGGAGCATAGGGTCGGCACCATCCGGCTCACGTTGAAGGTGAGTCGTCGTAGGGTGTTGCTCACCCGGAGCAGACTGCTGGCCCGGTTGCTCGTCCTTGTGCATTACTTCTCCGGCGGCGGGTCTCAATCTTCGCTCTCTCGTTGTGCCGCCCTGCGAAATTGTTTATAGGTACTTATTATACACAGGAGAACTCTACCGATTACCAGCACTTCCATAGCCCAATCGTCCTATGGCGTGCTCTGCCGGACCGTAAGCAAGCCAAATTGCACCGCCCCAGGTGATGAGCCACTTAAGACGGCCCCTCCCCGGCCTGCCTCCGCGCTGTATCGGGCGGTAATCTCCCGCACCACGTCACCTGCGTCACGGTGTCCCAGCACGGCGACCGTGCCGCCGCTGCCTCCGCCGGTAATCTTGGCCCCGTACAGCCCCGCTGCCGCCCCTGCCTCCCTGACGAGCGACACGATACGGTCCGTCTCGCGCGAGCCGAGGCCGCACGCGCTGTAGCTGGTATGCGACTGGTACATTAGCTCGCCCAGCAACTGTAGTCTCTCACGATCCAACTGCGCTTGCTCCAACAGCGCCTTGAACAGGCGCACGCGGCGGTGCTCGTAGATTGGGTGAGCGGTGGGTTGGCACACCGGGTAGATGCGGTCGGGGTGGATAGTTGTGACGGCATCAGTCGTGCCTGCGTAGCGCCCAAGGAAGTCGTCGCCCCTGATTGCTTCAGGGATGTGGTCGCGGTAACGTGTCTCCCATTCCGAGGGGCCAATGTTGCACAGGTAGCCGCCCCACAGCGGGTCTGTGACGCGCACTCTTCGCGGGCCTATCTCCTCTACTTGTAACCCCTCCAGTTCCGCGACCATGCGGTAACCCATGAAGGCCCCGACTCGCACGGACTCGTAGTCCCCGCCCGATACAGCGTGGCGTACTCCCGAATCGATGCCCCACACTGCCAGGCCAGGTGGGAGGGCTACAGCAGGGCCTATCTCGGCAGGCTGGCACAGCAGCACCAGGAGCCGTCCCTGCTCGCCGCAGGCCGAAGTCATCTGGTCCATCACCCCACAGGGCGCGCCCACCACCAGGTTTTCTACCTTCTGGCAGAGCAGCGCCACTCGCGGACCATCTAGCCGCAGGCCGAGCGCGCCGCAGACCGCCTGCATGCTAGCCACCTCCAGCGCCGCCGAGGAACTCACACCCTTGCCTATAAGCACCTCCGAGTAGACCATCAGCCGCAAGCCGTGTTGTAGGAGCACGCCTTCCTCGCGTTGCAGCACCACCAGCACCCCTATGACGTAAGCCGCCCATTGTTGCCGAGGGTGTCTTGATAGCATCACCCTGGCCTGCGCGTAGTCCAACGGATCGCCACCGGGAGCCAACGACGCGAGCGGAACCTGCACCTGGTTGTCGCTATCCAGGTCGGTGGCCGCGTGGCTGATTACAGTGACCGCAGGCTCGTCGGTGCGTTGCACAGCGGCAAACGTAGCAACCTCCAGAGGCAGTTGCAGCACCAGCGAGCCGGAGTAGTCGGCAATGCCGCCCATCAGGTCCAGCCGCCCAGGGGCACGCGCCAGGGTGATGGGCTGGGCTGGGTCGAAGAAGCCGGGGTTCTGCTCTATGGCTTCAAGGCATCGTTGCACATCGCCCGGCAAATCGGCTCGTTGTTCGGTAATCTGCCACATCGCTACGTAATTGCCTCGTTCGGCTGAGAAGCAGCGCTACCGGCGAGCATTACTTTGCGCTCCTGTCCAGGTAGTGAACGGAGGGTAACGCTCGCAACTCGGCGGCCTTGGCTTCGGGGCTTGTGTCGCTGAGGAAGTTGCCGCCGCCTACCTCCGGCCCGGCGAGGTACTTAATGAGGTTGGGCTGGCGTAATGGCGGGTGGAAAGCTATGAAGAAGTGGAAGGCGCTGTAGTCGCCCCCGTCGGTGGGTGCCTGGTGCAGCGGCATGACGTAGGGAAATGACATCTGCCAGAGGTTGTCGAAGCGTGCGGTTACTTGCTTGAGCGCCAGAGCGAGGGATTCGACCTCGGCATCTCGCAAGGCGTGGACGTGCGGCACGCTGCGCTTGGGGGCTACGTAGACTTCGTAGGCGTAGCGGGCAAAGTAGGGCACGAACGCTATCGTGTGCTCGTCCTCGTACAGGATGCGGCGGCCGTCGCGCTGCTCCGCGCCGATGATGTCGGCAAACAGCAGCCGCCCCGTTTCGTTCAAATGCCGTTGCGAGGCGTTCAGCTCGGTCTCCATCGTCTTGAAGACAAAGTTGGTAGCGTAGACCTGTCCGTGTGGGTGCGGGTTGGATACGCCTACTACTTCGCCCTTGTTCTCGAAAATGAGCACGTGCCGTACTTCATGCCGGTTGCCCAGGTCAAGCGTCTGGCTTTGCCACACCCCCACCACCTCCGCGATAGCTGCTGTCGTCATCTCGGCCAGTGTCAGGTCATGGCGCGGGCTGTAGCAGATTACGCGCGATAGCCCATCCGCGCGGCGGCTCCGGTAGGGCGGGGGAGGCGTCTCTATGTCCACCGGCGCATCTACCCCCACACATGGGAGGTCGTTGTCGAACACGAACGTGCTTTCGTAGGCAGGATTTCGCGCGCCACTTACCCTGTGGTTGCCGGGGCAGAGATAGCAATCGGGCGTGTAGGCAGGCGTGTCCTTTCGCTCGACCTGGACGGTGTCCCCACTCCAGGGGCGGTGCTGGCGGTGCGCGGCGATAATCACCCACTCCTCGCGCAACGGGTGCCAGCGCTCTTCCCAAACCTCCTGTGCTGAGTTGCCTCCATTCGCCATGTTTGACGGCTCCTTAGCCCCTGTGCTCAGTTCCTGTCGTAGTCGGTAACCAGACGAGCATCTCACCAGGCCCACGGTGCGCCCAGGCGTAGTATGGTATGGCCGTGAAGTCTTGTTCCGCCGAAGCGGCCTCGCCTCCTTCACCTTTTGTTTGCCGAAGAGCACGGCCTTTGAGCACAACAACACCGTTCAGCAGGTCGGGCACCCACTCGGTGGCAAACGTACCGCCGTCAGGCAATAAGAGGTCTCGTACCGCGCCGCCATGATTATCAGGCCACTCGGCGCAGTAGACCAACGGGCCGCGTTGTAGCGCCACCCTGCCTCTGTTCGCCTCCACCCGTTCGTGGGCAACCACCCGGCGTAGGGGCATCGGTAGGTCAAGCTCAATTACGTCGCCCGGCTGCCATACTCGCATCAGGGTTGCATAGCCTCGGTCTACTTGCAGGTCAATCGGTTCGCCGTTCACCGTAAGGGTTGCGGTTTCCTCGATCCCATCAACAAACCTGTAGAGGTCGCTTGGCACCACTTCATTGCGCGCCCAGCCTGGAATACGCACCTTGATGGCGAAGGGACCAGCAACATCGGGGCTGACCGTGAGCCTCACTTTACCATCCCACGGGTAGCGAGTCTCCTGCTCCAGTTTCACCACTCGTCCGGGGCCAAGCTCGATTACAGCAGTTCCTGCCACGAACAGGTTTACGTAGATCGTATCATCCTGCCGTGCGTAGACGTAGCCGGGCAGCGCCGGGAGAAACCGGGCAACATTGCTGGGGCAACAGGCGCAATCGAACCAGAGGCTGCGCTGGTGCGTGCCGTCGGACGCAAGGGGGTTCTCGTAGAAGAACGCCGTGCCGTCGAGCGAAATGCCTGATAAGAGGGCATTGTAGAGGGTGCGTTCCAGCACGTCGATGTAGCGGGCGTCGGCGTGTAGCAGGAAGAGCCGGTGGCTCCAGAAGACGTTGCCAATAGCGGCGCAGGTCTCGGAGTAGGCCGTCAGGTTGGGCAAGTCGTAGGCGGGACCGAAGGCCTCACCCTGAGCGGTCGCACCGATGCCGCCGGTGATGTACAACTTCCTGCCCACCACATCCTCCCAGATGCGGTCCAGCGCCTCGATATAGCCGGTTCCAACAGTCGCAGCCGCCACCTCAGCCATACCCGCGTACAGGTAGGTGGCCCTGACGGCGTGGCCCACGGCTTCTGATTGCTCGACCACTGGCGCATGCGACTGGTTGTACTCGCGGCCACTGCCTTCATGCTCATCTCGGCCGCGCTCATCGAGCAGAAACTTCGCCAATACCAGGTAGCGCTCTTCTCCGGTGACGCGGTAGAGCTTCACCAGGGCCATTTCGGTGACTTCGTGGCCCGGCCAGATCGACTCCTTGTCCGGCCCGAAGGTGCGGTCGAGCAGGTCCGCCGATTTGAGGGCTACATCCAGCAGGTCGCGCTTGCCCGTGGCATGCAGGTGGGCCACGGCGGCCTCGTACAAATGCCCCAGGTTATATAGCTCGTGGCTCGATTGGCGCTCGAACTCCCAACGCGTGCTCCCAGCGAAGTCGGGGGTATTTTCGGGGTTGATGGTGCGTGCCGTGTAGAGATAGCCATCCGGCTCCTGGGCCGCAGCGATCAACTCGATCAGGCCGTCCAAATAAGCCTCCAGGGCCGGGTCCGGATGGCTGCTCAGCGTATAAGCGGCCCCTTCTATGACCTTGAAGACGTCAGAGTCGTCCCACACCAGGGCGGGAGGCGTTCTATCCGCGCCAGGGCTGTTCTTGAGCACTTCGGCGGCGCGGCGAAAGTTGTCAATGCGCCCCGTTTGCTCGCACTGCTCGAAGGCAAAGGGAATAGAGATGGCGCGGTTGGTTTCGATTCGCGATTTCCAAAATTCATCCTCGCAGCGGACGGCGGTAAACGGTACCGGCTCTACCGGGTAGCCCTTTTTCAATGGTGCATCTGTACCGAGGGGGTGCATTATTGCTCCTCAAAATTCATATATAGGTTTTCATGTTTATACGTCCCACCATTCTACCATCCGCGGAAGAAACGATGCTGGTCAGATTTACCGAGGCGGCATATCGGCAACTTGCGTCCGCTGCCTCATGCTACAGCCTGATAAGATATAACAGCAACTGTTTAAGTAAGCCAGAGGAGATGTGTACCCAAGAGTCCCTTTGTCATTTCGAACGTAGTGAGAAATCTCGTCCCCTAGTACACAAGTGACACCTTTCGTACAGCCACAGAGTACCGTACGAAAGAGGAGACATAGGGATGAGAGACGAGATTCTTCGCTGCGCTCAGAATGACAAGGGCCGCCTCTGCTGCCCGTATCTGGCTCCGGTATTTATGAGATGGTTTCTATGCACATATACAGGAGAGGCTTGCGACATGCGAGGTTCCACAGGGTGCTGTAAATAGGCGATAATGGCAGCACTGATCCAGCGGGCTAGCGCGAAACTCACGCCAGGAACATAAAGGACGAAGGAGAATCATGGGCTATCCAGGAATGGCTGTCGGGCTGCAAATCGGGTCCGGTCCTCCGCTTGGTCTGAGTCGCGCCATGCTGCTGTTTGCCCGGCTGAGCCGCCTCGACTCCGCTTTTGTCGTGGACCACTTTCAGGGCTTCATACCCACCACCCTCTGGGACCGCGAGCTATCCTGGGCCGCCGCGCAATTCTCCAGCCCGCACGAGGTCTACGACTTCCAGGTGCTGCTGGGCCACCTTGCTCGCAGCGCGGGCAACCTGCAATTGGGCGTGGGCGTGACCGAGCCGGTCCGCCGCCACCCGGTGCTCATAGCGCAGGCCATGATGACGCTTGCCCACATGGCGAAGCAGCCTCCAGTCCTCGGCATCGGCGCGGGGGAGCGTGAAAACATCGAACCCTACGGCCTGGACTTCTCTCAGCCGGTCGGCAGGTTGGAGGAGGCCCTAAAGATCATCCGGCTCTGTTTTGAATCGCGGGGTCCGTTCGATTTCGCGGGGAAACACTATCGCCTTGAGCGCGCCGTCATGGACTTGCAGCCTCCGAAAGGCCGGACGCCGGAGATATGGATAGCAGGTCACGGCCCGCGCATGCTCAGGCTAACGGGGCAGTATGCCGACGGCTGGTACCCGACGATGGTGGCCTCTCCACAGGAGTACAAGGCCAAGCTGGAGACACTACGAGCCGCCGCACGTGAGGCGGGACGGGACCCGGCTTCTATCACCCCGGCCCTTCACCAGTTTGTCGCGGTTGCCCCTCCAGGCGAGAGGCGCGGGCGATGTTGCGTACCAAGGTGGCTCGTTTCGCGACTCTGATAGGCGCGCCCGCCGGTGAATGGCGAAAGCTGGGCTTGGAGCACCCATTTGGCGAGCAGTACCGGGGCTACGTTGACTTCATCCCGGAGCAGTACGACCGCCGGACGCTCGACCGGGCCATAGCCGCGGTGCCGCCCCAGTTGGTGGGGCATGGCTTCATCATAGGCACGCTGGAAGAGGTAACGGCTCGGCTCAGGGAGTTTGGGGAGGCGGGAGTCCGGCACGTGGTCATCAGTCTCTCGTCGGCGGTGTTCTCCCGGCGTGCGGCTATCTACGGCCAGTTGGCAATACCCAGGCTCGCCCGGTCGTTGAGACGTAGGACCGTGCGTAAGCAGGGGTCGCTTCTGTAGCCGCTACTTAACTATGCCCGGATACCCCCGGCACGTCCTCGATGTTGTAGAAGACCTGCTTCCCGTGCGACAGAGCGATTTCCACCATCTCGTCGGAGCCTTTCGACGCACCCCCGATGCGTAGCACCGCGTCACACTTCATTACGAGGAGGCGGCCGACGGGGTGCATTATCTCGTCAAAAACGGCATCGCCTACCTGCTTGGACCCCGCCAGTTCCAGCAGAGGCATCGCGACAGCCTCCCCGGTTACGCCGAGGTGTCCGGCTCGGAAGAGGCGTAAGGCTGCCTCGTTCATGGCACGCATGTTGGCAGCGATCAACGCCGGGTC
>DASVRN010000083.1:0-24133 GCA_036388595.1 Chloroflexia bacterium
TAATGAGTGATGAGGACTGAGGACTGAGTATTGGTCTAGGATCTACTCAGTCCTCAGTCCTCATCACTCATCACTCATTACTCCTCTGGCATGTGTATTGGAAGTGGCTCCGGGGGTATTTGCCCGGCCAGCACCGGCTCCAGCAGGTCGGCAAGACCGAGAGGCAGGAAGACTTCTCGTGAGCGGCGCATCTCGCTGGTGGTCCACCAGCGATGGTCGCGGTAGGTTTGTCTCTCCAGTTCCATCAGGTTGTCCGGGCTGATCTCGCAGTCGGGCACTCGCACCAGGAAGTAGCGTTCCTGCGACAGGATAGCTTCTCCCTGGAAGATAAATTTGCGCTCGCGGGTCCAGAGGCAGGGGCCTATCTCCGCCCCGGTTATGCCGGTTTCCTCCCATAGCTCGCGCTTAGCCGCCTGCTCGAACGTCTCATCCCCCTCCAGGCCGCCGCCCAGAGTGGCCCAGTACAGCCTGATGGGATGCTCAGGGTCGAGTGGCACCTTGTCCTCATACTTGAACATCAGCATCCGGTTCTGCTCGTCCAGCAGCACCAACCGCGCCGATTTACGCACTCTCATACGCGATCTCTACCAAGAGCTAGGTAAAGAGACATTCCTTAGCTAAGGCTCACACCAATGCAAGAATAGTTGCCATTTCTGATCATGATGATAACTCTGCAGATGTTCCACATTAGGCAGTGTGTCTGTGGCTGCGCTTAACCCATCTGTTGAGCAAGTGCACTTGTATCTGAGTGAGCCTTAGGCGTTGTTAGAGACTCATTTACCAAAAATTCTACGCCAGATTCCCTTTACCCGTTCCCACGCCCAAGCAGAAATCTTAATCGCGTTTGCAATGAGACCAAGTCCAACAGAATCTAGAAACGCGCAGAAAGCATCCAGATTTGTATGTACTTCGTGTTGTGCGGATTGGTTTGATCGTGACGCTGCTCTTAGCATACGTCCTAACTCTTCATCTGTGTAACCATCTAGTCCTGATGCCATTTAGAAACCTCCAAACTCTAATTTGATGAAGAGCCTGCAAAGCGCAATTATCGACCGAATGGCCCTCTTTTTTGTGATTTCTGCTGCTCTAGCAATTGCATGATGCCTTCGCGTGCTGCATCGGGTAAGAAGTCCTCAGGTCGGAAAGCCTTCAGCGCCCCAAAGATCCATGCACGACGTTGCGGCGCAGACTCAACTAGAGCAGTAAACAATTCTTGTAGCTGCCATTTATGTTTAGCCGAATATGCTACCATCTTGACTTGTCGTCCTACTACGGACTCTATCTTTGCGCGTCGATCCTTCAAAATAATGTCAAGATTTGCCTCCTGCTCACGTGAGGGCAAGTTAATCTTCGTATCCCAGTTCACAGGTTCGACCAAATCGACCTGATTGACCCCAAACACCAGTTTATTACGAAACTCCTCCAAATCAAGCAGCTTCTGTAGATAGATCTGATCCAACGCCACGGCTCGATTCCTAGCAGTCAAGACCCAGAGGATCACATCACATCGTGTGAGGTGTTTGCGGTACATGTCTAGGTAATATGGATCAAGAGCAACATCCTCTCCAAGGCCTGGTGCATCGACAACACGCAAGACAGCCTCATGCCCCGCAGCTTGCCCACTCTTCACAATGACCTTGAGGTCGGAATCACGAAACTCCTTAGTACATGCAACCACATGGCTGATGGCCAGATTAGTTCGAAACATGGCGTTAATCGTGGACGATTTACCGGTCCCAGACACACCGATCAATCCAATCGTGGGCGGACGATTGAGGAGTTCATCAATTATGGCCTTCATCATTTTTTCTTCGTCTTCGGGACTGAACGTTCCTTGTGCGGATTCTGGATAAAACTCCGATGGCATCTGGTTCCTCCTTCATTAAGCTGATCGTCAACAGGTGTGGAGGTCTTAAGAGTCCTTAGACAGTCATAATAGAAGAGGCATACACAAGTCAGATCCGGACTGCCTTTAGACCTCAAAACTCATCAGGCGCAGCATGTCAGCACGCAATATATCGAGCAATTATCGTTCTAGGCCTCTTGAGTCGCATCACGTTTCACGTTTCAGAAATCATCTTCTGTCGTGACCTCGGTCCACGAATAACTCCCGCTAGCTCCAGACCCGATAACCATCGCTGTGTCTTCATCCATCATCCTTTATAAACCCAGAGTATAGAACATTATAATATAACATGGAAAATAGTAATTCTCAATATACAGAAGAACAACCATTGTCTAAAGTAGATAGGTATATTCTCTTTTAGCTCATGATTCATCAAAAGAGGGTCGAGCGACTGCCCGACCCTCTTACTCTCACTGAGATCTTGTGTTACAGATTGTTAGTAGACATGCCCTTTCCTAGCCGAAATACCCAAGCTCGTCCTTGGCCTCTTCGCTCATCATGGAGGGGTGCCAGGGCGGGGAGAATACGAGGTGGACGTCCACCTCTTCGAGTTCATCGAAGCGTGAGGCCGACCTGCGGATGTTGGTGATAAGCTCCGGGCCGACCGGGCAGCCGGGGCTGGTGAGGGTCATGGTGATATCGGCCTTGGTGTCGGCTACGGTGATGTCGTATATCAGGCCGAGGTCAACGATGTTGATGCCCATTTCGGGGTCGTACACCTCGTTGCGAATCCCCTCTCTAATGTCTTCCTCTGTTATTCCCGCCGAACCCGCGCGGCCATTCTCGGTCTTGATGTCAGTGTCTGCCATTTTGTTTGCCTCCTCTACTGTAAGCCACTCACATCTATTATAGCAGGTGTGGGGCCAAGCGGGCTAGGCGGACGATGGACGATGGACGATGGACGATGGACGATGGACGATGGACGATGGTAGGAGACGAAAACGCAAAGACGCAAAGGACGCAAAGAACGCGCCAAGGTTAGGATTGTTTGGTACTGCCCGATCACTAACCACTAACCACTAACCACTAACCACTAACCACTAACCACTAACCACTCCCACATCGTCCATCGTCCATCGTCCATCGTCTATTCATCAAACAGGTACGTCGACTCCTGGTAGAGCCTCATCTCGTTGGCGGCTAGCTTGCGTTTTAGCTGGTCGTGCCACCAGGCGGTTTTTTGTTCCAGGGAGTCGCCGGACATGAGGATGGAGATCGGCACGTTGACGCGGAGGGCGCGGGGGCTGATGATGTGGCGGGTGATGCCGGTGGGCACGACCAGGCCGGTGATGGCGAGCTTCAGGATGTCGTCGGGAGTGTAGGGTGGGAAGACCACCAGGCCGCTGACGTGGTCGTAATATTGCACCAGCTCGGCCAGGTCATCTGTGCTCACCCGGTGGATGGTCACGTGAGGGTCGCTCTTGTACGTATCCACCGTGGCGTTCAGCAGGGCGGTAGAGGGCACGGTGCCGTGGTGGTCGGTGCCGGGCACTCCGTCGATGAGGTAGACACGGGTGCCGCCCTGCGCGTCTGGGACCACCAGATACGCCAATATCATCATGTCTGCCAGGGCCGAGCGGGCAAGCTCAAGCGGGGCTTCCTCGATGGTAATGCCTCGCACCTCTCGTATCTCGTCCAGGAACGTGGCCGGAGTGCGCCCCGTGATGAGGTGGTACCAGGTGTATAGCTGCACGCTCTCGGATTGGTAGTCAACCACCTGCGCGAGCACGTGGGGGCTGCCCATAGACACCAGGGCGCTCACCCTGTTGGCCCCGTCGAGCACCACGTAGCGGCCGGTGCCGGGTATGGGGGCCACGATGGGCGGGTTCTTGAGCGTGCCGTCCCTTTGGAGCCGCGATTCGAGGCGCGCCACCCGCTTGCTGTCGGCGTGCTCGTGCAGCACCAATGCCGAGGTAGGCAATATGCGGAGGTCCGGTATATCGAAGCGCTCTTTACGTGTGGGCTGCGCTGGGGTAGCCTGGTCTGTTGACATTTTACGCCTGCTGTTTGTTATCCGTAAAGGAAATACGTCCGAAAAGCAAGGCCAGCTACCGTTATATCAAAAGGTTAGTACGTGGGCAAGCGTAGCGGACGTTCGACAGGGCTGCACGGCACAAGGCTATGCTCCGCTGGGAGCTACCCTGCTTCCCTTTGTCATCCTGAACGCAGTGAAGGATCTCAGATGTTGGCCTTACTTCTATGCTGAACATAGGGCATGGCTGTGCGGACATTCAACATCATCCCTACTCACCTTCTTGAGATCCTTCACTGCGTTCAGGATGGCAAGGGGGTGCTTGGTTCTAATATCCTGTTACCACGGAAGCGTGCGCCGTAGTAGAACTGCTATCGTCCACCGTCCATCGTCCATCGTCCATCGTCCATCGTCCCCTTTGACATTCTTCCCACCAGGATTTACCATCCTGGTATGTCTGCTGTTTCCCGCCGTTTCCGCTTGAGGCGGCGTGCCTTGCCACCTCAGCCCGACCTGGACCTGGAGCCGTTCGCCTACGGGCCGGAGGACTCGCCTGTGGGGTGCTTGCTGATACATGGCTTCAGCGGCAGCCCGCCGGAGATGCGCGGGCTGGGCATGTTCCTGGCGAAGCAAGGGGCGCGGGTCGAGGGCGTCAGGTTGGCGGGACACGGCACCCAGCCGGAGGAACTGAAGGGCCTCACCTGGCGCGACTGGCTGGCTTCCGCCGAGGAGGGGCTGGCGCGGCTGCAACGTGAGGGGCGCAAAGTGGTGATTATCGGCTTCTCGATGGGCGGGCTGCTGGGCCTGCGACTGTGCGTGATGCACCCGGAGCAGGTCGCGGGTATCGTGACTATCTCCTCGCCCATCTATTTCCGCGACCGCCGCATCCACCTCATCCCGGTAGTGCGCCACGTGGTGCGCTGGCACAACGTCAGGCGGCCAGGCAGCAACACCGACCCGGAGGCCCACACCCGCTATTACTCGTACCGCCGCTATCCGCTCGTGGCTGTAGACCGCTTGCTCAACCTGATGCGCACCACCCGCAAGGTGCTACCCGACGTGCGTACCCCCGCCCTCATCATGCACGGGGTGCGCGACGGCGTAATCCACCCCCGTAGCGCCAGGTACCTCTACAAGCACATCGGCTCCCCAGAGAAAGGCCTCGAATGGTGGCACAACAGCGGACATGGCGTTGTCTTCGACACCGAGCGCGAGCAAGTCTGGAGGCGCGTATGGAGCTTTGTGCAAGCCCATACATGATAGAGACGGAAACGCAAAGACGCAAAGGACGCAAAGAACGCGCAAAGAGAAGGATTGATTATTCACCGCAGAGACGCAGAGGTCGCAGAGGCTACGCAGAGATTGTGATTGTTTAGACGTGAACAAGGGCAGCATTTTACAGCACGATGCTGCCCCTACAAAGAACACCCTCAATTCTTCTCTGCGTAATCTCCGCGTCCTCTGCGTCTCTGCGGTGAATTCTTTATTGCTCTTGGCGCGCTCTTGGCGTCCTTGGCGTCTTGGCGGTCCCGTCTCCTATGACTTTCTATTAGCGTAGGTGCGGCCTTTCCATGTCACGCCTCTGCCTGTAATGAGGCGGATGAAGGAGTTGAGGAGGATGAGGCCGAAGATGACGGTGCCGAGGGGCTGAGTCAGAGTCCAGCCGATGCCCAGGCCGAGCATCCGGTCTACGCGGCGGCGGTAGATGAAGGGCACCAGCGTACCCATGATGGCGAGGGCGCTCACCCAGGCGGCGGCCAGCTCATCGGCGGGCTTGCGGGTGCGGTCGGCGGTGCGCCAGCTACGTGTGGCCCACCTGAGCCAGACGATGGGCAGGGTAGGCGAAAGCACTATCGAGGGCACCCCCAGCACGCCTACCAGCGGGTTCTCGCGGAAGGAGAGCACCGTGTTCTTGCCCCAGCCCTCCCACAGTTCGCGCAGGTTGGTGTACATGCGCACCGTCATCAGGTGCTGCCCGTCGCCCAGGTAGAGCCGGTACCCAGCCGACTTGACCACCTTGCCGAACTCCAGGTCCTCGGCAATCTTGTCCTTCACGCGCTCTATGCCGCCCACCGCGTCGTACACTTCGCGCCGGATGAAGATGTACTGGCCGTTGGCGATGGCAACCTCGCTGTTGGGGTCGTTCACCTTGCTGGCGGGGAAGAAGGTGCCTATGCCCATGAAGGCCACCGGCATCAAGAGCTTCTCGGAGGGGGTGCCCAGTTCCGGGCAAGGGGAGATCGTGAGCAGGTCCACATGGTGCCGGAGCGCGTAGGCCATGCTGGACGAGACCGAAAGCTCGCTATGCTTGGTATCGGCGTCGGTAAAGAGCACCCACTCGCCCCGCGCCACTCTTACGCCCTGCGACATAGCGTGTGGCTTGCCGTGCCAGCCCTCTTCCTTCGGTAATTCTTTCCCTTTTATTACCTTCAGCCTCTCATCTCGTCTCGACCACTCGGCCAGTATCTGCGGCGTGGCGTCGGTCGATTGGTCGTCCACCACCACCACCTCGTAGTTGGGATAACGCTGTGATAGGAGAGACGGCAGCAAACGGGGTAGATTGCGCTCCTCATTGCGCACGGGCACGACTATCGAAAGCAAGGGCCATGTGCCCCCACCCGGTGGGTCTTCCAGTAGCGCATCCACCTCGGGTATCTTGTCGGGAGGCCGTTGCAGCTTGAAAACCATCGCGGTTGTACCGGACAGCGTCGCCGTGAGGGCACCCAGGCCCAGGAAGCGTAAGATGTTAGACCCTGCCATTTAATGACCTTCCTAAAACGATGTGATATCAAGAACGCAGCAACTAGGCGATTAGCACAAGAGGTGGACCTTGTCATTCTGAGCGTAGCGAAGAATCTCGTCCCTCAGCACGCAAGTACCACTTTTCCTTCAGCAACAGAGTCTCATAAGAAAGAGGAAACATCCCAGTGTAGGACGAGATTCTTCGCTACGCTCAGAATGACAAGGTCCGACTCCGTTGCTTATCTTTGGTACTGCTGTTCTTGTGATTCCTTTACGTGACTTGTCTACATTAAGACGCTGTATGCTCGCTACCGGATTGCCTGGTGCAAACTTCAGGCCACAAAAAAGCAGGCCGCACCAACAGCCTGCTGAGTAATTACGAATTACGAATTACGAATTACGAATTACCTGTTACGAATTACCGCATCACGTTTCACGTTTCACGTTTCAGAACCACGTTTCAGAACCCTACGCCGCCTGCAACATCACCAACCTGCCCGGTCCCGACAGCTTGGCGGCTCGGAGGGCGCGCTCGGCCAGGGCGATCAGTTGTGGCTCCCAGGTGCCCTCGCCGGGTTTGTTGACAGGCTCCCAGTAGGCGACGCCCACCGATGCGGTGAGGGTTATCGGCTCGCTGTCGGGCGTGACGTTGTACTTGTAGGCGGCCACGGCGTCGCGCAGGCGGTTGGCGGCTACCTGTGCGCCGCTCGAGTCGGTGTCGGTGAGGAGCGAGATGAACTCGTCGTCGCGGTAGCGGGCTACAATATCGGTAGCTCGGAGGGTGCGGGTGATGATGTGGGCCATGTCGCGCAGAATGGCATCGCCCACGTGGTTGCCATACTGGTCGTTCACGTCGTCCAGCTTGTCGATGTCGAGCAGGAGGCAGGAGAGCGGGTAGGCGTGGCGGGCCGAGCGTTTGACCTCTTCCTCCACGCGAATCATCACGTAGCGGCGGTTGAAAAGACCGGTGATGGGGTCGTACAGACGCTCGGCGGCCAGGCGGGTATTTTCTGCCACCAGCGCGTCCTGCAACTTCCGGGAGCGCAGGGCCTCGCGGATGCGCTCGCGCAGGTCGCCGTCCTCCAGCCCCGGTGCCGTATCGGAGGGCATGTCCGCTTCTTCGAGCACCACGTAAGGGATGCCCCAGTTGCCTAGGTTGATTTGCAGGGCGGGCCAGTCTTCGGCCTGAGTCGAGCTGTAGGTAGCGATCACCACGTCGGGCGGGGTCGACTCCACGATGGCCTGCGCGGAGTCCGCATCATCGGCCGAGCGCGCGGTATAACCCAGGCGCACCAGCCTATCGCGCAACGCCCGCTGGTTCATCGGATCGGGGTCAACTACGAGTACGACCGCTGTGTTCGAGCCTTGAGAATAGGTTCCCGCCATATGGCCCCTTCGGAAACGTGAAATGTAGGACAGAGACGCAGTGTAGACAGTTCCCCTGGTCTCAACAGCGAGTGGCACCGGCATGGAGGCGCAATGCGTTCGCAGCCCTGAGGCCCTCGCCACTCTCGGTGTTATTGTAGACCAAACCGCCGCCAAAAGCCAATACGGTGCATTTCCTACTGCTCCACCGCCTTTAGTACTAACTCTCTTCGCAACCATTAGAAGCTATCTCAAAAAAACACTGTCGAACATTCCCACCAAAGCCCCGCCATTGTCATTTCGAACGCAGTGGGAAATCTCGTCCTATGCCCCGATGTTTCCTCTTTCTTGCTGTACCCTGTGGCTGAAGGAAAGGTGTTATTTAGGTGCTGAGGGACGAGATTTCTCACTGCGTTCGAAATGACAAATAGAGGCCATGTGCCCCTCTTCCACTGTGTCATTTTGCTGTCATTTTTGAGATGAGTTCTAGCCACGGTTCTAAGCCTGGTTGCGGTGGTCCACCCAGTTCGTCTAAGATAAAAGCTATGGGCACAACCAGGACCAGGATGCATGCCGACGAGATCGAGACCGACGCCGCGCTGGTGCGACGCTTGCTGGCAGGGCAGTTCCCGCAATGGGCTGGTCTACGGATTGAGCAGGTCGCCTCGTACGGGACCGACCACGACATCTACAGGCTTGGTGACCACCTGGCCGCCCGGCTGCCGCGCATCGGGTGGGCCACGAGGCAAGCGGCGAAGGAAGCGGAGTGGCTACCGAAGCTTGCGCCGTACTTGCCCCTCGCGCTTCCGGTGCAGCTAGCTATGGGCTGTCCGGCCGAGGGCTATCCATTCGACTGGTCCGTGTACGAATGGCTGCCCGGTGAGAACGCCAACGGCACGCTCGATGATCTGGACCAGGCGGCGGTCGATCTGGCTGCGTTCGTGAAGGCACTGCGCCAGGTTGACACGGCCGGTGCACATCCTCGTCTCCCTCATAGCCGTGGCGGACCACTTGAGGAGGGAGACGAGCAGGTCCGCCGCTCGATTGCTCAGCTCGGCCACCGGATAGACGGCGGTGCCGCGCTCCGCTCATGGGAGGAGTCGCTTAACGCTCCGGTATGGCACGGCGAAGAGGTCTGGGTGCATGGCGACTTACTGCCGGGCAACCTGCTCGTCGTTGACGGCCGGCTGTCGGCGGTCATCGACTGGGGTGGCCTCAACGTGGGCGACCCGGCGTGTGACCTGCAACCTGCGTGGAACGTGTTTGTAGGTGACAGTCGCGCGCGGTTCCGAGCGGAACTTGAGGTTGACGATGTGTCATGGTTGCGCGGACGCGGCTGGGCGCTCTACCAGGCCGTGTCGGCGCTCCCCTACTACTGGGACACCAACCCCGGCATGGTCCGCCAGGCTTCACACGCGCTGGCGCAAGTCCTGGCCGATAGCTCCCCTTTAGCGACTCAAAGCAACCGGCAACATGGCACCCTACCCAGTAGCACGTGAAGCCACCTGGGTCTAGACCATCCAGAGTGCAAGGTTGACTGATACAGCACCAGTGCTATCTCTGCGGACGCAAACCCGATATGGGGCACTCGTAGCAGCGACGTGCCTGACAGTAGAGGCGATAAAAGTGGAGCAAGCCCTGTTGACGGCGTGCCCCGTTGATCGACTTACCCGCCCGCGGGCCGAGGGCCTCCTCTGTCATGGCGCGGGTGATTTCGTTGTCCGAAAGCTTCGGGAACGTGGCGTAGGCGGCCAGCACCCTTTCTCGAAGCACGTTATCTCCTTCGCGGTCCGACACGGCAAGCAGGAGTGGCATAGTGACGTTTACCACGATATCCGCCGCCCGCGAGCTTCCGACCAACGCCACGCCTTCCTTGCGTCCTTGTGTGGGCAATACGTGGCCGATACCATCATGTGTGGCCCAGTAACCGTCTGCGGGCACCGCGAGCAAGCTGGTCCAGTGCTTCGCCAGAGCTGTAGGATTGAGAGAAAGGGCCGCCTCCACAAAGGGGCCGAGCATGCCGCCTTGCGCCCACAGGAGCCGGGCCAGCAAACGAGCCGCCGCTGCCAATCTGCGGGGTGGTGAGTTGGCCGGGCGCACGCGGTCCGTTACCCAACCCTCGGTTAGCGGGCGCTCAAGCGGCACATCCATGAGCGGCGCATAAGTGGACCACAGCCGTTCGACGTCTTCCGCGTACTGTGCCGAGAGCCAGTCGAGCGCCTCAGTCGTGGGTTTCTGCGACGGGAGAAAGCCCGCAGCGCCCAGGAATAGGGCTTCCAACAGGGTAGCCCGTTCCGCTTCATCGCGGCTCAAGGGCAGAGGGAGTAACTGGCTGACCGGCAGGGCCTCGGCAAGCCTGACCATCGGTCTGCGGTTGGCCGAGTAGCCGAGCGCGTCCATTATGCCCCGGTAGAAGACCTCTTCGGGACCGTGTTCGCTCAATCCCGCCTCCATCCGGGCGGCTTTGTTCAGCAAGCGTGTGTCGCCTGCCTCGTCTATGCGTGCCAACAGCTTCTCCAGGGGCCAGTCCTGCGTGCGCTGCCAGCATGGCTCTTCCGAGAGCGCCCCAAGGTTGGAGATGAGGGGTGTGACGCTCGCCAGCAGGTCGGGTGTGGGCAGGGTGATATAGTCGGCCAGCACCAGGGTAGGCACGGTTACGCCGTCAGCCCTGGTCACGGGGCGCGCGCCAAGCGGCCAGAGGACGACGTGCAGGGCCACCGAGTTGTAGCGGGGGTCAGTGTGGTGCCCGTGCGCCCACCAGTCGCCGCAACGCAAGTGCATCTCGACGGAGCCGTTCGCCAGGGTGCCGCTCTCCCCCATCGCCAGCATCGCGCCCTCGAAGTCAGGCCCGCTTCCCGCCGTCCACCGCCCACGATAGACGACCGCCACCGGGTTGCCCTGACAGTCCCACATGGGGCCTCGTAGGGGTGCCTGCTCGTTCCAGATGGCAGCCAGCACCGCCTCGGTAATCTCTTTGGCGATGGGTACGTCAGCAGTTTGCACGGGCATGCACATCGGAAGGGCCTCCCATGTAGCTGTATTTGCTCGTATGGCAAGCGGTGGCTACATAAGACGTTCCGGCTGAGAGGGTATAGTTCGACAGATCTTTGCTTGTTTGCCGTCTGTTCCGGCAGCTAGTATGCTGGGGTTGGAGCACCCAAGAGTAGTATTGTCATTCCGAACGCAGGGAGGAATCAGGTGGACGTCGCAGAGTGTTGCAACGGGCACGATGTTAGGCCAGCGCCACTCTACCGCTCCAATTCCACGTCTTCCCTACCCACATGTCCTCACTGCGTTCGGAATGACAAAGGGGGAGTGTTGGTGCTGACATATGGACCCGTAATTTAGCGCAGTCTAGACAAGATGCACAGCCTTCAACTCGGCCATCTCGCGCCTGAACGCCTGCTCCATCTCCTGCTTGCGCGCCTGGGGCAAGAAGCTGTGGTGGATGCCGTTGAGCAGCAGTTTGTCTATCGTGGGGATGTCGAAGTTGAACGCGCTGGCGAGCAGAGCCACTTCGTCGTTGAGGGTGGTGTTGAAGAGGGGCGGGTCGTCCGAGTTGACGGTGAGGGTCACCCCGGCTTCGTACAGGCGGCGGAACGGGTGGGCCTGGAGGCTGGGGAAGACTCCCAGGTAGATGTTGCTGGTGGGGTTCACCTCCAGCGGCACCTGGTGCTCTGCCAGGTACTCCACCAGCTCAGGGTCCTCAATCGAGCGCACGCCATGCCCGATTCGCTCGGCACCCAGCAGCCGCAACGCGCCCCACACGCTCTCAGGCCCGGCTACCTCGCCCGCGTGGGGGTCGCTGTGCAGCCCGGCCTTCCGCGCCCGCTCGAAGTAGCTCACGAACATCTCCGGCGGGTAGCCCACCTCGCCGCCTCCCAGGCCCAGTGCCACCACGCCGTTGCTCATGTTATCAATGGCGATACTGGTGGTGTAGTCGGCGTACTTGGGCCTCAAGGTGGGGTCGGTCACGCTGCGGACGATGTCGAACACCCAGTTGATGTGCACCCCGAAGTCGTTGCGGGCGCGCTCCCGACCCCGCATCAGGCCGCCCAAATAGGCTTCTTCCGACATGCCCTGGTGATGGTGGAAGCTGCAACTGAAGGTCACTTCCGCGTAGCGCACGTTCTGCCGGGCCATCTCGGTGCCGAACTCGTAGGCTATCAACTCGAAGTCGGCCTCGGTCTTGAGGCAGCGGGAGATCACCCCGTATACCTGGATGAAGTGGTCGAAGTCGCGGAACCTGAAGTACTCACGCAGCCCCTCAACCGTGTTAGAGGGCAGCGTGATCCCGTTTCGCTCGGCCAGCACCAGCAGCGTGGCGGGAGAGATTGACCCCTCCAGGTGTACGTGCAACTCCGCCTTGGGCACGGCGGCAAGGTAGCTCTGTAGCGACATGGGCGCTCCGGGGTCTGAAACGTGAAACGTGAAACGTGAAACGTGATGGGGCTTGTGTTAGTTGGTTCGTGAATGCCGGGCAGTTCGTGCTACAGGACCATACTCCCCCCTGTCATCCTGAGCGTAGCGAAGGATCTAAGATGCTTCTTCTAGCTGTGTGCTGAACCGTTAGCATCCTGTCCTGGTTGCTCGGCGTTCAACAGCCTCCACACACAACCTTCTTGAGATCCTTCGCTACGCTCAGGATGACAGGGGGAGCAGAGTCCTGTCAAGCCAGCAAGGTGGCACTCACGAACCAACTTTAGCAAGCCGCATCACGTTTCACGTTTCACGTTTCAGCTAAGGTCTGTAACCGTAGGTCTTGACGAACTGCTCCAGACCCAGCAGGCCCAGGAGCAACTCGAACTCGGTGCCCTGGTTCTCCGGGTGGTATTCGAGGCGGTTGCGTTCGAAGTACTGGACGAGGTACGTTTTGCCGTCTAGGGTGCTTTTCTCCTCGAAGGCCTCGGAGCGGGGCAGGCCAAACACCGGCATGCCCCCTCTGCTCTCCCACAGCGCCAGGAAGGGCGGGTTGATGTTATGCCCAGTCTGTGGGAAGTAGCGGGAGCCGGGTGCGTTGCTGGGCGGCGTCGGCTTGAAGGGGTCTTCTCCCAGGCGCGGGTCTGCCAGCACGTTACCCAGCAGGCCCAGCAGCACGTCGTTGGGCGGCTTGTTCTCGGGGTGGTACTCGAAGCGGGCGCGCTCTGTGTACTGCACCGTATACGTCTTGTCGCCCAGCCTCTCGGTGACTTCGGGGGTGATGGGGAAGCCAAACTGCCTCACGCCACCGTTAGCATGCCAGTAGCGGGCGAAGGCCCCTCTCAAGCAATAGCTCGATTCCTGGAAGCAGTGGCCGGGGCCGGAAAGCGCGCCCGCGGACGGTGGCAACGCCTGGAACCACGGCTCGCTCACCTCGAACAACCTGAGGAACTTCTGATTCTCCGAGGCTGCCAGCCAGGTATGGCTGCCGTCCGGTGTAATCTCTAGCGGGAACATCCCCAGCCGAACTGGCTCCTCCTGGCTGGGTTGGATGCCCAGCCTACCGGTCGATACCTCCTGGAACTTGTCACCCAGCACCCTTACCAGCACGGGGCGGGTCTCAGTGCCGCCATTCGCCGTCTGCACCCGCGCGGAGCCTGCGATCCAGCCATTGCCGACAGCGTTCACCGCCACCTCGTGCAGGTAGACGGACACGATGCCGGCCGACTCCCGTGTGGTCAGGGGCAGGTCCACGACCACCTGCTCCACACCTTCCTCGGTGAGGCGGGTGATATACGTGTCGCGGGTGCCCTGCGGAGGCGGGGGGTTGAGGAGCCAGCCGTTGCCGTTGTCGTCCACGGTCAGGGCGTTGATAACGAAGGTCTGGGGTATGGCGGCGGGCCTGCCCTGGAAGGTGGTGCGCACGACCCACGCGCCGTTCACCCACTGGTACGCGGCGCTGTCTGAAGCCCGCCCGCCCCTGTTGCCGACAGCCCAGGCATGCACGCCGTTGGGGCTGATGGACACATAACGAAGCTCGTTGCCCGGAGTTTGGGTCTGCTCCACCCACTGCCCGTCGCGCAGGCGCAGGAGCACGCCGCTCAAATCGGGCCTGGAGCCGGTGATCCAACCGTCCGTGCCGTCGTTGTTCACCGTCAGGTCTCGCAGAAGGACTTCGCGGCCGAGGTTGTGCTGGAAGTTCCTCCAAACGCCATCTTGCAGTCGCCAGATGCGCGTCCCACCTCCCGTACCTATGGCCCAACCCTCACCCGCGCGTGAGGTAAGCTCTATATCATCAACCGCGGCGGAGGTGGTGGCGCGTACAAGCTCTCCGGCGTTCGGGTCGTTCACCGTCAGCGCCCGGTATGTGCCTCCCGAGATACGCAAGAACTTAGGGCCTTCGTTCGGGGAAGCGGGACCAGCCCAGGCCCAACCCGAGCCGCTATTGTCGATCGCCAGGTTAGTGATAGGCCCGATACGCAACGCCTGCCCCTGCGCCCGCACGCCGGTCCCAGTCCCCACGAAGGAAAGCACCAGGCTAGCAAGCAACGTGATAAGGGCGGCACGGCGCAACGAGCGGTTCGTCATTTTGGGCTTAAATAGCATCACGTGTACTCCTATAGCTGGTGGACGCACCTTGAGACACTAGTTTTGTAGCACAGATACAATGAGGCGTCAATACACCCATTGGGTGATATGGTGACTGCCACCCAACTAGCGCAACGCCGTAGGTAGCCCACCGTGGAGCGGCCGGACCACCTGGCACCAACATGTGTGTATCCTGCTACGGCGACGGCGTCTCGGCCACACTTCTGACCGAGGCGATTAGCTGTAGTAGCGGCGCGGGGACGTCATCGCCGGAGCCTACATCGGCTACCATAACGGTCGTCGGCGTGCCGTTCCGCTCGAAGGTGACGGTCCTGTAGATATCGTCGGACACGTTGCCCTCGTCGTATTCCGCCTTGAGGGCGGGAAGGCTGCGCACCGCGTCAAGCTGCATCCTAATCTTGTTGAGGAGCGCGTCTTCTACCTTGCCGGTCGTAGCCTGCCCGTCCCGTTCGGTCAGCGTGTAGTCGCCCGAGTCCTCCAGCACGAGTGTGGTGTTGAAGCCCGCGATGCCCCCACTCATGTTGTAGGTCAGCAGCGTGCCTGGGGTCACAGTCACGTTAGGCTGGGCGGTAGCTGTGCCGGTGTTAGACACGGCTGTTGGTGAGGGCGATGCAGGCTGCCCGTCGCAGGCGGCAAGCACCGTCAAGAGGGTTGCCATTGCGAGCAGGGTGATAAATTTCTTGGCTATCATGCAGGTTCTCCATATTGTTTGTCGGACATTGCCAGCCGTTGTTAAGCAACATTGAGACCCGGTAAAGGGTCTCCTTGCTACAAACAAGGAAGGCACCGATATAGGGTGTAGGCTCTCATTGTACATCATGTAGAGGCGAACGGTCTCTGAAACGTGAAACGTGAAACGTGATGCGGTTTGCTAAGGTTGGTACGTGAATGGCATGCTGATTCTTTGTTGCATACCCTATACCCCCTGTCATCCTGAGCGTAGCGAAGGATCTAAGATGTCGCCTCTACCTGTCTGTTGGACCGACAGCACCAGGAGGCGAAGTGTTCAACGGCATCCCTCTTCACCTTCTTGAGATCCTTCACTGCGTTCAGGATGACAGGGGGAATATTGTCCCTCATATCCACGCGTATGATAGCTGCTGGGAAAGACGTGTTATAGACCTCCCTCGCCGCTGGGCCACTCAGAGCGCAGTATGGAATACATCTTGAGGTCCTGGTACGCGCCTTTGATGAGCATGTACTGGCGAAGGGTGCCCTCGTAGCTCATGCCGATTTTATCCAGGACGCGGGCTGAGGCAACGTTCTCCGGGAAGCAGGAGGCCTGGATGCGGTGCAGGCGCAGGTGCCGGAACCCGTGGTCTATTACGGCTTTGGCCGCCTCCACCGTGTAGCCGTGGCCCCAGTACGACCTGTTCAGCGTATAGGCAAGCTCACCCCTGGCGTCGTGCTCCGAGTCGAGGAAGATGACGATCCTGCCAAGTAGCTTGCCTGTCTCGCGGTGCTCCATACCCAACGTTATGCTGCCGGAGCCTGGCGGCCGCGAGAGCACCCTGTGCCGGTAAGCCCGGCTATCGTCCAGCGACCGGTATGGCTCGAACATGACGTAGCGGGCCACCTCCGGGTCGGAGGCGTACTCAAACAGGTCGTTTGCGTCTTCCATTTTGAGACGGCGCAGCTTCAGACGTTCGGTTTCGAGCACCAGGGAGTGGTCGAAAAGCCCGGTTATCTCCCCACCCGGCTGCCCCAAAGACTTCGGGGCCTGTTCGCCAGCCGGGGCGCTCTCACCCGCCCACTCTTGCCGCAGGATAGAGCAGACATGCAGGTCGCGGTGAACGCCCTTTATTACCATGTACTCGCGTAGGGTGGCCTCGTGCGCCATGCCTGCTTTGAGCATGACACGCAATGAAGCCTGGTTTTCGGGATAGCAGAGGGCCTCTACCCTGTTCATGCCCAGGGTGTCGAAGCAGTAACCAATGGCTGACCGGGCTGCTTCGGTGGCGTAGCCCCGGTTCCAGTACGCCCTGCCGATATCGTACCCCATGCCCACAGCACCCTGTCGCCACTGCGGCATCAAGGAGATGTTGCCGATTACTCTGGCCTCTTCCTCCAAGACAACCGCGAAGCTCGCCGCCCGCCCTTCGGCGCACCGCTGGAGTCGCCTCCTGATCGTCTCGCGGCTATCCTCGATGCTGGCATGCGGCTGCCAGTCGGTGTGTACGGCCATCTGCGGGTCGGACGCCCACGAAAATAGGTCTTCTGCATCCTCAAGCGTGTAGGTCCGCAGTTGCAGCCTCTCCGTCTCCAACACTGGCAGATTGCCGAACAACGACGTGTAGTCCATAGCTTCTCTCGATTTGGGAATTAGGATTTCGGATTTCGGATTTAGTTGATATCCGAGCAAATCCGAAATCCTAATTCCCAATTCCCAAACCCCCTACAGCGTCGCCAGGCGTTCGCTTAGCTTCGCCAGCCTCTCGTGGGCGGCTGCGACCTTGGCACGCTCGCGCTCTACCACTTGCGCGGGGGCGCGGGAGGTGAACTGCTCGTTGGAGAGCAGCGCTTCGGTGCGCTCTATTTCGGCCCGTGCAGACTCGGCCTCCGATTGCAGCCGCTTTCGCTCAGCCCCGGTGTCCACCATACCGGACATCGGCAGCACCACCTCGATTTCGCCTATCACCAGGGTGGCGGCCTGTTCGGGCCGCTGCTCAGGGCTGATGCGCTCGGTGATGGTGAGCTTGTTAGCGTCAAGTTGTGCCAGGCGTGCCAGTGTGTCGGCCTCCTGCTGCAACATCGCCGTGCGAGAGCCTGCACCAATGGTTGCTTCGATCCTGCGCCGCGCCATCTCGCCTTTGAGGTTGTCGGGCGCATCCTTGATCGTCTCGGCGCGGGCGTTGCGAACCTGGCGGATGATCTCGATCACCGTGTCAAAGTCTCGCTCGGCCTCGTCGCCAGTAGACAGGGGCGCGGGCCACTCCGCCACGATAATGCTCTGCTCCCGCCTGTCCAGCGACTCGTCCCGCGACGGCCAGCCGTGCAGGTTCTGCCATAGCTCCTCGGTGACAAAGGGCATGTAGGGGTGTAGCAGCCGCAGGATGCCGTCGAGCACCGTGCGGGCCACCGCCAACGTGGTCTGCCTCGTCTCTGCGTCCTCGCTACGCAGCGCACCCTTCGCCGCCTCGATGTACCAGTCGCAGTACTCGCTCCACACGAACTCCTGCAACACCTTGCCCGCCTCCCCAAGCTGGTAGTCGTCCAGCATCTGCGTCACCTGGGACACAGTGCGGCTGTACCGGCTCTGAATCCAGCGGTCGGCTAGCGATTTTGGATTTTGGATTTTGGATTTTGGATTGTTTCCATCGTCCATCGTCCATCGTCCATCGTCCGTCGCCTGCGACAGCACGAACCTCGTCGCGTTCCAGAGCTTGTTGGCGAAGTGTCCGGCTTGTTCGGTGCGTTGGTCGCTGAACTTCTGGTCGTTGCCTGGAGAGGAGTTGGTGATGAGCGACATGCGCAGGGCGTCGGAGCCGTAACGGTCGGCCAGCCCGATGGGGTCCACCACGTTGCCCCACGACTTGCTCATCTTACGACCGGACTCATCTCTGACAAGGCCGTGCAGGTACACCGTGTGGAAGGGTATCCTGCCGGTGTGCTCCAGCCCCTGGAAGATCATGCGGGCCACCCAGAAGAAGAGTATGTCGTAGCCGGTCTCCATCACGTCGGTCGGGTAGAAGTACTTGAAGTCCTCTGTCTCCTCCGGCCAGCCGAGCGTGCTGAAGGGCCACAGGCCGCTGGAGAACCAGGTGTCGAGCACGTCCTCGTCCTGGCGCAGGTTGGCGCTGCCGCAGGTCTCGCAGGCGGCGGGCTTCTCCTCGGTCGAGGCGAACTGGTGCCCGTTATCGCAGTAGAACACCGGGATGCGGTGCCCCCACCAAAGCTGGCGGGAGATGGGCCAGTCGCGGATGTTCTGCATCCAGTGGTAGTACACCTTTGTGAAGCGCTCCGGCACGATGCGAATCTCGCCCTTGCGCACCACCTCTATGGCAGGCGCGGCCAGGGGCTGCATCTTCACGAACCACTGGTCCGAAACAATGGGTTCGAGCACGGTGCCGCACCGCTCGCAGTGGGGTACGCTGTGGGTGTGGGGGTCGGTCTTGAGCAGGTAGCCTTCGTCCTCTAGCTGCCTCAACACCCCGGCGCGCGCCTCCTCCACGCCAAGCCCGGCGTACAGGCCCGCGTTGTGGTTGAGCGTGCCGTCCTGGTTCAGCAGGTTGATTACGGGCAGGTTGTGCCGCTGGCCTATCTCGAAGTCGAGCGGGTCGTGGCCGGGGGTGATCTTCACCGCGCCGGTGCCGAACTCCTTGTCCACGCCTTCATCTGCCACGATGGGGAGTGGACGCTCCATGATGGGCAGTATCACTTCTTTGCCGATGAGGTGCTGCCAACGCTCGTCGTCGGGGTGTACGGCCACGGCGGTGTCGCCCAGCATCGTTTCGGGGCGAGTGGTGGCTACTTCGATGCCCTGGGTGGGGTCGCCCGCGAGAGGGTACCGCAGGGTCCAGAGGTGGCCTTGCTCCTCCTCCAGTTCCACTTCCAGGTCGGAGAGGGTGGTCATGCAGCGGGGGCACCAGTTCACTATGCGCTCGCCCTTGTAGATGAGGCCCTTGTCGTAGAGGCGCTTGAACACGGTGCGCACGGCGTTCACGGGGCCGGGGTCCAGGGTGAAGCGCTCGCGCGACCAGTCGCAGGAGGCCCCCAGGCGGCGTAGCTGGTAGCGTATGCGCGGGCGGTACTCGTTCATCCACTCCCAGGCGCGCTCCAGGAACTTCTCGCGGCCCAGGTCGTGGCGGGAAAGCTCGTCCTTTGCAAGCTCCTTCTCCACCACGTACTGCCCCGATATACCGGCGTGGTCCTCGCCCGGCAGGTAGAGCGCCTCGTAGCCCTGCATGCGCCGCCAGCGGATGAGGATGTCCTCCACCGCGTTGGTGAGAGCGTGGCCCATGTGCAATTCGCCCGTCACGTTGGGCGGGGGCATGATGATGGTGAAGGGCTTGCGATTGGGGTCGCGCTCGGCCGTGAAGTAGCCCTGCTGCTCCCACCAGTCGTACCAGCGGCCCTCCACCGCCTCGTGGCTGTAGGCTTTCGCCATACCGGCTTGTTGCTCTTCGCTTGTGGGTTTGTCTTGTATGTCGGTCATCTTAATTCCCTCCCTTTGCGTTCAGCTTGATGTGACCCTTCGGCTCAGTTAGAGCACATTTCAAAACTATCGAGACAGGGTTTGTAGGGGCAGGCACGGGGGCCTGCCCTTCATGAGATTATCACCAGAGCAGGCACGGGGGCCTGCCCCTACAATCGTCTTGAACTATGTACATATCTACGGTTCCAGCTTCTCGAATTTGTGCACATCGGCATCGCAGACAGGCTTGTAGCCCATCGCCTGGTAGATGTGGTTGGTAGTCGGGTTGTCCAGGTCGGTGTACAGGAAGCAGTATTTGCGGACCCTGTCGAGCAGCATCTGGCTCATGGTTGCCACGTTGGCGCTTGCGTAACCCTTGCCCCGGTGCTCCGGTGGGGTGTATACGTCCACGACCACAATACCGTTGGGTGTGGGCCTGCTGTACCCCGACATAGAGACAGGCTGCCCGTCCTCCCAGAGGTAAAGCCCCTGCGTCTCCGAATGCAGAAAGCGGTCTACCATATGGTCGAGCAAAGATGTGTCGGTCTCTCCGAGCGCCTCTTTGTTGAACTCGGCCAGCCACCTGTGTAGCAACTCCCTGTCTTCCCCGGTAGCCTTGCGCATGTGGCCCGGCACGCCCGCCACCGGGTTTACCTTTTCAAGTTGGTATATCCGCTGTGCCATTGTGCGCCGGTAAGTCTGGCCGCTCAATCGCTGCCACTCCTCGGCAAATGTCTTGCTGAAGGGCACCGAGGCTATCACACCCGGTAGCGTCTTATATGCGCCGTAAACGTCACGCGCTACGAGCAGAAGGGCCTCCGGTGCCGCCGGATACGACAAGACCAGGTTGTTGGGCGGCCCCATAAAAGCGGCGGCTACTACATTCCCCTCCTGTTCCACGCACGCCATATACGGCTGGTGCTCGACTCGCTCAGGGTAGCGCATCAGCAGAGTGCAGATGCCCAGGATCAGGTTGTGCTCGGCCTCGCGCTCCAAAAGGAACGGCTCCGCCCTCCTGTAGAACTCTTCAATTGTATCGAAGCGTATGAGTTCCATCGCCTAGCCACCAAACCGTAGCTTGCACCAAATAAAAAATCCCTCCGCCCCGCCAAGGACGAAAGGACATGCTTCCGTGGTACCACCTTGCTTCAGTGACTTCACGTTTCACGTTTCACGTTTCAGAAGCCACCCTCATCGTGCGCTGTATCGGGCGCGTCCCGCATGGGCTGAGAGGCCGCAGCCTGTTCACCCACGTGCTCCGGAGCGACGTTCGGGCCTTTTTCCGCGAGGGGCTTTCAGCCGGTGACCCCTCCTCTCTGCCTCGGTAGGTAGGCTCCTACTCTTCTCCATCGTAGCCTTGTTGTGTGTGCGGTTGTGGGGGTATTATACGGTGGCTGTATGGGGGTGTCAATACTGCGCTGGATGGAGTTAGGCCAGTGCCATAGTCGGATAGCAGGACCATCTTCCCTTCTGTCATCCTGAGCGCAGCGAAGGATCTCAAGAAGGTGAGTAGGGCGGCTGTTGAATGTAGAGAACAGTGGTGCCGAAGATTCACCCTGTCAGACGGGCCAACATCTGAGATCCTTCGCTGCGCTCAGGATGACAGAAGGGAGTTCGGTCGCTGCCATATGTACCCGGAGGTTTCGAGACAGCCAGAGCTTGTCGTAAGCTCTGGCTGGAACAAGAGGAGCAATGAACAAAGGTCTAGCAATCCGCGCCGAAACCGTCCACGACTACGCCGCTATTGCTGATGTGAACGTGCGGGCATTCGACAACCGTGCCGCCGAAGCCCTGATTGTCACCCTACTCCGCAACCGCGCGCAGTTCGATCCCGACCTATCATTGGTGGCCGAAATAGAAGGGCGACTTGTGGGCCACGTCCTCTTCTCCCCCTACAACATCCAGGTGCTGGGGGAGAGCGTGCCCGTGGTGAGCCTCGCTCCCATCGCCGTGCATCCCACGTACCAGAAGCAGGGCATCGGCGGCAGGCTCATCCGCGAAGGACACGAGCTAGCGCGGGCCAAGGGCTACAAGTTTAGCTTTCTCGTCGGCCACCCCACTTATTACCCGCGCCTGGGCTACAAAGTGCGTGCTTACGGCAATTCGACTCTCAAGCTGCCCACCGAGGGTGACGCATTTGCCTCCCTGCTCGCCAATGCTGTCAGCCTTACGATGCGAGTGCCGGAGCCGCAGGACGTGCCATCGTTGCATAGCCTGTGGTCGCGGGAGGAGCGCCTTGTGGACTTCTCGCTGGACCCAGGCACGGCGCTGCTGGACTGGCTCAGCCCCGTGCGGACAATCGAGACGTTGGTCTTCTTACAGGACGAGCAAGTTGTGGGTTACGTGAGAGTGCGTGCCGACAGGCTGGGCGATGTGCTGGTCTTCCTTGCAGCGGAGGCACAGGTGGCACGGGCAATGGTCGCGGCGCTATACAACAGGGGCAAGGAGGGTGGTTCCCCGCCGGAGGAGATTACCCTGCCGCTGCACCAATTCTCCGGCAGCACGCCCGCCTTTGCCGAGTTCGGCGCGCCACAGGGCCACACGTACGACGCGGCTATGGCCTATCCCCTGGTCCCCAGCCCGTTTGACGAGTACTATGCACGCACCCAATCGGGCGAGCACCCGCATGGACGTTTGATATGGCCGAGCATCTTCGATATTGCGTCCTAGCCAGGTGCTTTCCGTCCAAGCCACAGAGTAAGGCATAATAATGCCATGTCAGACAGCCCAATGCAACAATTCACCAATCTGCTAGAGCTTGAAGCCCTGGCCCGCGAGGTTCTGGAGCCGTCAGCGTTCGACTTCATCTCAGGTGGGGCGGACGACGAGGTCAGCCTGCGCCGCAACCGGGTCGATTTTGAGCGCATCATCCTGCGGCCCCGCGTGCTGGTGGACGTGAGCGACGTAGACTGCTCCACCACGGTGCTGGGTACGCCCGTGAGCATGCCGGTGCTGCTCGCCCCCGCCGCCGGGCACCGCCTCTGCTGCGACCTGGGAGAGAGTGCCACCGCCCGCGCCGCCGCGACCGCCCGCACCATCATGGTGCTCTCCACCGTCTCCACCACCAGCATGGAGGACGTGGCGGCGGTCGAGCCGGACGCCCCCAAGTGGTTCCAACTCTACGTCTACGCCGACCGCGAGGTGACCCGCAGCCTGGTGCAGCGCGCCGAGGCCGCCGGGTACAAGGCCCTCTGCCTCACCGTGGACGTGCCGATGATAGGCAACCGCGAGCGTGACGTGCGCAACGCCTTTACCTTCCCGTACCCGCTGGCGAACTTCGCCGCTACCAACCTGGACCACATGCCTATTGGTATAGCGGGCGACGAGTCGGGCCTGGGCAAGTACATCGCCTCCAAGTGGGACCCTTCCCTCACCTGGAACGACGTGGACTGGCTCGCCTCCCTCAGCAGCCTGCCGGTGGTCCTCAAAGGCATACTGACCGGGGAGGACGCCCGCCTCGGTATCGAACACGGCGCGCAAGGCATAATCGTCAGCAATCACGGAGGACGGCAGCTCGACTCGGTAGATTCCGGCATAGCGGCCCTGCCCGAAGTGGTAGAGGCTATAGATGGCCGGGCCGAGGTGCTAGTTGACGGCGGCATCCGGCGCGGCACCGACGTGCTGAAAGCCCTGGCTCTCGGCGCGAAAGCCACGCTCATCGCCCGCCCCTACATGTACGGCCTGGCAGTCGGCGGCGCGGAAGGCGCTACCCGCGTGCTAGAGCTACTCCGCCGCGAAATCCGCAACGCCATGGCCCTCTCAGGCCGCCCCACCGTTGCGAGCATAGACCCGACGCTGGTCAAGCTGAAACGTGAAACGTGAAACGTGATGCGGTTTGCTAAACAGGGTTCGTGGATACGGCTCTAATCCTTGAGTGGAACCCCGCTCGCCCTGTCATCCTGAGCGTAGCGAAGGATCTCAGATGTTGGCCCTCTCGATAGTTGGATTGTAACACCCTCGTTCCTGTCGTTCAGCACCATCCCTACTCACCTTCTTGAGATCCTTCGCTACGCTCAGGATGACAGGGGGAGCAGGGTTCTGCAACAGCACCAAAGTCGTATTCACGTACCAAATACCACCAGACGCATCACGTTTCACGTTTCACGTTTCACGTTTCACGTTTCAGAACCACGTTTCAGCAAACCTACCCCGTTTCACGTTTCTCTGCTATACTCTTTCAAATAAACTCACACGACACCGAGGAGAGCGCATGGCAACTGATACGCGCAGGATTGACGAAGGTAACACCAGCGAGCAGCCGGTAGAGGTAGTGGAGCGTCCCGCTGGCCCAGGTGTGAGCTACGACACGCGCCTGGGTGCCGCCTGCATGCTCTGGGCGATGATAATCGGCATGGGTATGTTCGCCCTCGCCATGCTCCTGTGGGGCGCGGCGCACATCGGTGAGGTCTTCCAGAAGGGATTTGGGGTTTGAGATTTGGGAATTGGGATTGCGGAATTCGGATTTAGAAGGTATCCAACAAATCCG